>CAZNMC010000066.1:0-10256 GCA_964574285.1 uncultured Sangeribacter sp. | reverse complement strand
TTTCTTCCATTTTCGTTACTTTTCTAGTGTAACGCTATTTTAGGACTTGACAATTCCTTAAAATAAAAAAAGAGGTCAAACGACCCCTTTTTAATTATAACCCCTCAAACCTTTTTGAAAATGTGGTAATCCAACTCCCGACTGCATCCATCGAACATAAAAAAAACTAACCGGCATACTCCCCAGGAGGGTCATGCCGGTTAGTCTCATATTTACATATCGAGCTGTTTTACGTATCGAGCTGTCGCTCCTTCACTTCATCCTATCCCGCGACACAAGCCGTCAGCAGTCGCTCCCGAGCCCTTTCTGCCCTCTCCCGGTCCCGATTCGACAACCCGTGCCGGCTCGACTCGCTCATCCGCGCAACGATCCCAAACACAATCGCTTCCTCCGTCAGCGACTCCACCAACGCCCCTTTCTCAGCCGGAACCATAAGCTCAGCCCGCAAGCCTTCATCGCCAACCGTCACCCGGCCCCAGCGCCCAAGTGCCCCGGCTATCCCGAGACATTCAGCCCGAAAAGCAGCCCTTACAGCCCTCAGACCCCAAGGCTCTGATGCCGTAGGCATACCCGCTTCAGGCTTCACCGACATATCCAGGCTCTCCGCTTCCCATACACGGCGCGGTTCAACCTCATCAGCCATGCGCTGACTCACTCTCTCAAGGCTCACGCCAATCTCATATTTTTCTTTTTTACACATATTCATTTTCCTCTTTTTAGCTTTATTTATTAACTTTGCTGTGATTTTGATTATTAATTTCTCAACATATACCATTCCATGAAACAACTTATCCCGGCTGCTATCGCCGCTCTTTTCTCCCTCCCGCTCTGCGCAACCTATATGCAGGCTCCGGCTCACGCCGACAACGACATCGTAGTCCCGGACTCTACCGGTTTTAAATTCACCGACATCAAAATGGTGAAAACCACTCCCGTCAAAGACCAAAACAAAAGCGGAACCTGCTGGAGCTTCTCCGGAGTCGGTCTTCTCGAAGACGAAATCCTCCGAATGGGCGGAAAAGAAACAGACCTCTCTGAGATGTTCATCGTCCGCAACTGCTACATCGACAAAGCAAAGCGCCTCATGCGGCTTTACGGAGACGCAAACTTCGCACAAGGCGGTCAGATTGCCGACGTCCTCTACGTCCTCGATAAATACGGCGCTTTGCCCGAAGAAGCATACGCCGGACTTAACTACGGCGACAAAAAACACTCCCACTACGAAATGGCCGAAGCCATGGACGGTTACCTCAAAGGAGTCCTCCGAAACGCCAAGAAAAAAGGAAATCATCTCTCCGACGCCTGGCTCCCGGGCTTCATCGGAATCCTCGACGCATATCTCGGCCCAGTCCCTGAGTCCTTCATTTACCAAGGCAAGACCTACACCCCAGAGTCCTATGCCGCTTCTCTCGGCATCAAACCCCAAGACTACATCCATCTGACATCCTTCACCCACCATCCCTTCTACCAGGAATTTGCCATCGAAATCCCCGACAACTGGCTCCAGGCAAAATCCATGAACGTCCCCATGGAGGAGCTCCAGAAAATCGTTGACAACGCAATCGAAAACGGATATGCCGTCGCTTGGGCTGCCGACGTCAGCGAAGGTGGTTTCAAATGGCGCGAAGGATATGCAATCATTCCCGAAGAAGTCAGCGAAGCAAACATGACCGACAGCGAAATCTCAAAATGGGTTAAGCTCGACGACAAAGCCCGCGACGCACAAAGATTCTCCAAAAAAGGTCCTCAAAAAGAAATCACTCCAACTCAGGAAGACCGCCAGAAACATTTCGACAACTGGGAGACAACCGACGACCACGGCATGGTCATCGAAGGTATTGCCACTGACCAGGAAGGTAACAGATACTACAAAGTCAAAAACTCCTGGGACACCAACCAACTCTATGGCGGTTATTTCTACGTCTCAATGCCTTATTTCCTCGACAAAACCATCTCCATTTCTCTCCACAAAGACGGTGTGCCGAAAGAAATAGCCAAGAAATTCAAAAAATAAGTAGATTCATCTCTACATCCCCTTTCTCGATCCCCGATTCCACATCCTCCGGAGTCGGGGATTGAACTCTCTCATACCCCATATTCCTTTCGGGCATCAAAACAGGGACACTCCTTTATCCATTCATCCCGACTGATCTTCCCGTCGCCGTTCCGGTCAGGCGACAAATCCCGATGACCATACACCGGAAGCCGCCCTCGACGACTCCGGATTTCACATATCAAATCCCTCAGCGACTCTTTTTGGGCTGCCGTCCGCGTGTCGGCCCCTTTCCCTCCCGCTCCGATTCCTCCCGTGTAGCAGATATGGATAGAGTCCGAGTTGAAACCCTTCGCTCCGTTCGCTATCAGCTCTTCCGGCAGAGTAGCAACGACTCTTCCGTCCCCCTCCACAATATAGTGATAACCCGGATTTTTCCATCCTCTTCCACCTTGGCTCGTGGGCCGAAGATGATAACTGACGATCGCTGTCGCCTTCGTGGAAGTCGGTCCGGCGCTGCAATGCACCACGATCCGCCTGACCGTCCGCTTACCTCTCTGTTCTGTTTTTATATTCATAACTCCTTGTTTATTGATGGTTCATAACTGATGCCGACGCTCTCCATGCGCGAACGTAGACGCTCTATTTCCGCTCTCAGCGCCGCCACCTCCTTTCGGTGTCGTTCATTCTCCAGCTCAAAATTCTTCTGAAGCACTTCAATCGTGCGCTCAAGAGCCGCTATCTCCAGCCCCAATGCTTCAGCGTTCAGCCTGCGCCGGTTTTGACGCACCATCGCCAGCGTGTTCACCAATTGAACCGCAGCTCCTCCGCCAAGCACTCCTAATATGATTTCCGTCATTTTTTTATCCTTTAAGATGAATTTAAAATATTATTGCTCCTAAAATTGTTATATGGGTAAGTATAACCCGAAAAACACACTCTCATCTAAATATGGCAGTCAAACCAAAAAAAGCTCTCGGTCAGCATTTTCTAACCGATTTGAACATAGCTCAGCGAATTGCTGACACCATTTCCGCCGATTCCCTCCCGCCCGGCGCCTGCCAATGGGCCGACATCCCGATTCTCGAAGTAGGACCCGGAATGGGGGTCCTCACTCAGTTCCTTCTCAACTCCGGCCGACCCCTCAAAGCCGTAGAGCTCGACGAAGAATCCGTCCGATATCTCCACAAGGTCTATCCCCGTTTAGAGGTCATTGATGCCGACTTCCTCAAGCTCGACCTCAGCTCAATTTTCCCCGGACAGTTTGCACTCATCGGTAACTATCCCTACAACATATCCTCTCAGATCTTCTTCAAGCTCCTGGAGTGGCGCGACCAAATCCCGGTTTGCTCCGGTATGCTTCAGAAGGAAGTCGCCCAGAGACTCTGTTCCCCTCCCGGTTCAAAAGTCTACGGCATACTCTCCGTTTTGCTCCAGGCCTGGTACGATTGCGAATACCTTTTCACCGTCGACGAAAACGTCTTCAATCCTCCCCCAAAAGTGAAAAGCGGAGTAATCAGACTGACCCGTAATTCCCGAACATCACTCGGTTGCGACGAAAAGAAATTCAAAAACGTTGTCAAGACTGCGTTCGGACAGCGCCGCAAAACCCTCCGCAATTCGTTGGCCTCCCTCCTTCCTCCGGGCGGAATCGAATCCCCGCTTCTTGCCGAGCGTCCCGAGCGCCTTTCTGTCGACCAATTTGTCGAGCTCGTCAAATTAATCTATCCCCAGGAATAAAACCTTGTCATTCAGAGTTATACTCACAAACCAATCTTATATTTGTTACATATTATGGAAAAGAAACTCTATATCGTCAGCTTCGGTAACTCCCGAAAATATCGGATGGACTACACCATCCCCACCGATGCCGACCCACTCCGAAAACCAAACCCCTTTGCCGACATCGAACGTCAGCTCACCGCATATCTCCGGCGCGAAGCTCCCGAAGCATCCGACCTGGCATACTTCACTTCTCCAAAAGCCACCGAGGTCCGGCCCGAACATGCTCAGCAATACTCATCATATCCCCCACTCGACGCCCGGGCTATTCAAGAAATTGAAAAACTCCTTCTCAAAGAAGTGAGAATGCGTCTCGACAATAGGCTTGAAAACAGCGATGCGCCATATTCCGACGTCAACCCATCAGCTCTTTGATCCTCCCCGTGTCCACCGATTCCCCATCAGTCGGCACAACAACCACGCCAATATTCCCGTCAGAATCCATCCCACCGTCCGCCCGACTCTCCCGGGCAGACCACGCGATGATTCCTTGTCCGACACACCGACCGCCACAGTTTTCACTATCGTGTCCCGCCGGACATCCCTCACCGTGTCCCTCACCGTACGGACACGCCAGCGCTCTCTGACGAGCCGCTCCCGAATCGTGTCCTTCTCCCGAAGAGTGACCACCACACTGTCCCGCGCCAGAAAAGTGTCGCTCCGCAGACATATCCGCGTCAGTGTGTCGCTCTGAAGGCGCGCCGACTCCACCGGCACATAAATCTTCTTCGTGCAGCCCCCGCAAAGCAGTGTTCCCAACATAGCTCCGATACATAGTTTTGCTTTGATATTCATACAACTAAGAATTTAATGAAAAGACACAGATAGTCCCGCAAAACCCGTGCCGGACACCCCACCAATTAAAGAATATTAACACCCAAAAATCCTCCGCTTCACCAATGCGTCGAATTTCCCTCTGCTCCAATTCTTTTTTTCAAAGAAATGTTGTATTTTTGTCGTGCGAAGCCTGCGGATTTCCCTCAGGCCTTTCATTGTGTCCCTTATTTCCGGCGCAATGAACCGCACTTTAGTCTGACAATCAAATGGTTCGAAAATACGATTATCTTGTCATAGGCTCCGGCATCGCCGGAATGACTTTCGCACTCAAGGTCGCCGCCAAAAACGCGCGTGTCGCTGTCGTGTGCAAAACCTCTTTGGAAGAAGCAAACACTTTCTTCGCCCAGGGAGGGGTGGCCAGTGTCACAAACACAGCTGTCGATAACTTTGAAAAACACATCCACGACACAATGGTGGCCGGAGACTGGCTCTCCGACCCGCAGGCCGTCAGAAAAGTTGTCACCGAAGCCCCGCAAAGAATTGACGACCTCGTCAGTTGGGGTGTCGGCTTCGACCGAAAAAATGACGGCTCTTTCGACCTCCATCGCGAAGGAGGACACTCCGAATTCCGAATCCTCCACCACGCCGACAACACCGGCGCCGAAATCCAGAACAGCCTTATCCGCCGACTGCGCGAAAACCCATATATCGACATATTCGAAAACTACTTCGCCGTCGAAATAATCACCCAGCACCATCTCGGAAAAATCGTCACACGCCGCACCCCCGACATCACCTGCTACGGCGCATACATCCTCAACGAAGAAACCGGCAAAGTCGAGACATTTCTCGCTAAAATCACCCTGATGGCCACCGGTGGAGTCGGTGCGGTATATACCACGACGACCAACCCTCTGATCGCTACCGGCGACGGCATTGCAATGGTCTACAGAGCCAAGGGTACCGTCCGCGATATGGAATTCATTCAATTCCACCCTACAGCCCTCTATCACCCCGGCGATCGCCCCTCTTTTCTCATCACCGAAGCAATGAGAGGATACGGCGCCGTCCTCCGCAACCTCGACGGCTCGGAATTCATGCATAAATACGACCCGCGGCTCTCGTTGGCTCCACGCGACATCGTCGCCCGGGCCATCGACTCCGAAATGAAGCTCAACGGGACGGACCATGTCTTCCTCGACGTCACTCACAAAGACCCCGAGGAAACAAAACGCCATTTCCCGAACATATACGAAAAATGCCTTTCCCTCGGCATCGACATCACACGCGACATGATTCCCGTCGCTCCTTGCGCCCACTACCTCTGCGGCGGAATTGAAGTTGACCTCAACGGCCAGTCTTCCATCAATCACTTATATGCCGTCGGCGAATGTAGCCGCACCGGCCTGCACGGGGGTAACCGCCTCGCATCCAATTCCCTCATCGAAGCCGCCGTCTATGCCCACGCTGCTGCCCTACACGCACAGTCTGTCATAAAGGGTATAGATTTCCGGTCCGACATCCCACAGTGGAACGATTCCGGCACCGCCCACCCTGAAGAAATGGTGCTCATAACCCAGTCGGTCAAGGAAGTCAATCAGATCATGGGCTACTATGTCGGCATCGTCCGCTCCGATCTCCGTCTGCATCGCGCCTGGAACCGTCTCGACATCCTCTATGACGAGACCGAGCGACTCTTCAAGACCAGCAAACCCTCGCGTGAACTCTGCGAACTGCGCAACATCATCAACGTCGCGTATCTAATCATGCGCCAGGCGATGGAGCGAAAGGAAAGCCGGGGGCTGCACTACACCGTCGACTATCCCCATCCCTCTCTCCCTGACAATCAGTCAGAATGACAAATCCAAAAATTTTCAATCCTTCTATCAACCCATAATCTCATGCGCTTGCACTTACGCCGACTTTTGCCCCTCGCTGTCCTGATTCTTGCGTTTTCAGCCGCCTGGAGCCTTTCTGCTGCAAAAAAGAGCCACGACGCTGCCCTGGCCCGCAACCTCAACGTCTTCAATGCTCTTGTCAAGGAGCTCGAACAAAATTATGTCGACTCCATCCGCACCGACGAGGCTTTCTCCAAAGCGATCGCGGCAATGCTCTCGACCGTCGACCCATACACCGAATACTATTCGGCCGATGATGCCGACAACCTCATGCGGCTCACCACCGGCGAATATGGCGGCATCGGCAGTTTCATCCTCCAGCGTGACAGCTTTACTTTCATCTCCGGACCCTCCGAAGGCTCTCCGGCCGCCTTGGCCGGTCTGCGCCCCGGCGACAAAATCCTTCAGATTGATGGGGTCGACATGAAAGGGGTCGCTTCTGACAAAGTATCAAAAAAATTGCGAGGACAGCCCGGCACATCCGTCAGCCTGAAGATTGCCCGCCCATACGTCGGTCCGGACAGCATTCTCGATGTCACCATCGAACGACGTAAAATCAAGACTCCGAGCGTCCCATACTTCCATCTCGACCCTCAGACCGGAATCGGATACATCCGGCTCACTTCCTACATCGACAAGTCTCCCCGCGAGGTGGAAACAGCTCTCGACAGCTTCCGAAACACCGGAAATCTCAAAGCCGTCGTGCTCGACCTCCGTGGAAACGGTGGTGGTCTGGTCGAAAGTGCTGTTGAAATTGTCGGATTCTTTCTCCCTAAAGGGACTGAAGTCCTCCGCACAAAGGGAAAAACCCCTTCCTCGGAAAAAATCTACAAGACCACACGCAAACCTATTCTCCCCGACATTCCCCTCGCCGTCCTCATTGATGGTGGGACCGCATCCGCTTCCGAAATCACTGCCGGAGCGCTCCAGGATCTGGACCGCGCTGTCTTGATCGGCTCACGCAGTTTCGGAAAGGGACTCGTCCAAAGTCCGCGTCCTCTCCCCTACGACGGATACCTCAAGGTCACCACCGGCAAGTATTATATCCCCTCCGGACGGCTCATTCAAGCCCTCGACTATTCCCAACGCAACCCCGACGGCTCTGTGGCCCGCACACCCGACAGCCTTACCAACGTCTTCCACACCGCTGCCGGCCGGGAAGTGCGCGACGGGGGTGGACTCACTCCCGACATCGAAGTCAAGTGGGGGAAAATCAGCCGCCTTCTCTATAATATCGCCCACGACAATTGGGCCTTTGACTTTGCCAACAAATACGCTGCCGAGCATCCTTCTATTGCCGCTCCGGAAGATTTCGTTGTGACTGATTCGATCTACGACGCTTTCAAGGCTTCGATCGACTCGGAGAAATTCAAATATGACAAGGTAGGTGAAGATCTGATCGTGAAGCTTAATGAAGTCCTTGATGACGAGGGATATATGAACGACAGCGTCAAAGCCGGTCTCGATGCCCTCAGCCGTCTGCTCATTCACGACCTCAACTCTGACCTCGACAGCAAGCGCAGCGAAATAGCTGAATATCTCGGTGAGGAAATCGTCAGCCGCTATTACTACGATCGCGGTCGCACCGCTCAGCAAATCCGCTCTGACAAGGCCATGGAGGAAGCCCGCCGCGTCCTTCTCGATCCCGCCGAACTCAAACGCATTCTGAAAAAATAAAATCCGCACAGCCGTTTGCTCACGATGACTCTTGCTGAAGCCGATAAGCTCTTTCTCTCACCGGCCCGTGCCGCCTTGCTCGCCAAGACGCTGACCGACCCGGCTGCCCGACGAATCCGTCTGGATGGATTGGCCGGGAGTGCCCCGGCTATGCTCATGGCCTCCCTTTCTCTCTCAGCCACTGCGCTGGTCGTGGCCGACGACGCCGACGATGCCGGTTATCTATACCACGACCTCTGCCAGATCCTCGGTTCTGAAAAAGTGGCCATCCTGACTTCCGGCTACAAGCGCGACATCCACTACGGTCAGCCCGACCCACCCTCCAGAATCCTGCGGACCGAAACTCTCGAAGCTTATTCGGCCGGGAAGGTCAGCTGGATTGTTTCCTGGCCGGAAGCCCTTGCCGAGAAAGTTCCGACCCCCCGCCGTTTCCGCGACTCAAGAATCATCTTGAAGTCCGGCGGAAAATACTCCCTTTCCGAAGTCGTCGGTCGTCTGCGTCAGGAAGAGTTCCGGCAGGTGGATTATGTCTTCGAGCCGGGTCAGTTTGCCCTCCGCGGCTCTATTCTCGACATTTATTCCTACTCAAACGAATTGCCTTATCGAGTCGATTTCTTTGACGACGAAATAGATTCTATCCGCACTTTCAACGTCGAAACTCAACTCTCCGAAAGCCGGCTCTCCGAAATTTCGGTCGTTCCGGCTCTCTCCGACTCGGATTCCACTGACACCATCTCGCTACTCGATTTCATCAAGCTCGAATCTCCCATTTTCGTCCGTTCCCTTTCATGGCTCATCTCGCGTGTCAATGCAGTCGCCTCCCAATCCCTCTCTCAGGCGGTGGCCATTGCCGGCGAAGGAGACCCGGATGCTATGAAAAAGGTGGTTGACCCGGTCGCTTTTGCCCATCGGCTCAACGACTTCCGTCTCATCGAGTTTGGCGTCTCGGATTCCTTTGGCGAGCTTGGAGCCAATGTCGATGCCCGAATTAAATTCGATTGCGCTCCTCAGGCCCTCTATCATAAAAACTTCGACCTCATCGCCGAGTCGTTCACGGATTTCCTTGCTAAAGACTATCAGATACTTATCCTTTCCGACTCCGCGCATCAGACCGACCGGCTTAAAGATATTTTCGCGGACCGGGGCGACAAAATCCGGTTCACTCCCGTCGACCGTACCATTCATCAGGGATTTGTCGACCGCGACAATCGTGTATGCTTCTTCACGGACCATCAGATTTTCGACCGCTTCCACAAATACAACCTCCGCTCCGACCGCGCCCGTGGAGGTAAGCTTGCTCTCTCACTGCGCGAATTGCAGCAAATCGAGCCCGGTGACTTCATCGTTCACGTCGACCACGGCATCGGACGCTTTGCCGGACTGGTCCGTACAGATGTCAACGGTCGGCCGCAGGAGATGATCAAGCTCCTTTTCCAAAACGACGACATCCTTTTGGTCTCCATCCATGCCCTCCATAAACTCTCCAAGTATCGCGGCAAAGATGGCGTCCCTCCCAAAATCAACAAACTCGGCTCAGGAGCGTGGAACAGACTCAAAGAGCGCACCAAAACGCGCGTCAAGGACATTGCCCGCGATCTAATTCAGCTTTATGCGGCTCGCCGGGAGAAAAAGGGGTTTGCCTTCTCACCCGACTCTTATCTCCAACACGAACTGGAAGCGTCCTTCATCTACGAGGACACCCCCGACCAGCTTAAAGCTACTCAGGCCATCAAGGCCGACATGGAATCTGACCGCCCGATGGATCGCCTTGTCTGCGGCGATGTCGGCTTCGGAAAGACGGAGCTTGCAATTCGGGCCGCTTTCAAAGCCGCTGCCGACTCCAAGCAGACTGCTGTCCTCGTGCCGACAACCGTCTTGGCCATGCAGCATTTCCACACATTCTCCGAGCGCCTGCGCGACCTCCCTGTCCGAGTCGATTTCCTCTCCCGGGCGCGTAAACCCGCCGATGTCAAAAAAATTCTTGCCGACCTCGAAGCGGGCAAAATCGACATCCTGATTGGCACTCACAAAATTCTTGGTAAGTCCGTCAGATTCAAAGACCTCGGACTCCTCATCATCGACGAGGAGCAGAAGTTTGGCGTGGCTGTCAAGGAAAAGCTCAAGCAGCT
>CAZNMC010000065.1:0-10418 GCA_964574285.1 uncultured Sangeribacter sp. | reverse complement strand
ACATTTTGGTAATACTGACTATATAGTGAAATCCTCCAACTTCAATACATATTACAATAATATCGACTCCGATTTTTGGCGCAACCTATGTGTCGAAAAAGGAGTATCTGAGCTCGTCCGTATCATGTTCGGAAGACTTGGAAGCAAGTATCACATCAACACCAACTGAAGTTCAGGCATCAGGCACTCTGCCGATCTTGTATATCGAAACAGAAGATCACAAGCCAATAGTGTCAAAGGAGGTGTACCTTAATGCCACATACTGGCTTGATCCAATGGGATTAGATGAGGTAGAGCCACTTGGGACTGTAACAAACTTTACCGATGCAAATTAGAGGGAGAGGTCATTCATCTTGGAAAGGAATCAAAAAACCATATAAAATAAAACTTGACCAAGAAACCAGTCCTGAAATAATACCTTATGGATGGCTTGTGGAAGTTGATAACTACCATGATGACTGCCAAATTACAATCCCGGAATGTAGCAAGTGGAATATTACACTGCGTTATCATTCTCCAGAAAATTTATCAAACCCACAATTACAGTGGCTTACAAATGAATTTAAGGCAATACATTCTGCCGTCTATTCAGCAGATAAGACGTCAACCGATTGGGAAAACTATTTGGACGTTGAAAGCATTGCTCGTTTCGGAAAGTACTTATGCTTCTACACCATTACTTCCTTCAGGAAGCTATGAGAGTGCGGTACGTGTATATAATCTCCAAGACATTTTGATTGGAAAATTCGATGATAAAGCGGAAGCCATATCCAGGCTTAAATCAGGCCTATATATAATAAATGGAATGAAAGTCAGAATTCAATAATTATGAAATTACAACTAATTAGATTTAGCAGCCGCTTGAGCTTCAAAAGATGGTTTCTCATACTCACAACAGTTATTGTCTTGGGCAACTTAACAATACAGGCGGAACGTATTTTAGATTACGAAACAGGTGAATTTTTTGATGGAGACCCTTTAGACCATGCGTACTGGCCTACCACCAATACCACTTCGACAGAAGATGGACGCACGGATGAATATTGTATACGATATGCAGTTATAATGGATTCGCCATGGTATGAAGATTGTGTAAGATGGTTCATACCGGGTATGTTTTATTCTGATTGGGAGGGGTTACCCGAAGTACCAGTTGACGGCTATTCATTTACACTCACGGATGGGTACAAAAGTATAAACATTACAATTGTAGAGACTGAATACAAAGACTACAACTTTGAACTTCAGCCGTCGTTACCACCTGTTGCTGGTGATGAACCGCAAAGATTTGTGGATATAGAACCTTATGAGGGTTTCTTTCCAACCGCCACATTTTGTAACAATGGCGTTGGTAAGTTTAGAGATACCTATGTTGCGTATGTAGGAGTCCGACCGGTTGCTTACGACTATCTAAATAAAATAGTTCGAGCATATTCTCGCATTAAATGCAAGATAGAATATAGGAAGGAAAGTGCGAGTGTACCAGATGTGGTAAATGATGATAATAATGAGCCACAGTACTATTCACTGCAAGGATTACAAATTAAAGAACCTCAAAAGGGCAATGTATATATAGAACGAAGAGGGTCTCAGGTTAAGAAAATTAGATATTAAAAATATACCAATCCATTTGTTACATCGCCTCTCACCGGGGCGATTTGCTCATTGCGCTCCTTGATTTGCCTGAGATTTCTTCAAATCTTTTCTTTTTTTCCTCTGCCGTCAACTTCCGTGCTTTACTTTCCTGCTGCATATCCTTTTTTGTCTTATCCCACGGCATCGGCAATAGCTGTATAGAGGTGATCCGTTTCTTCACGTGCGGCTGTATGATAATTGCGGCTATAGTCCGGCCGCGCTCCCATTCGTCCCGCTTTTGGCCCTCGATCATTTCGCGCCATGCCTTGTAAATACTTTCAAATTCTGTAAAAGTACATTTGCAAAAATCATAGCTTCATTCCACTTTTTCATAACTTTGTGGTCTATACTGTCAGCGAACTCCATAAACCACATATTAAATGCCTTGCCCTCACGTATGGCCGTTTTATATAATACAGCACCACAGATAGGTGCAAAGGTCAGTGAGACTTGTGGGGTTACCCCTTTGTGTTGGGTGGAGCTTCCTTTGGATCGGAGTCGGGGACACATAAAGCCCGACTGACTTTGTGGGGCAATCGGGCCTGAGGGTCGGATTATGTAGATGAACGACGAAAAATTAACTACAACTTATCCGACAATATCTGAATCTCACAGGCAATGGTATCAAGGGCACTTTTGAGCTTTTTACGTTCCTCTATGGTAAATCCCTCTCTTTTACCATTCACGATGTCATTGTTTAACTTATGGCACAACCATGAGCGCGAACGACCAAAGAAACGCTCAGCGATATAGGACACTTTGAGAACTTTCATGATGTCCTCTCCATTCAATTCCAGCACTTGCCTATCGGGTGCCATTTCTCCTTTTTTCAAACGTGCAAAGGTCTCGTCTGCTATACGCTGACCCTCCTCGGATTGCGCACGTTCCATGATTTCTTTAATCAAATCTCCGTTTGCCATGTTTATAATTTTAAGGGAAATGCTCCCCCTTGTGGGAGAGGATTCTGTTTTGGAGAAGTCTCATAGACTAAAGTAAGCTCATTGATTACTCTCTGATGCAGTCTCTGAGAATTCTGTTGGCGCTCTTGTCTGGCATTGTCCTGAGAGCGACTATCTCGATAATCCTCAAATTGAATTTCTCATCGTTCATTTTGAAAATCTCTTTAGTTAAATCCGTATTGACCTCCCTGGCTCAATGAGAATGCAAAACTAATCAACATTTGTTGAATATGCAAATTGCAGGAGATATTTTTCAAAGAAATTACTCTTCTGTGAAATTTATTTTCACAATCTCACTTCATCAATCTGACAGACGGTGGCCCGCTAGCGCCATCTTGTCTATTAGCTTCTGTCTTTGGGGTCTTATTTTCCCACATTCTTTATCCGCTCTTTTAGAATAGGCTGCACTTTATTAGCTGCACGAGCTGAGAATGTATTCTTTCCGCATCTCTAATCACCTTATTATTAAAATCTTAGTGTTTCTATTCAGCGATGAGCGGTTAATGCGGACTTATCAATGGGAGGATATGTAGCGCTGAGATATTTCATGTGTCTTGTGAGGATATTTTTCGGCGGTAGGCTTTAGGAGGGAGTGAGGTGACCCGGGCGAAGTATTTGGTAAAGGTTGGGGCGTCCGGGAAGTTAAGGATAGTAGCTATCTCCTTTATGCTGCGGTTCATATCGCCGAGTAACGTTTTGGCTTCGCCTATGACGACCGTTTCGATCCATTCTGAGGGGGTGATGCCGGATAATTGACGAATCACCGTCGAGAAGTATTTTAGGCTTAAGCCGGAATTGTCGGCATAGTAGCGTACGTCGTGGTGTTGGCGAAAGTTGCTATAGAGGGAGAGTATAAAGCGCTGAAATATGTCGTCGCGACGGGTGTGGCCAGCGGGCTTCATCGAGATGTTGGCAAAGTATATTTTCAAGACTTCTCCCACGATTAGCTTGCTTCGAAATTCAATCAGATCTTGTTCGATACGCTGACATAGTGGTATCTTGTTGCTGTTCAAATTTTGTTCACATGTATTTCTGTAATCCTCAATCATGGCTGACAGTCGACCGAGACTCGATTCATCTACGCTGACGAGCGGACACTTCTGTATGGCGCTGAGGTTGTCCGTGTTGATCCAGTGGTTGATAATCTTCGGAATATCCGTTATATGAATGTTTCCGAAGATTACTTTGCCGGGGGTGGATATTTCGATCAGTTCGATATTGACAAAGGGCATGCAGGCCACGATTACTCCCGCACTTACCTTATGGTACTCATTGAGTATTTTGATCGTGAAATCTCCTTCTGTGCAAATCGCGAAGGCACAACGGGCGGCCATTTCTACTCTTGTTCCCGCGTCAGCCGTGGTGAGTTGACGTAATTGTATCGATAGGGGGCCAGACATCATAATAGATCTGTTTGGAGAACAAATTAAGCATATTTCCCCCAATATATCACCATCCTGACTCGATTTTCAAACCTTTTGACAATCTTATCTGCTTCTTTGACATTTTAAGGCTGGTTATTATAAGTAATTTTGCACCCTGAATCACTAAACTGCAAAAGATAAGCTATGAACTATCACTTGGCGGGTCGGATCTTTCTCCTGACCATCACCTCTGTTTTAATATCCGCTTGTGGACACGATTCTTCCGGCTCCTCCAAATCGCGCGAGGCCGTGAGGGTAAAGACTATTAAAGTGACCAATACAGGTGTTGATGAAAACTATACATATTCCGGAACGGTAGAAGAAGACAGTGGCACGGTCATAAGTTTCTCTACTGCCGGGACCATCAAGACTCTCAATGTTTCCGAGGGGCAGCGTGTAGCTAAGGGTCAGCTAATCGGTACGCTCGACAACGGGTCGCTCCGAAGCGCTTATGAGATAGCCAAGGCGACCCTTGACCAGGCTCGGGATGCTTACAATCGGATGAAAATCCTTCATGATGCCAATTCTCTTCCCGACATTAAATGGGTGGAGGTTCAGAGCAAGTTGAGTCAAGCCGAAAGCGCTGCCGAGATTGCACGCATTGCTTTGGACGATGCCAAACTGTACGCCCCGGTTGCCGGAATCGTTTCGGAGAAAATGGCATCGGTGGGTCAGACGGTCGCTCCCGGTGTTCCCGTAGCCAAGATTGTGGACATACATTCGGTAAAGGTTGGAATCTCAATTCCCGAAAATGAGATATCTGAATTGGCTGTCGGGATCCGGGCGATAATCACTACAAAAGCATCGTCCGGTAAAGTCTATCACGGGCGGCTGGTGGAAAAAGGTGTGGCCGCCAATCCTCTCTCACGGTCTTATGCTGCTAAGTTTCATGTCGACAACTCGGACGGCCACCTACTTCCGGGGATGATCTGCGAGGTAGTGATGGAGAACAGTTCTTCTACCGATGGTGTGGTGCTACCCCTTTCGGCCGTGCTCTTGGCTTCCGACAACACTAACTTTGTATGGCTCGACTCGGCCGGAGTAGCGGTAAAGCGTGAGGTTGGTGTGGGAGTCATGCTCCCCGATGGGGTGATGGTTACATCGGGAATCAAAACCGGTGATAATGTGATTGTGGCCGGCATGGAGAAAGTGTCGCGTGGCACAAAAGTTAAATCCATAAACCGATAAACTATGGATTCTTCAAAAAAGAAAGCGGAGGGCGGGTTGCTCTCGAAACTGCCTCCCGTGAAGAACTCACCCTTGGTGGTGTGGGGGGTCAAATATGCTAATGTCGTCGTCTTGATGGTCTGTGTGTTGGTGATCTTCGGGGTCTATGCACTTCAGACGATGAACAAGAATGAGTTCCCTAATTTTACGATCCGCGAGGGAGTAGTCGTTGCCGTCTATCCTGGAGCATCATCGCTCGAGATGGAAGAGCAGGTGATGAAACCTCTCGAAGATTACGTCTTCAGTTTCAAGGAGGTCAACAAAGTTAAGACTGTCTCTAACGCTACGAACGGGATGGTGATGATCTACGTCGAACTTGACGATAAGCTGACTGACACCGACTCATTCTGGAACACCTTCAACCGAGAGATGAGTTCAGTGAAGGCTCATCTTCCACCGGGTGTGGTGGCAGTCGAGGTGATATCAAACTTCGGCGACACGTCCGCCTTGTTGATCACCATGGAAAGCGAGGACAAAACTTATCGTGAATTAGGAGACTATATGGATGCTCTTCAGGATCGTCTTCGGACTATAGAGAGCGTCGGCACAATGAATGTCTTCGGCAAGCAGAACGAGCAGATATCGGTCACGCTCAATCCAGAGCGTCTCTCTCACTATGGCCTTTCGGAGAAGACGTTGGCAGCCACCCTGTTTGCCAAAGGCTTCCAGACCACCGGAGGGGAAATGCGCACCCCCGCCTACACCTTGCCGATATATGTCGACAATCCGATGAACTCGGTGGCCGACATTGCCGATCAGATAGTCCTCTCGACGCCTGCCGGCGATGTGGTGCGACTCAAGGACATAGCCGAGGTAAAGCGCGAGTATCCCGAACCAACATCCTTCATTACTAACAATGGCCGAAAGTGCATCCTCCTCTCGCTCGAGATGAAATCAGGCAACAACATTGTAGAGATGGGCCGGGAGGTCGAGCAACAGTTGTGCGAGTTCGAAGCCGAGCTACCCGAAGACGTCGACCTCTTCCGGATCACCAACCAGCCCGAAGTGGTCAACAACAGCGTGAAGGATTTTCTTCGCGAGCTCTTGATCGCGGTCATAGCTGTGATAGTGGTCATTGTGCTTCTGCTCCCCATGAGAGTAGCACTGATTGCAGCCGCTACCATCCCCATCACCATCTTCATCTCTCTCGGACTCTTCTATATGTTCGGAATCGAGTTGAACACGGTGACCTTCGCTTGTCTGATAGTGTCGCTGGGTATGATCGTCGACAACTCAGTGGTGATCATTGATGACTATGTCGAACTTATAGGGGAGGGTATGGACCGCAAGGAAGCGACGATCCGCTCCGCATCCGAGTTTCTAAAATCTATTTTCTCGGCTACTTTGGCCATCTCCATCACCTTCTTCCCCTTCCTGATCACCATGACGGGGATGTTCCGCGACTTCCTGACCGACTTCCCCTGGGCCATCACAATCATTCTGATGGGTTCGCTGCTGATAGCCGAATTGCTGGTGCCATGGTTGCAATATCGCTTCATTAAGCCGTCGAAAGTCGCTCAATATGATGAAAACGCACCCGAAGCCCAATCTGTCAAACATCAGAAACATTTCTCGCTTTTGAGAGTGCTTCAGACTGCCTACGACAGAGTGCTGGTCGTCTGTTTCAAGCATCCATGGGCCGTACTCGCGATCGCAGCTGTTTTGACTGTCGGGGGTGGATGGCTTCTACTACAACGCCCCATGGAGATGATGCCTATCGCAGAGCGAAATCAGTTTGCAGTCGAAATCTATCTTCCGACCGGTACTCCGCTTGAAGAAACCAACATAGTGGCCGATTCGATGGCCAATATTCTCCGCAAAGACAAAAGGGTCGTTTCGGTCGCCAACTTTCATGGATGTTCGTCTCCCCGATTCCAGACCACCTATGCGCCTCAGGTCGGAGGCCCTAATTTCGCCCAGTTCATCGTCAACACCGAGAGCAATGAAGCCACGATTGAGGTTCTGAACGAATACACGGCTAAATATCGCGACTACTTCCCGGAGGCAAAAATAAGGTTCAAACAGCTGTCCTATTCCAATGCCGCCTATCCGGTAGAGGTGAGAATCAAGGGAAACGACTACGCGAAACTTCACGCCGTTTCAGACACAGTGCTGGAGATCATGCGTTCGATTCCTGACCTTAATCTTGAGACAAGCAGCTTCAACTCCCCCCAGGTGGCAGCTCAGGTCTCGCCCGACTTCACGACTCTTTCACGTCTCGGGATGAGTGACTTTTCGCTCGAAACGAACCTCGCGTTGAGATATACGAGTTCCGGGATTCCGGTAGCCACACTATGGGACGGCACTTACGGCACCCCCGTTGTCTTCCGCACTCCCACTTCCGAACATTCGGACGTGAATGATCTCCGCAATGAGCCTCTACCGGTTATGGGGCTTGCTTCGGCTCCTCTCCGGCAGGTTGCCGATGTCAGACCGAGTTGGAACTACGGTCAGTTGTCGCACCGCAACGGAATTCCATGTGTGACTATTACTTCTGAAGTAGAGCGTGGGTCTTTTCCGCTTGTGGTAACTGACCAGCTTCAGAAGAAAATAGAAAAAATATCCCTTCCTGAAGGAGTGCAGATCGAGTATGGAGGAGACTATAATCAGGCACTTGAGATGTGGCCCCCGATTCTTAAGGCCCTTGCGATGTCGGTGGTCATAATCTTTTTCATTCTTCTGGCACACTATAAGAACGTGCCGACGGCTGCCTTGCTTCTGTTCTGCATTGTGTTGTGTGTGCCCGGAGCCGGAATCGGGTTGGCAATTCAAGGCGAGGTCCTTTCGCTCACATGCACGCTTGGCTTCATCTCGCTGATGGGCATTTTGGTCCGTAATGTGATCATTATGATCGATTACTCAGAAGAGCTTCAGCGCTCCGAGGGAATGGAAGTAAAGGAGGCCATCTTTCACAGTGCCGAGCGCCGGATGCGTCCTATCTTCCTTACCTCGGCGGCCGCCTCGATGGGTGTCCTTCCGATGGTACTGACCGGCACCCAGCTCTGGCGTCCGATGGGCACAGTCATCTTCTGGGGTACACTCATCACCTTCTTCTTCATCGTCACCGTGATACCGGTGCTCTACTGGAAAGTCATGGCAAGAAAAACTAACACCACCGCTTCAAAATGAACAAGATATTCTCCCTGACGGCTGTACTCATTCTCCTGAGTTCCATTATAGTTAATGCTCAGGAGCTGACGCTCGACGAGTGTGTCAAACTCGCTCTCGAGAACAACGCACGCATGCGCACTGCCGAATACAAACTTCAAGCCTCACACGAAACCTCGCGCGAGGCCTTCACCAAATATTTCCCTTCGGTGAGCGCAGCCGGAGCCGCATTCACCGCAAACCATGGGATGCTCCAGCACAACTTCCAGCTTCCCCTGTCGATGCTCGGACTCGGCTTGCCCGATATGGACTATAAGATGAGCGTACTCAAAAAGGGTTCCCTTGCCGGTATCAACCTCATGCAGCCGGTCTTTCTTGGGGGGCGTATTCTTAATGGCAATCGACTGGCCCATGTCGGTGAAGAGGTCAGTCGGCTCCAGCAGCGCCAGACTGCCGATGAAGTCCGCCTGGATGTAGAACAATATTATTGGAAGCTTGTCGCGCTTCGGTCAAAGAGTAGGACACTGGATAACGTCATCGCCATGCTCGACACTCTGACCAACCAGGTCCAAAGCTACGTCAATGCCGGAGTGACTACCCTGAACGATCTGCTCGAGGTCAAGCTGAAACGGAACGAGATGCTTGTGACCCGAAGTGAGCTCGACAATGGCATCTCTGTTGTCAGCAGTTTGCTTTCCCAATATATTGGCAGGGGAGTGGCCGGGAGAGTTGAGGTTGCCTCTGACATCCCGGTGGGGGTGATGCCAGACTTCCCGCAGGATTTATATCGCACCCCTGAGGAATGTCTCAACCAGACTGTCAGCTTCGGACTGTTGACCCAAAATGTGAAGGCTAAAGAGTTGGAACAGAAAATGGCGGTCGGAAGCAATCTCCCGATCATAGCTGCAGGCGCCGGCTATAATTATGAACATCTCCTCGACCAGTCACACGCCTTTTTCAACGTGTATGTGACGGTCAGCATCCCGTTGACCGATTGGTGGGGCGGATCGCGTAACATCAAGAAGAAAAAGCTCGAAACACAGATTGCACGAACCCAACTGGAAGACAACTCCGAGTTGCTATTGATTGCGATGACTAACGCATGGAACGACCTGACCACCTCCTACACTCAAATGGACATTGCGCGCGAATCCATCCTCCAATCGGAAGAAAATCTTAGACTGAACCGCAATTTCTACGCAGCCGGGACCACGACGATCACCGATTTACTTAATGCTCAGACGCTCCATCTTCAGTCGCAAGACAAATTCATCGAGGCCTATGGACAATTTCAGATTAAGAAGCTAAACTACCTCCAGGCCACCGGGCGCTGAACCTTCAGGTCAAAGGATTCTATATCTACCGATAAACTAAAATCGGATTATGATTTACTTTTTGAAGAGACGGAGGATTTCGCCAATCCAAAGAACAAGGGATGTTCCACAGATGATTATTACCCAGTCAATGAATTTCAGCGGCTCGACATTGAAGAAATCACCGCCAAAAGAGATAATCAGTATCTGACCAATAAGGATTACAAGGGCAATAAGTCCAAACCCTCCGCAGCCTTTGAAGTGGAATGCCGAGCGACCGGTCTCGAAAGCACGTGCGTTGAACATATTCCAAAACTGGAGGAACACAAAGATTGTGAAGAAAAGTGATAGCTCATAACCGCTTAAACCGGTGTTGGCGCCTATTGCAACTTTGCCGACTTCAGTCAGACAAGTGATGTCAGTATGCTCAAAGTAGTAAAGCAGTCCGAGAAGAAGAAGGAAGAATACACCACCAACACCAAGGATAGATTTCCACATCGGACGGTTGATGATAAATGCTTCACGTGAACGGGGTTTGTCTTTCATGACCGATTGCGATGGCGGCAGTGAGGCAAGAGCCATTGCAGCGAAGGTGTCCATAATGAGGTTTACCCAGAGCATCTGCGTCACTGTCAGTGGCGACTGCATACCCATGAACGCTCCGAAAAGAACGATGAAACAGGCTGCTACATTCACAGTCATCTGGAAGAGGATGAATCGCTGAATGTTCTGGAACAGTGAGCGACCCCACA
>CAZNMC010000064.1:0-10476 GCA_964574285.1 uncultured Sangeribacter sp. | reverse complement strand
ACCCGTTTTTTTGGTCTTGCTTTTCTCATAGCTTTAGGAACAACGAAATGTTTTTGTATTGGGCTTCTTAGTTCTTCAATCCGGTCGTAAGGCTGAGAGAGACCTGAAGAAAACGCCGGATTTACTCAACCGCGGATTGGATAAACTCCAAATCCGATAGCCGTCCAAAATAAATCAAAAACGTGTTTTACAAAAAATGTTAGTGATTTAAGGTAAGGGCGGCTTATTTCTTAGCTGCCTTGGGACGTTTGGCACCGTATTTAGAGCGGCGCTGAGTGCGACCCTGCACACCGGCGGTATCAAGAGTACCACGAACGATGTGATAACGCACACCCGGAAGATCTTTTACACGACCGCCACGCACCATAACGATAGAGTGTTCCTGAAGATTGTGGCCTTCACCGGGGATATAGGAGTTTACCTCCTTACCGTTGGTCAGGCGCACACGGGCCACTTTACGCATAGCCGAGTTAGGCTTCTTAGGGGTAGTCGTGTAGACTCTGACACACACACCGCGACGCTGCGGACATGAATCCAAAGCGGGCGATTTGCTCTTGTCTTTGAGAGCCACGCGTCCTTTTCTTACTAATTGCTGAATGGTAGGCATCTTAGCTTGATTTGTTACTATATATTAATTAAACTCTGTTTTCTTTTCTACTTTTCAGACCCTCTCCCTCAACTACACCAAAGGAGAATTATATACCACACACAACAGACGCCACTAATCCCTAATAATCAACAGATTAGCTGCGCCGTTCGCAGGCATTCGCCTCAAAAGCGTTGCAAAGTTACAAATAATCAAGTAATTAAACAAACAATTCTGTAAAAAAATTATTAATTTGACTAAAAAATTATTTCAATAAAAATATTTTCTGTTAGAACTTTAACCATTGATTAGGCAGCTAACCTATTTCTTGAGAATAGATCAGCTGCCTAAAAGCATAATATTACCTCCAAAAAACTATAATTGAATTTCACTTAAATCGGGACGCCACCTCATAAACCCTCTCAAAAATCACTCGATCCGCTTCCGTCAGACTCACACCTCGGCGCGACATCACCCTCTCAGCTATCTCATAAAATTTCCTTAAAGGTACATCCGAAAAACCCGATGCAGGCGCTCCCTCACTAAAACTGGGAATAAACGGACGAGGAAATCCCGAACCATGAAGATTAACACCCACACCAATAACAGTGGCCGTATTAAGCATACAGTTGATCCCGACTTTTGAATGATCACCCATAATCAAACCACAAAATTGCAATGCCGTCCGCATAAAGGTATGACGGGGATAATTCCATAATCGGATTTTAGAATAATCGTTTTTTAAATTTGACGCATTTGTTCCTGCTCCGATGTTGCACCACTCTCCTACCACCGCATTCCCCAAGAAACCGTCGTGAGCTTTATTGGAAAAACCAAAAATAACAGCATTATTTATTTCGCCTCCAACCTTACACCATGGCCCAATTGTTGTCGCGCCATATATTTTCGCCCCCATATTAATTTTGGAGTGAGACCCAAGCGACACAGGACCACGAAGACAGGCACCCTCCATCACCTCTGCTTCACGTGCAATAAAGACAGGACCATTCTTAACATTGATGATTGCTCCCTCCACTACGGCTCCCTCCTCAATAAAAATAGAAGGCAAACCGGATGGAAGCAAATGGGAGCCGACTACAACGTTGGATCGAGAAAGCGGTTGTGACCGACGATTGCGAACCAAAAGAGGATAGTCAGCAAGAATACCTTTATGATTGAGTAAAAAAATATCATAGGGAAAAGTTATAGAATCCACTTCGCCTACATAGCGACTACTCTGCGTGGCCGACCGCGATTGAGACATAATCAGATTGAATTCTTCCAATGTCCCGTGATAAGCTACAATCTCATCATCAACCGTAAGCGCACTCCCACACGCAAGATTCGAAACCGCTGCCACAAAATCAGCATCCGGCATAATCCACGCAGCCGCAAAAAGTGCCTGCTCAACCGACGACATAGGAAACTTCAGTCTCAGATAATCGACCGGAAGCGAATGACACAGCCGACCGGAAAGCATCTCCCATTTTTCCTTTATAGAAAGAATACCTATTCGGAAATCTGCAATTGGACGAGTAAACGACAACGGAAGCAGATTGGCATGTCGCTGTTCCGAGTCAAAAAGGACTACCGGCAGTTTTTCTGACTCCATAATATATATCAATATATCCTGAATATACTTCTGAGGTTAAAAACTATTGCTGGGGATAGCAAAATTGTGGTGACGCCAAAACATCGATGCGTCCAACATTAAGACGTCCCAAAGAAAGATTTTGTGCAAAATTAGAAATAAAATCACTATATCGCAAACCCATGAGCGCATTGATCCCTCTTTCCCCTTCAACGAAGAATCTCTCCCCCACTCGGAGCATATTATTGATTATTCCATTTCGACGGAGAGTATTCACTTCCTCCTTCGAAGCATATTATTGGTTACTCCATTTCGAGAAAACTTCCCAACTGGACGTTTCTTCTCCGGTGCGAGGATTGATGTAAAGCATCACCCCAGACGCTTCGCCTTCATAGAACCCGGTATTTGTGGGCCATAGAGTTGAAAATTTTATTGGAATTTTGATTTCTCCATCCATATTAACAACACCCCTCTTTTCACCACTCCTAACAACATAGCAACCAGTATCCGGATCAGCATACGGGGATATTTCATCATAGGGTCCCACAACTTTCTTGCCGTTGAGATCAATCAAGTAATATTTACCTCCCCATAGAACCCGAGCACGTGGCACATTCATATCGAATCGCTCGGCATCATCAAATTCATAATTAATAACTAAATTAACACCATCGGTTAAGTAGGCATAACCCCATTTATTGCTTTCGTTCGACAAGTAAGGTTCAGGATAGCCGGTTGAAGCACTGGATAAAAAAGTTGCCATCCCAGCTAAGCCCAAGAGAATGTTTCTGATTTTCATATTAATACTTTTTTCAACAAAGATAAGCATAAATCAGCTAATCCCCAAATCATTCGAAAATCAATATAAAAATCGACCGCTCAATACCAAAAAAAAGGTAGCAAGCGGTCGTATTAATCAAATTATTGTATAAGAGGAGAAAACCAGGGAGAACGGCGCGGGAGAGAAGCACAGGGAAGGGCTCAGGAAGAGTCCAGGGAGAACTGCGCGGGAGAGATGCACAGTTCTTGAGTTGGTTAATGGTAAATCAAAGTTTTGATTCGACAATGGAGAGAATCTCCTTCTCTTCCTGTTCTGCCTTTTGTTCAATCTCTGCTCCCCGAGCAATGAGTTCTTCTGCCTTTGCTTTGTTCTTTAATCCTGATGCATTAATTCTGACGTTCAGATAAGCACCTCTGACGGCAGCGCGAGCGGCCAAAGTGCCGACACCAGCATCAGTGACAGAAGCGGGATTGCCTTCTGAGGCCATAGCGCGAAGAATACTGAATGTTTCAAATGCGGTCTCCATTGTGCGAAGCGGAACTTCAGTAGCGTAAAGGGTAGCTGCTTCCATAGCTGCGGCCCGGGCTGCTTTTTCTTCGTCAGTTTTCTTTGGCATAGCAAAGACGTCCATTATGCGATTGAAGGCAGCGGTATCTTCATCTACAAGGTGAAGCAGACGTTCCATAAGCTCTTGTCCTTTTTCAGCCACCGAAGAAAATTCTTCCCAACGATCGTCATAGGCGGCTTTGTGAGCTGTAAGGTTAGCCACCATTGTTGCGAGGGCAGCTCCAAGCGCTCCCATGTAAGCGGAGATGGATCCTCCACCGGGAGCCGGGGACTCAGAAGCCGTTTCTTCAGCGAATCCGCGAGCAGTCAGATCGACAAGTTTTGGAGAAAACTTGTCTTCAATCATATATTCAATCACTTTCTCACGTGGATCGAATGGCTTGAGTTCGTCCAATCCCATTGATTTGACGGCGATACGAATGATTTCGTCATCAGGAATTCCGAGGGAGCGACGCTGCTTGCGAAGGAAATATTTTCCGGCATCGATAAGAGTTCTTTTGGGGACAAGGCCTACAATTTCGGTTCCGGTCACTCTCACTCCACGCTCGTCGGCGCGCCGACAGACTTCATCGAAAGCGACATGAAGAGGAGTGGTGGCAATATCTGTAATATTCATTGAAACTTGAGCAATGCCGTATTCATCAATGAACCAACCAATAGCTTTCGTACCCTTTAATGATCCAGGGATCATGACCGGATTACCATTTTCATCTTTGACAGGCTTTCCGGTCACCTTACCTCCTTCACGCATAGGACGTCCTTTCTCACGAACGTCAAAAGCAATGGCGTTAGCCCGTCGTGTTGAAGTGGTGTTAAGGTTGTAGTTTACGGCGATGAGGAAATCACGTGCACCAATAGTAGTAGCACCGGTACGCGCAACGTCTTCGTCGAAGGGACGATTTCCAAAATCGGGACCTTTTTTCTCGTCGCCCATTTTTTGAGGAAGTGCTTCATATTCACCTTCGCGACAGACAGCAAGATTACGTCTTTCGGGTGTGAAAGCGGCCGCTTCGTAGCAATAGGTAGGGATATTAAGTTCGTCAGCGACGCGACGAGCAAGTTTACGAGCCATTTCTGCACATTCTTCGAGAGAGACACCGGCAACGGGAATAAGGGGGCAAACATCAGTAGCTCCCATGCGGGGATGAGCGCCATGATGGTTTCGCATATCAATAATTTCGGCTGCACGTTTAATACCGCGGAATGCAGCTTCTACGACTGCTTCCGGCTCACCCACGAGAGTAACGACAGTACGGTTGGTGGCTTCTCCGGGATCCACATCGAGGAGTTTCACACCTTCAACCGATTGTATAGCATCAGTGATTTCTTTAATTTTGGCTTTGTCGCGTCCTTCTGAAAAATTAGGGACACATTCGATAATGCGAGTTTTCATTATGTAGTAGATTGTTGTAATTCTGAATTCGGATTTTACAATTGAGATATAATTGAATGCGAAATTACAAAATTCTCCCGAAGTGGAAATAAAGTATCAGGGCAAAATCCTCAAAAATTGGATAATCGCGATTTTTTTTGTAATTTTGGGGCAAATAAATGACCCAAACGGGCGGCCTAAAAGCTTAAGAGCGAAAGTCGCCTATTTTCTCAGGACTATGAAAAAGAATTTTGAATATCTCACCCACCTACGGGAGGTGATGAAGAAAAATGGCATTGACGCTTGTGTCATCACCGGTACCGATCCTCACCAAAGCGAATTACCGCCACGGCATTGGCGAGGTCGCGAATGGCTAACCGGCTTTGAGTCTGGCAACGGCACGAACGGCACAGCTGTAATCTTACAAGATGAAGCCTATTGTTGGACCGACTCACGTTATTTTATACAAGCCGAAGAACAATTGAAGGATACGGGGTTTAAAATGATGAAAGAAGATGGACCGGATGCGATTGATCTCATCGACTGGCTGACAGAACACATGGAAGCCGGCCAAACGGTAGGAATTGACGGAATGACCTTCTCCATCTCGCTTGCCCAACGGCTCCAACAGGAATTAAATGACAACGGCATTAAGCTTAATGATAATTTCCCTCAGTTTGATTTCATTTACCCGGAGCGTCCGGATCGACCGAAAAACAAATTATTCATCCATGATGAAAAAATAGTTGGGGAGACAGTCGAAAGCAAAATCAATCGCGTGATGACCGAGGTAAAAGGAGAACTCGCAAACGCAGTGCTTCTTTCTGCGCTGGACGACATAGCCTGGGTCACTAATTTGCGCACAGCGGGCGACATCTGCTACTCTCCCATTTTTGTAGCTTTTCTCTACTTGGACGACAAACGCCGGATTCTATTTGTAGACGCAGACAAGCTGACTGATGACGTCAAAGTCCATTTGAAAAAGTATGATATAGAGACCCAAGGATACGATCAAGTTCTTTCCTTTGTCAGCACCCTTCCCAAAGAGACGCGTCTTCTTCTCGACCCAGAAAAAACAGCACGGGGAATTTATGATAAGATCGGGTGCACACCGGTTTTTGGTGGCTCTCGTCTTGCCAAACTTAAAAGCATAAAGAACAATACTATGCTTTCGAATTTGGCAACCGCCATGGAGAAAGACGGAGTAGCTTTGACTCGGTTCTTCATGATGGTGGAAAAGGAATATCCGTCCGGAAAACTGACAGAGGTAGAACTCGGGAAGCGACTGCGTTCCTTGCGTCTTGCGGATCCGGCCTGCGTAGATGAAAGTTTTGCAGCGATAATCGGTTGGAACGGGCATGGAGCCATTGTTCACTATGAAGCCACGGAAGCGACAGATGTAGCCATTGAAGGTGACGGTCTTCTTTTGGTGGACAGCGGAGGTCAATACACTTATGGGACCACTGACATCACCCGTACGATTGCGTTGGGGACTCCGACGCAAGAGCAAAAGCACGATTTCACTCTTGTTCTCAAAGGGCATATTGCGTTGGGGACAGCTATTTTCCCGGAAGGCACAACAGGCCATCAGCTGGATGTTCTTGCGCGACAGTTTCTTTGGAAAGAAGGGAAAGCATATTATCATGGGACGGGCCACGGTGTAGGTTTTTTTATCAACTGCCATGAAGGGCCTCAAAACATTCGGCTTAACATCAATCCCACCCCCCTTGAACCTGGAATGGTCACCAGTAACGAGCCGGGACTCTACCTGGAAGGGCGTTATGGAATACGATTAGAAAACCTGATCGTGACAGTGCCAGCCATGCAAACTGAATTTGGACAATTTCTCAAATTCGACACCATGACCTTGTTTCCCTTCGATCGGAATTTGATGGACACCTCCATCATGACAGATTCGGAGATCGAGTGGGTAAACACCTATCACGCAGAGGTATGCAGAAGACTAAAACCGCTGCTTACAGCTGAGGAAGCAGCCTGGATTGAGAAAAAAACGGAACCAATTAAAAGATAACCAAAAATACAAACAATGGCAATAATAAAATCAGTCCGGGGCTTTACTCCGATAATCGGCAAAGACTGTTTTTTGGCTGACAATGCGTGTGTAATCGGTGATGTGGTTATGGGCGATGAGTGTAGCGTATGGTTTGGCACAGTCCTACGAGGAGACGTCAATTCCATTCGGATCGGCAACCGAGTTAACATACAGGACGGTAGTGTACTCCACACGTTATATCAAAAATCTACAATTGAAATCGGCGACGATGTTTCTATCGGTCACAATGTAGTGATTCACGGTGCTAAAATCCATGATTATGCGTTAATCGGCATGGGCGCGGTTGTGATGGACGATGCGGAAGTAGGAGAAGGAGCGTTGGTTGCAGCGGGTTCAGTGGTATTAAGTCGGACAAAAATTGGAGCCCATGAACTATGGGCTGGTGCTCCGGCAAAATTTGTAAAAATGGTAGAACCGGAGAAGGCGCGGGAGATGAACCAAAAAATAGCCCACAACTATCTGATGTATTCGAAATGGTATAATGAGACTCAAGAAAATTGAGAAAAAATATTTTTCAATAATTTTGAGGGATAAAAAAAGCGGAAAATTTGGCAATAAAAAAAATATTGTCTAATTTTGCACCGCAAAAATTATAAGGCACTCTGATTGGAGTGCGAAACTCAAAGAAAACAAAAATTTACACATAAAAAATGATTATCGTACAAGTTAAAGAAGGCGAGAACATTGAGAAAGCTCTCAAGAAGTTTAAGCGTAAATATGAGAGAACCGGAATTGTAAAGGAACTGCGTCGCCGTCAGGCCTTTGAGAAGCCTTCGGTGAAGAATCGTAAAAAGATGATTAAAGCCATCTACGTTCAGCAGCTCCGTCAGGCCGAACAGTAAAAAGCGGCACGCGCCTATCCCGGCACTCCCAAAGAGACATTCTTTCTCTTAGACGGAATCAAAAAATATTTGTTCGATGTAGACCACAAAGCGACTGTGGCCTACATCGGATTGTTGTATCTCATATCAAACCACTTGAAGACAGATGACAGATAATATAGGTATCTTGTTTTTAGTCTATTCAATTATCCGGTTCTACACATCTTCGATTGGGGTCTACCCTCTTCAGTCAGTATGGGATCTAATTTATGAGCCAACCGATTGATGAGAGATGTATATATTTCTCAGTTTTTTCAGACTGTCATTTTTTCATAAATTGATGTAAATAAGTTACTCAACCTTACAGTATTACAATTAGCCAAAGGATATGCAAGAAGAGGGCAATGAGAAAATTTTTAAGGATTATTTACTCTATGAGTTAAATCGCAGTCCTCTGACCGTAGAGGCCTACCTTCGCGACTTGCGTCAGTTTTCACAATTTATAATTACCAAGCTGAATAAGGTAAGGAGCGACGAGACTAATCCCGGAGCAACGAGCGTTACTACACAGGGGACACACCCCGACATGGGTTGGGAACACCTTAGCACCGCGTCAGCCAATGATATTCGAAAATGGCTTAGCAACCTTTCTCGGCCCGGACAAACGGCCCGGACAATAAAGCGGAAACTTCAAAGTCTTCGAGCATATTACAGATTTTTGCTTAAAAGCAAAGAAATTTCTACAAATCCTACTACCGGGATAATTGTTGCGAAAGGGGACAAACCACTCCCCCTATTCGTAAGGGAGAAAGAAATAGAGACTGCCATCGCAACTCCGAAGCATGAAGAAACATATTTTGAACTTCGGGACCGAATAATGGTATCTTTGCTTTACACTACCGGAATGCGTCGAGCGGAATTAATCGGGCTGCAAGATCAAGAAGTAGATCTCATCGGGATGCAACTCAAAGTAACCGGCAAACGCAATAAGCAACGTATCATTCCTTTTGGCGAAAAAACAGCTGAAGAATTGAGTAATTATCTTTTGCGACGCAATGCGGAAGAGAGTGAACAGCGCACATCAGAAAGTAAAGACCGATTTTTTACGCATAATGGTAAACCGATATCTACCACGCGCCTGACCAAAGCAGTGCGAACTCTTCTTTCCCACACCTCCATCGCCAAAAAAAGTCCCCATGTCTTACGGCACACGTTTGCCACAACTTTGTTAAATCATGGAGCTGAAATAAACTCGGTCAAAGAACTCCTGGGTCATTCTTCGATTGCGACAACCCAAATTTATACCCATTTAAGCTTCTCGGAAATACTTAAGAATTATTCTCAGGCTCACCCACGAGAAAAAAAGGAGCAAGAAGACGAGGAGAGGAAATGATACTCCCAGAGTGCTGAGTAATTCTTTGAGCAGGATATAGAGAACAAAAGAGAGATATACTTTTTCTCCACTTCGTTTTTTTTCACTAATTTTGCAAACAGGCATAATATTTGCAGTAAAAGAAGAGTAAGCCCTACTCAAAATTAGATTCAAGGTTTCGTGGCATCGGTGACGAGAGAGACCCATCCAATTAATTCATAAGGATTTTTAACAGATACATGACTATACAGCAAATCATATCCAACGGCGTGGCAGAAGCTGTCAAAGCCCTTTACGGAGTAGAAATAGATCCTGGGACGGTATCACCTACCCCTACTAAGAAAGAGTTTGAGGGAAATCTGACCGTGGTGGTTTTTCCCTATCTAAAAGCTTCGCACAAAGGTCCTGAACCAACGGCGAATGAGATTGGGACGTGGTTAGTGGATAATATAAAATCCATTGACAAATATAATGTCATAAAAGGATTTCTCAATCTAACCGTTTCGCCAGCCTTTTGGCGTGACCAATTGTTAGAAATCGCCTCTAACCCGAACTACGGCTTCAAAATGGCAACATCAGATTCGCCGATGGTAATGGTAGAGTATTCGTCACCCAATACCAATAAGCCACTTCATTTAGGTCATGTCCGTAATAATCTGCTTGGCTATTCAGTGGCCGAAATCCTAAAAGCGAATGGCAATCGGGTAGTAAAGACTAATATAGTCAATGACCGGGGTATTCATATTTGCAAATCCATGCTTGCGTGGAAAAAATGGGGCAATGAAGCTACCCCCGCTTCCACGGGCAAGAAAGGCGACCACCTTATAGGCGACTTCTATGTAGCTTTTGCCAAACACTTCAAAGAGGAAGTGAAACAAATTATGGAAGAACAAGGGGTCGACGAAGAAACTGCCAAACAAATGAGCCCATTGATGGAAGAAGCAAGAGAGATGCTTCGTCGGTGGGAGAACGGGGATCCGGAAGTGCGTCAGCTTTGGAAAATGATGAATGAATGGGTCTATGCCGGGTTTGATGAGACGTATCGCAAAATGGGAGTCGACTTCGATAAAATCTACTATGAATCGGACACTTATTTAGAAGGGAAAGATTTGGTACTTGGAGGTTTGGAAAAGGGAATCATGTATCGGAAAGAGGACGGTTCGGTCTGGGCGGATCTGACAGCGGATGGTTTGGACCACAAACTTCTCTTGCGAGCTGACGGGACTTCGGTCTATATGACCCAGGATATCGGCACAGCTAAACTGCGCTACCGGGATTATCCTATTGACCGGATGATCTACGTGGTTGGTAA
>CAZNMC010000063.1:0-10504 GCA_964574285.1 uncultured Sangeribacter sp. | reverse complement strand
TTCTATTTCTCAAGAGGTTGGGCAAGGGCCTTTATGGTTTAGCGGACAGTAATAATTTGTATTAATAATGTCGGCCTCTCTTTGCGAATCGAGAGTCAGATTCTCGTAGCCGATTCCGGCAACATGGAAGTAAATATCCATTCCTCCGGTTTTTTCAATTAAACTGTATAGTTTCTGGGGAGCTTTTGGGTCTGTGACATCAATTGCAGCATATTCCACAAAATTAGGATAGGACTTTTTTAAATCTTCGAGAGTAGCTGTATGCCGAGCTGCCAAGCCTACTTTCACACCGCGAGAAGCCAAAGCTTTAGCCATGGCAAGCCCGATGCCGGAGGAGGCTCCCATAATAATCACCTTTTTCATGTAAGTAACGATTTTATTTTATGTAGCGAGTCATTGTCGCTGTTTATAGAACGCTTCGATAGGCCGGGATGTTTTTTTTCATTAATTTTGTAGGGCAAATAATAATGAAATGGATTTCAGGACTGTTTTCACTGCTCAACCTTCCACGCTCCGGCTTAATCCGCATAGACCGATAGTATTGCTCGGGTCGTGTTTTTCCGATTATGTAGGTCGGTTGATGAGGGAATCACTATGGGATGCAGTGGTCAATCCCACCGGGGTCTTGTTTAATCCGCTGTCGATAGCTCGCCTGGTGCGTTTGGCACTCGGGGGAGAGCCTATCGAAGAGCCGTGGTTGGGTCGGGATGGCTTATGGCATAACTGGGACTTCCCTACACAGTTTACATCCTTGACGGCAGCCGACTGCGATCGAAAATGCCGAGATGCTATTTCGCAGCTTCTCACTTCACTTCGGCGAGCTGATGCTCTGATTCTTACTTTTGGAACTTCCATTGTCTATTCGCTTGTCGACCACCGGAATAGAGTAGTGGCCAATTGTCATAAGCAGCCTTCCTCAGAATTTGTGCGAGAGATGGTTGACGTGGATGAAACAGTTAGATTGTGGCATGGTTTGCTGGACGACTTACGCGCTTTGAATCCTATGTTGAAGTTTATACTGACTGTGAGTCCGGTCAGGCATATAAAAGAAGGATTTGCGGATAATAGCCGGTCAAAATCCCGACTTCTGTTAGCTTGCGAGGAGCTGAGCCGTCTCAATGATGATTGTGTCTATTTCCCGGCATTTGAAATACTGACGGATGATTTGCGGGACTATAGATTTTATGAATCCGACATGGTGCATCCTTCTGCAGAAGCAGCACAGTATATCTATCAAAAGTTTAAAGAAACGTTTCTGAACGAGGATGATTGTCGGTTGTTGGAACAGGGGCGTAAACTGACCATGCGGTGTCACCATCGTCCGCTGGTGGAAAATGCTCCTTCACAAATTGACTTTGAAGCCCGCACTGCTTCTCTTCTTAAAGAATGGCATAGGACTAATCCTACAATGTTGACACCTAATTGCTTATGAAAACAGCCTTGATTGATTTTTTTTCGTCTGTCCGTCCGTCCGAGTCTCTTTCTTCTCCCGTAGTGATTGCCGGGCCGTGTAGCGCGGAGACAGAGGAGCAGCTTCTTTCCACGGCACGGGATGTCAGATCGCTGGGTGTCGGTATTTTCCGGGCCGGAATATGGAAACCTCGTACTCGGCCGGGCTGTTTTGAAGGAGTAGGGGCAGTGGGGCTGAAATGGCTAAAGAAAGTCAAGACGGAAACCGGGATGGCCGTGGCTACTGAAGTGGCTACGGGGGCGCATGTGAAGGCTGCTCTGCGAGCCGGAATCGACATTCTCTGGATAGGGGCACGCACGACGGCTAATCCCTTTCAGATAAGTGAAATTGCGGAAGCGTTGAGAGAAGCACCATCCACTCCTATTATGGTCAAAAATCCTTTGGGACCGGATATAGAAGCATGGATCGGAGCCATCGAGCGTCTTAAGTGTGCGGGGGTTACGAACATTGCGGCTGTGCATCGGGGTTTTTCACATTTTGCACCTTCACTCTATCGAAATAATCCGGAATGGAGTGTGCCGATTGAGTTGCGACGTCGGATGCCCACTACTCCCATAATTGTTGACCCTTCGCATATTGCAGGAAAGTCGGAGCTGGTCGGGCCGATTTCTCATGCAGCTCTTGATTTGGGATTTGCGGGTCTTATCATAGAAACTCATATAAATCCTTCGTGTGCCTGGAGCGATCGGGACCAACAGCTAACTCCGGAGGAACTTGGGAAACTTCTCCGGGCGTTAAAGGTCAGAAGAGAGTCGACAGAGTCAGAGTGTCTGGAATCGTTGCGGGAGCGCATCGATATCATTGATAGCGGAATTATTGATTTGTTGCGTCAACGCATGGAGGCCTCTCGCGAAATAGGGACTTTGAAGCGACAACAGGCTATGCCGGTGCTTCAGGAAGAGCGTTATCGCGCATTGATGGAAGAACGGATTGGAGAAGCAGTACGTCTCGGGCTATCTGAGACATTTATGCAACGACTTTTTCAGACGATTCATGCAGAATCGGTTCGTCTTCAGTTGCCCGATTGATAGTATGAGATTCGGCGCCGTTCGATTCGCAGGGAGGTAGAGGTTGATTTCCTTCCTTCATCGTCGATTTTACCGGTTATTTTGATTTCACGTTCGATCCAATTTCCGAATTCATCGAAGGAGAGATAGTTGTAAGTATAATTGTCAGTTTCTTCATATTCGATTCCGGAGGCAGTCTTTACGGCGGTTGCTTTTAGCCCTTTTTCATTGTATTCATATATAGTGGAAGTCCCCCATTCCCATGCGGTAAGGTCGAACTGTCTGATGTGTCCTGATTCGTTCCAGGTATAATGCTCTTCAAACCATTCGTCGGCTCCTTTTTCCGGGTCGTTGGGGTCAGCTTTTTCAAAGAAAATGATTTGACCGTATGCATCGCGCCCGATTGTTGCGACGAAAGGAGAGTTCGGAATCATGGACCGTCCCTTCTGTTCGGTTTCTCCTTCTTGCAAAGGAGTAAATCGAAAATCTGTCAAAGTTGATTTCACTCCATCATCAGAAAAAAAGGATGCTATCGCAATTAATTGTCCGGTTGCATCATAGCCTACACTGTCGGTCCACACTTGTGTGGGATTGTCAGAAAGGTAGGATTCCGTTACAGAGCTTTCTACAGGGCCGAGAAGCTCTTTGAATGCAAGGTCGGGAGTAGTGATAATTTCCTGAGGTTCGACCGATGAGCTTATAGAATCGGAATCGCCGGTATTTTTCTTGTTTGTGTCAGAGCATGCTGCCAAAACCAGTGAGAATATTGTAGCGAGTATAATTGGGGTTGCTTTCATTTGGGACAGTTTTGGTACAAAGATAAGAGAGGATTAGAAAAGTTGGAGTTAAATATATGTAAAAATATCAAACTAATGTTAAATTTATTCTTAAAATGGAATTTCTAAATGCGGAGGGGTGTAGATAATTGAAATTAATGAGTATCTTTGCAACAGAATTCCGGAGGGGACGTCAGTTCCCTCCCTCTTTTTAAATATATTTAAAAACTCTCACTCTGCTAAACTGGACAGGGAATGATAGATTCACAAGCTCTCAGGGACTGTATAGAGCGGGCACTTGATGGAACGGAGTGCTTTCTGACCTGGATGGAAGTAACCCCCGACAATCGCATTACAGTAGAAATCGACAGTGAAAATCCGGTTGATCTGGAAGAATGCGTGGCTCTGACCCGAGCCATTGAATCGGATTTCGATCGCGATGATGAGGATTACGAGTTGGAGGTTGGTTCGGCTGGTCTGACATCACCTTTGCGAGTTCCTCGTCAATACGCAAAATATGTAGGGCAGGATCTTGAGGTTCTTACATCAGACGGGCGCAAACTTCACGGGCTTCTAACCGAAGCCGATGAAAATGGATTTACTCTTCGCACTGAGCGCAAAGTGAAACTGGAGGGTGCGAAGCGTCCTGTACTGGAGGCGACCGATGAGCGATTCTCCTATTCGGATGTGAAGCAAGCGAGATATGATTTGAAATTCTAAAAAACAGTAGTTCATCCGGATGCTATTGGCAAAGGGTAGAACCGTATAAGATACACTATGGCAAAGAAAGCTGAGACAGTTAATATGGTCGACCGGTTCGCGGAGTTCAAAGAACTCAAGAACATCGACAAGACCACGATGATAAGCGTGCTTGAAGAGTCGTTTCGCAATGTATTGGGAAAGATGTTTGGCAGCGATGAGAACTTCGATGTGATCATGAATCCCGATAAGGGTGACTGCGAAATCTATCAAAATCTTCAGGTTGTGCCCGACGGGGAGGTTGAAAATCCCAACTTGCAGATTGGACTGACGGAGGCACGCGAATTTGACCCTGAATGTGAAGTAGACGAAGATGTCTCCAAGCGGATTTATTTTGAGAAATTCGGTCGTCGGGCTATCCTTACCCTGCGCCAGACACTCCAGTCGAAGATTCTTGATCTTCAGAAAGATGCGATCTACTCTAAATTTAAAGAGCTTGAAGGGGAGATAATCACCGGGGAAGTGCATCAGATATGGAAACGCGAGATGCTACTTCTTGATGACGACCAGAACGAACTGTTAATGCCGAAAGAGGAGCAAATTCCTTCGGACTTTTTCCATAAGGGAGATCTTGTAAGGGCAGTTGTGAAACGTGTCGACAATGCCAATAATAATCCCAAAGTGATTGTTAGCCGCACTGATGAGCGATTTTTGCGTCGGCTATTCGAGCAGGAGGTTCCTGAAATTCATGATGGGTTGATCACTATCCGGGCAGTAGCTCGTGTTCCGGGAGAAAGAGCTAAGATTGCGGTTGAAAGCTATGATGACCGTATCGATCCGGTAGGAGCCTGTGTGGGAGTGAAAGGAAGTCGTATTCATGGCATCGTTCGAGAGTTGAAGAATGAAAACATTGATGTCATACCATTCACTAACAACCAGCAGCTATTTATCCAACGCGCTTTAAGCCCCGCCAAGGTTTCATCCATTAGACTTAATGAGGAAGAACGTAAGGCAGAGGTGTTTTTGCATCCTGATGAAGTTTCCCTTGCTATCGGCAAAGGAGGCCTCAATATCCGGCTGGCCTCGATGCTGACGGGCTACACGATAGATGTCTATCGGGATATTGAACCCGGTGAGGAAGATATTTATCTTGATGAGTTCCGGGATGAAATCGACGATTGGGTTGTAGAAGCTCTTAAGAATTTGGGACTCAGCACTGCGAAAGCGGTTCTCAATGCACGCCCGGAACTACTTGAGCAAGCAGACCTTGAAGAGTCCACACTCAAACACGTCATGGATGTGTTGCGAGCTGAATTTGAAGATTAAATTTTTCAGTTCGGAAAGAGCGCATTGCGCCCCGCTTCTCTGGCAGTCTAAGAGACTGCCGATTATCCCTCTCCTTAAATTATAGTTAGAAAGACAACTCAACAGTATATGTCAATTAAAATAAGTAAGATAGCGAAAGAACTCAATGTAGGTGTAAGTACGGCTGCCGATTTTCTCCAAAAACATGGAGTAGAGGTGGATGCCAATCCGAATGCGCGTCTGGACGACGCTGCCGTTGAGCTTCTTCGCAAAGAATACAGCAAAGACAAAGACGCCAAAGAAAAAGCTGATAGTTTTTCCGGAGTGCGCACAACTAAAAAACCGACTCGCCCGGAGCGTGTCCGTACCGAAGAGATTATTACTCAGATTCCTAAAACTTCCGGTCCGAAAGTTTTAGGGCAAATCGATTTGAACACGCGACAGCCTATTCCCTCCGGTCAGCCGACAGCAAAGACAAATACTGAAGAGAAACCTAAGGCTAAAGTAGGAGTACCGACTGCGGAAGTGAAGGCAAAACCGGTTGTCATGGCAAAACCGGTAATAGAGGAGGAAAAACCGAAGGACACATTGAAACCGACCCCCGCTCCCTCCAATCCTATTACTCGCGAATCGGACGAGGTAGCATCGAAACCTGAAGTGGAAAAGCAACCGGAATCACCCGAGACGGCTCCCATCTCAGAAAAGCCGACAGTTCAGGAGAAGCCTATTGAGCCGGTTAAGCCAATAGAGGTCGAAGATAAGAAGCCTGAGGAAGTTCCGACCGTTCAGGAGGTAGAGAATGAGAATAAGGAAGAGAATAAGGAAGAGAATAAGGAAACCTCAGCTGAGGAAGAAGCTCCTACATTGACTTCAGCTGGGGAGAAAGCTAAAGAGGACGGAGTCTTTCGTTTAAAAACTCCCTCTGCCGGAATCTCTTTGAAAGTTGTCGACAAGATTGATCTTTCAGCGTTAAATCAAAATACACGTCCGAAAAAGAAAACCAAAGAGGAACGACGGAAAGAGCGGATAGGTGCGTCCCGTCCCGGAGCAGCTGCCGATGGAGGCAATTCTGATCGCAAAAAGCGTAAGAGAATTGGTAAAGAGAAGGTTGATATTGAAAAGGCCGGTGCACAAGTTGGACGAAATTCTGATTCGCGCGGGGGCTCGACGGCTTCGGCGCATCCGGCAGACAGAAATCAACGTCGTGGCGACCGAAACGCAGCTAAACCGAAAGGAGGACCAAAACGTCCTGTTAAGACTGAGGTCAATAGTGAAGACGTACAGCGCCAAGTGAAAGAAACTCTTGCCCGTCTGACCAATAAGCAAACCAAGAAAAGTGTGAAATGGCGCAAGGAGAAGCGCGAGGAAATGCACAATCGTGAGCTTGAAAATGCACGTCGGGAAGAGGCCGAAAGCCGCGTAATCAAACTCACAGAATTTGTTACTGCCAACGATCTGGCACAGCTTATGGATGTGCCAATCAACAGTGTCATTGCTACTTGCATGAATCTTGGAGTGATGGTTTCCATCAATCAGCGATTGGACGCCGAGACGATTAACATCGTGGCTGAAGAATTTGGATTTACTACGGAATACGTCAGTGCGGATGTGTCGGAAGCGATCGCTACTGTTGAAGATGCAGAAGAAGATTTACTGCCCCGTCCGCCAATCGTGACTGTGATGGGCCATGTTGACCATGGTAAAACATCGCTGCTTGACTATATCCGCAAGGCAAATGTGATTGCGGGTGAAGCCGGTGGCATCACCCAGCACATCGGAGCTTATAACGTGGAGATGAGCGATGGGCGACATATCACGTTCCTCGATACTCCGGGTCACGAAGCATTTACCGCCATGCGTGCCCGGGGAGCAAAGGTGACAGACCTTGCCATTATTATTGTGGCTGCGGACGATGATGTCATGCCTCAGACGGTCGAAGCTATCAATCATGCTTCAGCTGCCGGCGTGCCTATAGTATTTGCAATCAATAAGATAGACAAGCCGACTGCTAACCCCGACAAAATTAAGGAGCAGCTTTCGGCCATGAACTATCTGGTGGAAGACTGGGGTGGCAAATATCAGTCGCAAGACATTTCTGCAAAGAAGGGTCTTGGCGTTGAAGAGCTGATGGAGAAGGTGCTTTTGGAGGCTGAAATGCTTGACCTGAAGGCTAATCCTAATCGCGCTGCCATAGGTTCGGTAATTGAATCGAGTCTTGATAAAGGTCGTGGATATGTGGCGACCATCCTTGTGCAGAACGGCACTCTTCGCGTTGGCGATGTCATACTGGCCGGAACTCATTACGGCAAAATCAAAGCGATGTTCAACGAACGCAATCAGCGTGTGAAAGAAGCAGGACCGTCTACTCCGGTACTTGTTTTGGGGCTCAATGGGGCTCCGACAGCAGGCGACACATTCAATGTGATGGAAACAGAGCAGGAAGCCCGTGAGATTGCCGGCAAACGCGAACAACTCCAACGCGAACTGGGACTCCGCACCAAGAAGCGTATCGGGCTTGAAGAACTCGGACGTCGTCGTGCGCTCAATGACTTCCATGAACTTAATCTTGTGGTCAAGGGTGATGTCGATGGTTCGATCGAAGCTCTCAGCGATTCTCTTATTAAACTTTCCACTCCAGAAGTTCAGGTCAATGTGCTACATAAGGGTGTAGGAGCAATTTCTGAGAGTGATGTTACGTTGGCAGCCGCTTCGAATGCTATCATTATAGGCTTCCAGGTGCGTCCTTCGGGAGCAGCGCGCAAAGAAGCTGAAAAAGAAGGCGTTGAGATTCGTCTTTACTCGGTTATCTATAAAGCTATCGAGGAAGTTAAAGATGCGATGGAGGGTATGCTCGCTCCTGAAATCAAGGAGGAAATCACGGGCAACGCCGAAGTGCTTCAGACTTACCATATCTCGAAGGTGGGTACTATCGCGGGTGCTATTGTCCGTGACGGCAGAATTAAGCGTGGAAGCAAAATTCGCTTGATCCGCGATGGGTTTGTCGTGTATTCCGGAGAACTCGGCTCGCTCAAACGATTTAAGGACGATGTTAAAGATGTGGTAGCCGGCTACGATTGTGGACTTTCTATCCAAGGCTACAATGATCTTCGAGAAGGTGACATTATAGAGGCTTACGAAGAAGTGGAAGTTAAAAAGACTCTATCCTAATCTTTTATGGCTTACTACATTATCAATATCGGGAGCAATCTTGGCGATCGAAGACTCAATCTTTCGAGAGCCATGAGAGCTGTCGGGATGGAATTTGGCGATTTTGAGATGTCGCATGCTGTAGAGTCAGCACCGGAGGGCTTCGAGTCGTCGCACCGATTTCTTAACATAGGAATGCTTTTTCAAAGCGATCTCGCACCGGAAGAGGTGTTGGAGAGATTGCAACAAATAGAAAAAGAGATCTCCCCCGAGCCGCATCGAAATGCGGACGGGTCGTATCGCGACCGCTTGGTGGATATTGATATTGTGGCAGTTGATGATCAAGTTATAGATTCTCCGGGCCTGCAGGTGCCTCATCCGCGACTTCAGGATCGTCGATTCTTTCTTGAACCACTTAAGGAAATCGCACCTCAGTGGGTGCATCCTGTCAGCGGCTTGACGGCCCGGCAGATGCTTGCCAAGTTGCCGGCAGAAGTTTCGGAAACGGAGACTGAAGATAAATAGTTTTTGAAAAATGATACCATCATCCGGGCATATAATTTTTATTCATTCCGGGGAAGTATTGGTTCGCACAGACACAGATGGGTCTGTGCGTCTGCCATTAATTGAGGAGTTCCTCTTGCCGAATGTTGAGAAATCCGCTTTTTCGTTTGACAGGCCACTTCACGCAAAAGTAGTTAGAGTGGAAGATGTGGAGACTCTTCCCCTTTCAGGGACTGATTCGTGGGTGGCCTTGCGCAAGTCGGCTTCTTTGCTGCCTCAGCTTCATTATACAGCTGCTTCAAAGGCTTCAGAGTTATTGTATTGGGATTCGGAATCGCGGTTTTGCGGAAGATGTGGCGCTCCAATGGAACGCTCTTCCGAAATCAGTAAACGATGTTCGGTTTGCGGGCATGAGATATGGCCTTCGGTTGCACCTGCGATAATCGTTTTGGTGCGACGAGGGGAGAAGGCTCTTCTTGTGCATGCCCGCACTTTTAGCCGTCCTTTTTTCGGGTTGGTTGCAGGTTTTGTCGAAACCGGTGAAAATCTGGAGGAATGTGTGCGTCGCGAAGTGCGGGAAGAGACTTCGTTAGAAATAAAGAACATCCGTTATTTTGATTCTCAACAATGGCCTTACCCTTCTCAATTGATGCTGGGCTTTACTGCCGAGTATGAGTCAGGTGAATTGCATTTTGCTGATGGAGAGCTGACGGCCGGTGGGTTCTTTTCGCGTGACAATCTGCCGCTTCTTCCCGAACCTCCAAGCATCGCTCGCCGTCTGATTGAAGATTGGTTGAAAAATTGAAGGGTCGGGGGAATTTTTTTGAATAGGTTCTTTTTCACTAAATAAATATTATGAATTAAATTTTGGAGAAAAAGAAAAGAATTATTAACTTTGCATCGCAATAGCGGCTTTTCTTCTGTCTAAAGAGCGCAAATGGCTTTTTGTCAGGGATATGAAAAGTCTGGAAGCCCTGATGGCGGAATCGGTAGACGCGTCGGTCTCAAACACCGATGGAGCAATCCGTGCCGGTTCGACCCCGGCTCAGGGTACAGAATTGGAGATTCTCAGCGTGAGAGTCTCCAATTGTTTTACCTGTTTCATTGGCGTAAGTAATTTGAGACGTCTGATATAGAAATAGAAGTAATTGGGTTGGGAAGGTTTTTGCAATGGTTGCGCAAAGGCAATTTTCTTGGTGGAGTGAGCCTTTTTTTGTATTTTTGCGTTGTAATTATATGCACCGTCGTTGAATGATATCGTTCGTGACGGTTTTTGGTGTTAATTGCAAGTTAAACAAGTTTATCGACGTGGATAACGAACAGATATATGCTTCAGCAAATGAAGGAATTGCTGAGATAGGAACCCCCGCAGGCCGAAAGGATTCGGGGGATGTCATCCGTGAAGCGACCGACGGCGACTATAAGTATGGGTTTGTCAGCAATATTGACACCGAGAAGGTTGCCCCGGGATTGAATGAAGATGTGATCCGCTATATATCGAAGGTGAAGGGGGAGCCTGCGTGGCTTTTGGAATTTCGTCTGGAAGCTTATCGGTATTGGCTTACGCTTAAAATGCCTCAGTGGGCTCATCTGAA
>CAZNMC010000062.1:0-11154 GCA_964574285.1 uncultured Sangeribacter sp. | reverse complement strand
TGGAATCAGCCCTAATTTTTTCTCCGCTCAAAAATTTTTAGCGGACAGTAATAAAAAACATAAAAATTTTTGAAACCAGTTCTAATTTTATTATCTTTGCAAAATAATACATTTTACGGAAACTATACTATATGCGAATTAATCTAAAATTTTTACTTTTCATCCTGGTATCAACTATAGGAATCGTTGCTTGGGGAGCACCTTTAACTCCTCAAAAGGCTATTGCAACTGCCAGCGACTTTATAATATCTCGCACCCCAGGCCTTAAAAAAGCCCCGGGCAAAACAAATTTACAAATTGCTTACACTTCAACTGTCAAAGAAGGAAATTGCTTTTACATCGTGGAATCGGACTCCGATAAAGGATATGTGGTGGTCAGTGCTGACGACAGACTGCCCTCCGTATTGGGTTATGCCGATACTGGCACCTTCGATATTAATTCAATTCCTCCTAATATGAAATGGTGGCTCGAAGAATATACTCATGAGATTCAATCATTTTTGCGTTCTCCCGAAAAATTCAAAATGTATGTTCCTTCTTCTTATACTCCGGTTGGTCCATACATGAAGACCTTATGGAATCAGAATGCCCCTTACAATGATCTGTGTCCCATCGACCCTACCACTAACGCTCGAAGCGTAACAGGATGCGTAGCCACTGCCATGGCACAAGTCATGAAATATTACAATTACCCATCGAAAGGTACCGGTTCAAGAGGTGAATTTTCTTTTGAAAATGTATCCTTTGACTGGCCAAATATGCTCAATAAGTACGTTTCATCTGCAGACTACAATTCCACGCAAGCAAATGCTGTCGCCACATTAATGGTTAATTGCGGTCGATCAGTTGACATGGAATACGGGTCTTCCGAAAGCGGTGCGGTGAGCGTTAAAGTTGGAAATGCACTGACAAGCTATTTTGGATATGATAATTCCATACGGTATAATATGCGGGACTATTGCACCGAGCAAGAATGGGAAGAAACCATCTATTCCGATTTAGCCAAAGGCCACGTAGTTTTCTATCATGGACGCACACCAACCGGTGGACACGCTTTCGTGTGTGATGGTTACGGAGGAAATGGATTTTATCATTTCAATTGGGGTTGGGGAGGAAGCCAAGATGGCTATTTCCGTCTGTTTATTCTAAACCCTGCTTCCGGAGGTATTGGATCGTATGATGGAGGATACAATTCTTCTCAAGGATGCTTCACCGAAATTCAGCCCAAACAATCAACTCCAGGTACTCCTCAAACCCTGATGATTATGTCGGGCTATCCTTCACCCATCCAAAGCAGTACATATAATATTTGGACTGTAAAATTCATTAAAAATAACGGTGAGGAGGGTTTATTTTATAATCCTACAGCCCGCACTGAATCTATTGAGTTTGCTTCCCGGTTTACAGACATCAACAATTCTTCGAATGTTGTCACCACTACTCCATATTCTACTTCGCTCAACTACAACTTTGGTTTTTCCTCTGTTGGAATTATTGCTCCTACCACAATGACGGATGGAACCTATAAAGTAGAAATTGTGTATCGAGGTAAAGGAGAATCAAACTGGATTGTGGCCAAAGCACCTAACGGACTGCCTCAAAACATGACACTGGTAAAAAAAGGCAATTCTATGTCAATGGTAACGGGAGAACTCGACAATGTCACCACCCTTTTGTTCAACGGGATTCAGTTCACCCATTCTACGGTAGCTGCAAATGGGCCTTTCTGTGCAAACGTCACATTCTCAAACGTGGGTACAACTGATTATGTAGGCAGCGTTACTTATTATCTTACCTCTGAGCGCGAAAATTCCACATCTCGTGCTACACGTCTATGGAGCAGTGATTTCACAGTTAATTCGCCCTGCGGTTATTCGGTGTCTACAGAAATCAATGGCCGTTTTGGAGTTCCAGCCGGGAAGTACTATTTATATGCTGAAGCCCAAGGGAAAACTTTGTTGGGATGTCCAATAGAGTTGAATCTAACAGATGTTTCCACTTCTGGACGCGATGAAAGTGTTCCTTTGGTGGTTTCTGAAGTCAGCCCATTGTTTAATGATATTTCTGTTGGTGCTCCACTTTCGTTTACTGTTACACCATTATCTTCCACAACGCAGACCGGACAAATCGTAATGCGAATATTCCAAAAAGGCGCCACATCATATCGATTATCTTACACTTCCTCGTCGGCTTATACCATATCAAGTGCTCGCAATTTCCGCTTTTCCGCAATGTCATTAAGCAATCTTACCCCGGGAGAATATGAGTGGCAAATTTTCTTCTCAAGTAACTCCAAAATCGTACCGATTAGCGACCGCTTCCCTGCGTTACTATACACAAACAAATCCGAAAAAATGGAATCGGGCCAAACAGTCAACTTCCGTTTGGAAGGAAACGGTGCCAATATTCAAGGTCCGGGAATGGGAGACTATTCTGGCAATATGTTTATCACGGAAACTTTGGGAGCAAATCAAGTAACCGGAATAGCACCTGCCACATTCACGTTTGCAACTGCACTTGAATCATTGTCCCTGCCGGGTACAATTAAAAGCTTGGGAGCCGGAGAGTTCTATTTAGCATCAAACTTAAAGAATCTTGAAATCCGCAGCATTACGCCGCCAGCTTTGTCGGAATTTACTTTCAATCCGGAAAGTTATGAAAATATTACACTATCTGTGGCTGACGGAGGAGCTAACATTTTCAAACGCACACCAGGCTGGGAGAATTTCCACTTTGGCCAATGGGATATAGTTATCGACAAGAATTGTTCAATAGTATCGGGTATGATTCGCGACGATGCCGGTCAGGTTTATAATCCTTATTATGTTTCCCCCGATGAAGGAATTTCGTTTGCTGTAGAAACAAATGATGGTTCAAAACCCATAATAACCTATGTCACATCTGATAATGAAACTGAATCATTCAGTGGAACTGATGAAATCACTCTTCCTGCCCTCAATGGAAAAACCGGACGCATCTATATTGGTAAGGACGTAGGAGTAGGCATGGTCGATCAATTGGATGAGTCACATATCTACAAAAATGTTTTCACAATAGCCGGTACCCTGGTTCTCAGAGATGTCACCTTATCGGACATTAACCGTCTTCCCAAAGGAATTTACATTGCAGACGGAAGAAAATTGGTTGTGAAATAATTCCCACAATAAATATTAGTTCAACCATAACAAACAATTTAAAATGATGAATATTGAAAATTTTTCAAAAGCGATTTTGCCCGTATTGGCAATTTTGTCAACCTCGGCTTTTGCAGCTCCGGTCGACAGCCAAAGGGCACTTGAAATCGCCACATCTTTCCGCTCTACTGGAAAGCATGGATTACGCGCTCCAGGAGTCGGAATAAAAAATGAGTTGGTTTTTACTGCTCAAGAAGCCGGTAGCAACTGTTTCTATGTTATTAATACTCCCACAGCGGGCTACACGATTGTGTCGGCCGACGACCGTTTGCCAGAAGTTTTGGGTTATTCCACCGTCGGCGAATTTGACCCGGAAAACGTGCCATGCAATATGCAATGGTGGCTTGACAATTGTCGCCGACAAATTGCAAACTTTATTGCGACTGCGCCTCAAGGGATGAAAGTGAAGTTTGACGTTCCCAATAGAATGCCCATTCAGCCCATCACCAAAACTACATGGAATCAAAGTGCCCCTTATAATAATGTTTGCCCCCTGGATGGTTCAAAAAAGAGAAGTGTAACTGGATGTGTGGCAACAGCGATGGCACAAGTTATGAAACATTATGAGTGGCCCCAACGCCCACATGGAACTGCATTTGGGTTTAACTTTGATGGAATTACCATTGATCTTGATTGGGATAATATGCTTGATAACTACGATGGAACCTATACTAATGATGAAGCTCTTGCAGTCGCTCGATTAATGTTGTATTGTGGAAAGGGAGTGAATATGAGCTATTCCTCCACAGCCTCAGGTGCTTATTCATTTAATGTAGGTAAAACATGGGTTGAGAATTTTGACTATGACGCAACGAGTTTGAAATATCATCTTCGTGATTATTATACTCAGACTGAGTGGGACAACCTTGTATATAGTGAGTTGTCTCTTGGCAGACCAATCTACTACAGTGGCTCCTCCTCCCAAGGGGGACATGCATTTGTATGCGACGGATATGCCGGCAACGGATTCTTCCATTTTAATTGGGGCTGGGGTGGCTACGAGGATGGCTATTTCCTTCTTTTCTCTTTGAATCCAGGTTCAGGTGGTATCGGTTCTTATGAAGGAGGATATAACTCGGGACAAGCTATTTATACAGGACTTATTAAGAAAACAGATGGCCCTCAATATACTCAAAATCTGCTTGTTGGTTCAGCGGGTGTAAACTATGGTAAAGTAGGAAGTAAGAATAGCATGTATTGGGGTGAAGAATCAAGTGGTAATTTGGTTTATAATCCTACTGGTTACACTTCCAATCTTCTATTGGGACTACACTTTGAGGATAAAGAGGACCCGACAAAAGTCTATAACTACATTTTACTTAAAGACACCATCCAGCTCGCTTCCCTACATGGATATTCACAATTAAATTTTGAAATACCGGCTGAATTGCCATTAGGGTCATATAAAATGGCATTAGCTTATTGTTCGGTTGGAACTGATGAATGGGAAGTTGTGAAATGTCCACAAGGAACCCGGCAGTATATTGGAGTAGAACACGGAGATTTAAATGACAAATTCTATAATGAAGATGTAGTCCCAGGTGGTAAACTTGTACCGGGTCGAATGATTGTAGCCGGTGAAACTATCTACGGTCAGCGCCCGACTGTTTTTGAAATGGATCTCACAAATGTAGATGAAAACGATGACTTTGATGGAACAGTTTACGTGCAAATTGCAAAAGCGAATGCTCCCCAAAATATCTTGAAGAGTTATCCCTATTATTTGTCAATTCCGGGCGGCTTCACTCGTCAAATTAACTTCGCCCAAGTATTCGATTTGGATCCGGGAGAATATGTGATTTCAATACGCAACAATGATAATTTAGTTGTTGAAAACGAATATCCTGTAGCTTTAGTCGCTGGCGAACCAGCTCCTCAGATAAATTCAGGTTCAGTGTCAGCTCAAAATGTCACTGCCGGATTAGTAGGAATTAACGACCAAGTTACCCTTTCATGCACCCTCGTGAAAAATGAATCTGCCCCCGCTACAGTTTCTACTCAGCTTGCCATTCATCTTTATCGACTCAGTGATAATGAAGCGTTTGGGGCATTACAACTTAACCCCATGTCGCTTACCGCTGAGTTTACTCCCATAAATATCGGCCCGTTTTACGTTAACAGTACAATTAAGACCCCCGGGGAATATTACTGGGTGATATCCGATATTGTAAACGGAGAGCGAGTTGCAATATCTGATAAATGGCCATTTACGGTTTATTATGCCGGTCAGACACGCGATAACTTGACCTATGATGTATTCCGCCGTGATAATGTAGGATATGTAGAATTGGCATCTCCTCGCTTTACGCGTTATGAGGGCAACTTGAATATACCGGAAAAAGTTGGGGCATTGACCTTTGAACGGCTTGGAAGCACTTCTCTCCTGTTTGCAGATCAACTTGAATCTCTTTCAATTCCATCTACTATTACAGACATTTGTGGAGGACAGTTCTATTTGGCAACTGCCCTGAAATCTCTTGATATCCGGGCTAATGAACCGATGTTTCTTTCGAAGCATGCTTTTGCTCCCGGTGCTATTGATAATATATCGTTGACAGTTAATGATGGAGCTGCAAACTTATTTAAGCGTGCTCCTCAATGGAGTCTATTCAATTTTGGCCAATGGGATATCACCTTACCCGCTAACACAAAAGTTACAAGTAGCTTAGCCATTGATAACACTACCGGACTCCCCTATTCTCCCTATTATGTTAGCCCTGAAGAACAGCCTCAAATTATGGTAGAACTTCCGGCCGACAAATGCATGTATATAAAAATGACAATCGACCAGGATGAACGCGAGGTATATGCAACTCAACCTTTCACTCTCCCTGCTTTGAATGGTAAAAGTGGGAAAGTCATTGTGAGTGTAATTGATATTCCCTCGTCTGTCGATGAAATATTTGACACAAATGAGCACTTAGATGTTTACACCATCGATGGAAGATTGGTTGGCCGCGCAATGAGCCGTGAGAATATCAATCATCTTCCTAAAGGAGTATATGTAGCATCTAACAAAAAATTTATGCTGAAGTAAGAACATTCACATATTAACTTAATATTTTAATAAGGGAGAGTATGTCATAATGAAATGACATACTCTCCCTTATTAAAATATTTACAAAGTCAGAATTACCTAATCCAAAGAACTTTAGAGCAATGAAATTGATCGATCTATAAATTGATTCAAATTTTCTCCTTTTAAAAGATTTGCCCGTAGTAAGGCCAAATCAATTATTTGAAGAATATTAGGTTGAGTCAATGCATAATCCTTAATGGCTGACTCATTCTCGTTGCGTAAAGTAGCAACCTCCTTTTCTTTGTCCGAAATTTGCTTTCGAATTTTATTCTTCTCATCATCAGACATCTCCGATTTCATAGAACCCTGAAGTTCGGAAATTTCTTGATTGATTTTCTGAATATTGTCAAAAGAGGGTTCAACCGACTTTTTAAGTGACTCCACAGCCGTATGGATGGCTTCCTTAACAGCCGGCTGATCGACGTTTACTACCAAGGAATAACTATCAGGCAATGACCCATAGAAACCACCTCCAGGTTGCATAGCTGCCATATCTTTCATTCGACGCATATATTCATTCTGAATAACTGTCGCAGGCGCATCAGTGGGCTTCAAGGACTCAATGCTGACGATAAACTGAGAATTATCAATTTCAGGAAGACGACTTCTGAACAAAGAAACCGCAATATCTGCCTCAAATTCTGACAAACCATTTGATTTTGAAGTCTCTTTCTCAATGAGTCGCTCCGGAATATCGGAATCTACACGGACAAAACGTGTTTTTTCCAACTTGCTTTCTAAAAAACTTACAAGATGCTGATCAAGTTGTCCGTCCATCAGTAAAACATCATATCCCTTTGAACGAACTGCTTCTATATAAGAATATTGGGAAGTCTTATCAGTCGCATATAGATAAATTACGTTTCCCTCTTTATCAGTTTGATTGGCTTCTACCAACTGTCGATATTCTTCTAAGGTGAAGTACTTATCCTCTGTATTCTTCAATAAGAAGAATTTTTTTGCTGCTTCGAAAAATTTTTCATCAGTCAGCATTCCATACACAATAAACACCGAAATTCCATTCCATTTTTCTTCGTATGCTTTGCGATCGGAAGTAAACATCTTCTCAAGTTTCTCCGCCACTTTCTTGGAAATGTAGGAAGAAATCTTTTTAACTTGACTATCCGCTTGCAAATAACTGCGACTAACATTCAGGGGAATATCAGGCGAATCTATCACACCCTGCATTAAGGTCATAAATTCCGGTACAACCCCTTCAACTTGATCAGTCACATACACCTGATTACAATAGAGCTGAATTCTATTTCGCTGAATATCAATATTATTTTTTATTTTAGGGAAGTATAATATTCCAGTCAATGTGAAAGGATAGTCTACATTAAGGTGAATCCAGAACATTGGATCTTCCTGTCCCGGCATAAGCTCATGATAAAATTTTAAATAATCTTCATCAGTCAGTTCAGCCGGCTTTTTTGTCCATAGAGGTTCTGTAGCATTGACAACATTATCTTTATCGGTGTCAACCATAGCACCATCCTTCCATTCCTTTATTTTCCCGGAAATAACCGGAACTGCAAGGAATCGGCAATATTTTTTCAACAATGTATCAATGCGAGTCTGTTCTAAAAATTCCTTACTATCATCATCAATGTAAAGAATTATATCAGTTCCTCTCTCCGTCTTTTCAATCTCAGACATTTCAAATTCGGGTGAGCCATCGCATACCCACTGAACCGCTTTTGCGCCATCCTTATAAGAGAGGGAACGAATTTCCACTTTTTTAGAAACCATAAATGCAGAATAGAATCCAAGACCAAAATGACCTATGATACTATTGGCTGTGTCCTTATATTTTGCAAGAAATTCTTCTGCACCGGAAAAGGCAATCTGATTTATATATTTATCAATATCGTCAGCATCCATTCCAATACCATGATCGCTAACTGTAAGAGTGCCGGCTTCCTTATCAACAGTTACGCGAACATCCATTTTACCAAGCTCTCCTTTAAACTCGCCGAAAGCAGACAAAGTCTTCAATTTCTGAGTTGCGTCAACAGCATTGCTAACCAATTCACGCAGAAATATTTCGTGGTCACTATACAAGAATTTCTTTATTACGGGGAAAATATTTTCAGTTTGAACCCCAATTTTTCCTTTTGCCATAATTATAGATGTAAATTTTTATTTTTTTAATCTAAACAATCAAAAAGCGTGCCAAACATAAAATGATTTCGATTTGGATAACTTTGGTATCTTAATAACAAATCACAATACCAAAATTCTTTATTTGTCTTTGATTGAAAATTATATTTTAAAACGACTACGTCTATTTTGGGTAGAGTAAAAGCCTCCACTATCTATACAAAATAGGGAGGCTGCTCTATGAATTCAAACAATATTCTTATCTAACAATGCATGCTGCATCAAGAGATGCGATGGAAGCCAAATTATATATCTCGCTGACGCTTGAATCTCGATGAATAAAGTGAATTGGCTTTTTAAGGCCCATTTGAATAGGACCAATTACCTCTCCTACTCCCATAGCCAATAGAATTCGGAAAGCAGTATTAGCTGCAGAAAGAGAGGGAAAAATCAAAGTATTTACTTCGCGCCCTTTCAAAGTATTAAAGGGATAAACCCGATCACGAAGTTCTGTATCCAAAGCATAGTTTACCTGCATCTCTCCGTCAACACGTATGTCGGGATACTTTTCGTGTAGAAGTTTCACTGCTTCCGCACATCTGTTAGGCTCCTCATCATTTGCATTTGAACCGAAATTGCTGTACGACAGCACTGCCATTACAGGATCAAAACCGAAAAATGAAACTGCATTTTTGGCCAGCCGGGCAATATCAACAATGGTAGATGCGTCCGATACTGGATTAATTACTGTATCAGCAAGAAAATATGTTCCACGACGAGTGTTAACAATATGCATAGTTGCGCAATGATCATAACCTTCGCGAAGACCAATGATGTCTGCGGCCACCCGAGCTGATTTATTTGAAGCCGAATAGGTACTTTCTATAAGTGCATCTGTATCAGCAGCCGCAAGCATGAGCATCCCATACCATGTTCTGTCCCATATTAGATCGGTAGCCTCTGGAAGTGTCATACCATCGCGACACTTCATTTCTGCAAGGAGTCGAGCATATCTCTCTCGAGAATCAGCGTTCTTTTGAGCATGTGGATCAAGAATAAGAATATCAGTCAAGGGAAGTTTAAGCTCTTGGGCTAACGCTTCAATTTTAAGTGAGCTCCCAAGTAAAATTGGGATACAAACCCGATCATGTGCAAGTCGAACTGCCGCTTTTATAACCTTGGGATCGTCTCCATGAGTAAATGTAACTCTACGCGGCGCGCGAGCGGCTTGCTCTGTAATGTGGCGCATCAATTGCCCTTTGTCTCCCATCAGCTTACGCAGATGTGCACGATAATGATCAAAATCCATGATTGGTTTACGAGCTATTCCCGAGTCCGCAGCGGCCTTCGCAACCGCTGGAGCTACCCACGTCAAAAGTCGTGGATCAAGAGCCTTAGGCAAAATATAATCTCTTCCAAAAGAAATTGAGGCTTCGCCATAAGCATCGTCTACAAGCGACGGTACAGGTTGGTGTGCAAGGTCAGCAATTGCATGTACAGCCGCAATTTTCATAGTCTCATTTATCGCTGACGCCTGACAATCAAGGGCTCCTCGGAAAATGTATGGAAAGCCAATTACATTATTAATTTGATTAGGATAGTCCGAGCGCCCGGTAGCCATGATAACATCAGGACGAGCATTCATCGCGTCCGTATAACTAATCTCCGGATCAGGATTTGCAAGAGCAAAAACAATAGGCTTTGGAGCCATCGACCGAACCATATCCGGCGTAACAACGTTCGCAACACTCAAGCCGAGAAAAACATCTGCATCTTTCATAGCTTGGGCAAGAGTATGAATATCCCGAGAGGTTGCAAATTCGCGTTTCTGAGGATTAAGATCATCCCGATCGACCCGAATAACTCCATGAGAATCACACATCACTATGTTGGATTTATTAAGTCCCAACTCAATAAATAGTCGTGTGCAACTCACAGCTGCCGCTCCGGCACCATTTACAACCAATTGTACTTCTTCTATTTTTTTGCCCTGTATTTCGAGTGCGTTGAGCAAAGCAGCGCCGGAAATTATCGCTGTCCCGTGTTGGTCGTCGTGCATTACCGGGATTTCACATTCCTGTTTAAGTCTTCTTTCAATCTCAAAGCATTCAGGGGCTTTAATATCCTCCAGATTTATACCACCAAAGGTGGGGGTCAGACTTTTGACAATTTGAATAAACTTCTCTGGATCTTTTTCATTCACTTCAAGATCGAAAGAGTCTAAACCAGCAAAAATTTTAAACAGAAGAGCTTTTCCTTCCATAACCGGTTTCCCCGCGAGAGGGCCTATGTCTCCCAACCCCAAAACTGCAGTTCCATTGGATATTACAGCGACTAAATTTCCTTTATCAGTATATCGATAAACGTCTTCGGGATTTTTTTCAATTTCTTCACAAGGGTAAGCTACTCCTGGAGAATAAGCGAGGGATAAGTCGAGCTGTGAACTATATGGTTTGGTAGGAACTACTTCAATTTTTCCAGGTCGGCCCTCTTCATGGTATTCGAGAGCCATTTTTTCGGTTACTTTAGGCATATTGGTATTGTGATTATTTTACATGGAAGACATTAAAATTGTCTCTAATTTATTTACAAAACACCATGCAAAAAGTTCAACCATTTTTCCTGCATAAATGAAGATGCCGTGTATGGCCATTCATAGCGAACACTTCAAATACCCATATAAAAAATGTGAAGAATGTGGTTATTATAATAACCACATTCTTCAAGTAGCCGATCCGGGACTCGAACCCGAGTCTCCACCGTGAGAGGGTGGCGTGC
>CAZNMC010000061.1:0-11540 GCA_964574285.1 uncultured Sangeribacter sp. | reverse complement strand
AATACTCATAGCATGAGATACCGATTGACAATGCGCCCGCTATCATAAGAATGATGATCAGCGGGTCTCCGAACTTTTCAAGGAATTGTTTCCACAGCGGATCTTTTTCCGGCGGTGTCAGAATGTTAACACCATTCTTTCGGCGGCTCTCCAACACTTCCGCGTCGGTCAAACCTGTGTAGTGGTTCTTTAGTGACATAGTGTCGTAGTATGCAGCAGATTGGCTCTATTAAAGATAGTTGGTTGATAATAAACCCAATAAGCAATTGCAAATTTAGCAAAAAAATAATACTGTACCAAGGCGGAAGACCAACTTATAGGTGTTGGTCAGCTTCGTCCACACGCCACCATTCCGATAACGCGCCCCAACAAGATCTTGTTGAAGTTTGCTGCTTCAAAGAATTAGTGTTATATTTACAGTCCAAAAAAGACCAATTCTTATTGTAGAAGTCCTCAAGTAAAGTAGTATGCTCGATCACATTCTTTATTTTGTCCTTATTGGTGTTGCTCTTGCTGTAATCTTTACGATCGCAGATAAATTTATTGAAAAAGTTAAAGACGCGAAAAAGCGCAAATAATAAAAAATTGCCGTATACGTAGTTTTAATTTTCTGCGGAGGCTGGCTGGTGGACATCATCGTGTGGGGATGATAAAAATTTTGTCCCGGCTGAAACAATCATAATTTTATTACGTTAATTAGATAGTGACGACCGCCAAGTTCAATACATGTTTCGAAAACATCGACTATGATTTTTGGCACGATCTGTGTGTCAGGGAAGGGATCTTACGCATTTACGACAGAGGTGAGATGTTTGTTGAGCAGGGGGATGTCGCAAGATATATTGGTTTTATCAAGTCGGGAGCTCTAAAATATGTTGTTTCTGCAGCCGATGGTCGCGAGAGTGTTGTTGGATTAGAATTTGCCGGCGAATTTGTTGCTGATTTCCCCTTTTCTTTATATGGCAAGAAATCGCGGGTGTCAATAGAGACGGTGACTCCCTGCGAGATATATTGCATCTCAACAAGAGAAATGGGACAGCGAATGAAATCGGACGAAAAACTCTATAAAATAATTGCCGATACGAATGTGGCCCTTTTCGACACCACCTACAACAGATATATCGACCTGCATATCAAGTCAGCCCATGAGCGATATAATGAACTCGTTGAAAAACATGAAAACATATTCTCCATCTTCTCTCTTAAAGACATTGCTTCATTCCTCAATATCACCCCGACTCATTTGAGCAGATTACGAAAAAACGACCGGAAACAGTCATAAAATCCCTGAATCTCAACATTTGTTGAGATTTTTTATTTTTCAGCACTGTAACTTTGCGACGTAATCCAAGTTAATTCTAAATATGAAGGCACCTCTTGTCGTATTAGGAATATGGCTCTCCGCTCTGAATGTGATGGCACAGACCACTGCCACCGATAGTCTCAAGACACAGGAACTTAACGAAGTCGTGGTTGAAGCACAACTGCAATCTACCTCCGCGACTGTTTCAACCTATATTCCCACATCAAAACAAAAAAATTCTTCGCAGACCGCCACCGACCTTCTCAACCGGATGGCTATTCCCCAACTCTCACTCGGAATGGGCAGTTCGGTCAAAACTACATCCGGCAGTGCCGTCGCTATTTTCATTGATTATCTCCCTGCATCCGAACAGGATCTGACCGGGCTTCGCATGGTGGATGTCAAGAAAGTGGAATACTACGATTACCCTAAAGATCCTCGCTTTCAAGGCTCCGCGCATGTCATCAATTTCATAATGCAGAAATACGAATATGGCGGTTATCTCAAAGCCTATGCCAATGAGTTTTTCATTGCCAACTCCGGGCAGCTCAACCTCTATTCCAAATTTCAATACAAAAAAATGACTTACGACCTCGGGGTAGGCGGATACTACCGCAATGGCAGCCATGATTTCAGCAACCTGGTGGAAACATACCGGCTTCCGCAACCCGACGGATCAACTAAACAATTCGAAAGATACTCAATCACCAATGATGCCCAATCAAGACAACGATATTTCTGGCCTACATTCAAAGCCCAATATCGCACTGACAAAATCTTAATCAGCAACTCGATTGGTGCCAATATCAATAGTTGTCCAAAAGAAAACAACTCCGGCTCAGTCTCTTTCTCGCCAGCCGATTATCCTCAGACCGATTTCATCAACGAGACGAATCAGCGGGAAAACTATATCACCTACAACGGCTACTGGAACTTCATCCTCCCTCACGGCAACACCCTCAACTTTGCCCCTTACTATTCATACGCTCACTCCAGACAAAACAATAAATACCTCGAAGCCCCGGCACAGGAGTATCTCAATTCGGCTTCCGACAATTCACACAAAGCAAGCGCCGATCTGCGTTTTCAACACGACTTCGGCAAGTGGGGCGACCTCACCGTTTCGGCACAAGGCATATACACCAGTAGCCGTACTCAATACAGCGGAACAACCTCAACGACTGAACGACTGTCTACTATGCGTCTTGGTCCCGGTATATCTTACAGCTTCTCAACCCAAAAATTCTACGGGATGGTTGGTGTAGGTTTTACTTACGATCGGTCAAATCTGGGCGAAACAACTGAGAAGAAAACTTCCCCGTGGGCAGACCTCTCATTGCAATATGCCTTCAATAACAAAAACTCCATCAATGCCGAATTTCATCACATGAGCGCATTGCCGTCATTGTCCTACCGCAGTTCGGCCGTCATCCAGTCCAATCCCTTGATGCGCTATACAGGCAATCCTAATCTTACCCCCTATAAGTCTTACGACTTTAGCGCGAGCTACCAATGGTTGCCAAACAACAAATTCAGTTTCTCAGTCTTTGGATGGTTTTTTGTAACCACCAATCGCTTTGCATACGTTTACGAGGCTTCCCCGGAAGGAATCCTGCGAACAGTCCGGCAGCCTATGGGCAACTTCACACAAGGAAGCTACGGCGTCAACGGGACAGCCCGGCTTCTTAAAGGAAACCTTCAGATAAGCGGTCAGCTCTCACACCTTATAGCCAAAAGCGGAGAACCCTACGACTGGACCAAATCACATCTCAATTGGTATCTGCAAGCCTTCTACTATCTGAACCAATGGCATTTCGGAGTCCAATACCAATCCGATATGTCTTCGGCCGACGGATTTGTAAAAGGCACATGGGTCAGCACCAAAAACGCATATACCGCTATTGTCGGCTGGGGCAACTCCTCGTGGAGCCTTCAGACGCAGATAGCCAATCCTTTCAGATGGAATTGGCGAAGCAGTACTACCGTTTTGAAAAGTAAAAACTACGATTTTATCCAGACGGAATACAATCCCAACAACCATTGCTTCATCTACGTGTCAGCCACCTACACATTTGGATTCGGTAAAAAGATCCAGGTCGGCAACGAAGCTTCGCAGATGACAGGTGCCGGAAGTGCAATCCTAAAATAACCCATCTCTCCGCCGACCGAATTTTATCCGGTTTCCACATCCCTGAATCATCCCTCTTCCCATTCTCTCGCCCCCCTATCCCTTTTGGATAGCCCCCCAGTCAATTCCCCTCCCTAAGGGAAATAATAGCAAGGATAAATTGAGATAAAGGCTGCTCCGTATGATTTTTCCATGAGAAAAATTTATAACTTTGTGCCACATTAAAGCCACTCAGGAATCAGCTGGTTATAAATACCAAGGCAGTTCAGCAAAGCGTCACTAATGAGCTGCGCCCGTCGTATGCTTCCTATTGTCCTGAAAAATCCGGGAAATTATGCGCAGAAACTTTGAGGTAGACGATTTCTATCTCACCGATAATGCTCAACGATGGAGATCCGGCAGCATTCCGTATCATAGAATTTAATATGGTGGTCCAAAATCTTTCTGACTAAAGAATTGTAGTAAGCATAATGCATAGGGAAAATATGGATAATCAAGGGTTAATGTCTGTCGAAAATCTGCTGGCACAAAACGGAAACAAGCAAAAATTTTTTGTTCCCGCTTACCAACGTGGATATCGATGGTCAAAGACTCAGGTTGAACGTTTAATAGAAGACTTAGTTGAGTTCAATACAGAAGTTGGATCTAATAGTGAGGATTTCTATTGTCTGCAACCGTTGGTTACAAAACCGGTTGATGTCACTAAATATCCCCAATTAGAAGGATATAGAGAAGTGATAGATGGACAGCAGCGCCTAACAACAATATTACTCATGCTGCAGGCCATTCATTCCTTAATTCGCCTGAAAGATCCCGATGAAAGCGATAATGCCACGCTATATCCTCGCCGGTACATAATCAAGTATGAAACGCGAGAGTCAAGTGAGGATTGGTTGAAAATAATTAAAGACATACGTTCGATTGATGAAAACCTATCTAAAGAACTGATGGGAAAAAATTGCGATTACAGCCATCTTGTAGAGGTTTATTGCAGTGCATATAAAAAGCTTGAGAACTGGGAGGCCGAAGACCTTGATGCTTTCCGGAAATTAATCTATAAAAGAGTAAGATTTATTCCTTATACCCCCCGAAGCGGCAATAACAACGACATCTTCGATGATATCAACGCAGGGAGGATAGATCTGAACAATGCAGAACTCATTAAAGCGCTCCTTGTGCAGGAATCAAATTTAAAAGGTCACCAAGAGGAGGAACACCGGCTCAATGCTATTGCTTTGGAATGGGATGCGGTGGAGCGTACTTTACAAGACAAGGAATTTTGGGGCTTCATCTACTCATCAAGTCATCCGTTCACCTATGATACTCACATAGAATATCTGTTTGATCTGAAATATGAGAAAACCGAAGAGAAGGAAGACAATGAATATTATACTTTTGACCAAGTCAATGCCATATTTAAAAACGCTAAAGTCGAAGGTGAAGATATTTTGGAGACTGCGGCTGAGGTTTGGAAAGGTATCAAGGAAATTTTTGATACACTTGTGGAATGGTACAACCGACGTCCGCTATATCATCGAATAGGTTATCTTTTAGAATATGGGAAGAAGGAAAACGTCCTCTCACTTATAGAAGGACTGAAAGGAAAGAAAAAAGATGAACAAATTGCCGCACTGGATGAAAAAATAAAACTATCAGTGGATTCGATTTCAGCAGAAAAATTATTTCATGGTAATTCCGAATTGTCTCAAATGCTTTTTCTATACAATGTCTTGGCAGAAGACAGGAGAATTAGTTCGACAGCCCGTTTTTCTTTTGCAGACTATAAGGATGTAAGAAAAGAAAGACATGGTTGGGATCAGGAACATATCGCTTCCCGTACCGATTTTAATGCCAAGAAAGATGATCATAAGAAATTTGCAAGGGAGATGATAGGATTCTTTACAGGGAAGGTTTTCGGGGAAACTGATGAAATTAATCTTGTGGATGAAGATAAGGAAAATCTTAACCAGGAAGAATCCGACATTGTCCACCGCCTGATAGAAGCAGGAAATGCAGACGAATATGAGTTGGAAAAACTGGAAAAACTGTATAATGATATTTTATCTTCCTTTAAAACTCAAGAGGACGGATTTAATGAATCGGCCTTAATGGCCAATAAGGAGAAAATAGCGAATGAAAAAGATTTCATTTGGAACTTCGTCCTTTTAAATGCCGGCACAAACCGCGGCTATGGCAATTCTCTTTTCCCTGTCAAAAGAAAACGCATCTTGAATGACGAATACGAGGTGTACACACCGGTGGGAACCCGCAATGTTTTCGAAAAAGCATATTCCCGCAAACTTACCAATATGATGGCATGGACACGTGAAGATGCTAAAGCTTATTGGGAGGAACTTTGCAAAGTTCTCAGTCCATATAAAAAAGATAATCCCCTTGTTTTTCCGTTCAAAGTATATTGATATATGGCGCAGACATCAACATTTATCGACCTCATAAAAAAATATAAGATTAATATTCCCAGGATACAGAGAGATTATGCACAAGGGCGCCTTTCAGACAAAGCGACAGTAATTCGCAAGTCATTGGTTGATACCATTGTGGCTGTTCTTGATCAAGAAGATAAAATTAAAAATCTTAATTTTATTTATGGCTCAACTAACCATTGCAATTTTATTCCGCTCGATGGCCAACAGCGTCTGACTACCTTATTCCTTTTTCACTTATATCTTGACTGGGTGGCAGATAGAGAAGCCTTATCCGAAAATATCGATTATCAGTTTTCTTATGCTACCAGGGATAGTTCAACTCGTTTTTGTGAAGACTTTGTCAAAAACAAGGATGTTTTAGCTGTTGAGATAAAGGAGCCATATACAAACTATCACGCACGAAAAGAAGCTGAGAAAGAGAAAAACAAGGCAGAAAGGGAAAAGCTTCTTAAGAGCATACCATATCCCAAAAATCCAAGTGATATAATCCGAAATCAACCGTGGTTTTTCTCCCAATGGGATGCTGACCCGACAGTGGCAGGTATGCTGGTTATGCTCGATGAGATTCATTCACGTTATATCAATGATTTTAGCGGAGATTTCAAGCGTATCAATCATGCACGGAAGCGATTGATCGATGGAGCCGTTCAATTCCAATTTCAGGCTCTTGATAATTTCACCCGAACAGATGATTTATTTATCAAAATGAATTCACGCGGTCTTGGCCTGACTGATTTTGAAATATTCAAAAGTAAGATTGTCGAAGACTTTGAAAATAGCTGTCCCGATAAAGAATCGGATTTCAAAAATAAAATAGACGGAGAGTGGTGTGATTTTCTTTGGACACTCAAATCGAAGGTTACCAAAGATTTGGCCAAGCACAATGTCGACATCATATATCAGCGCCTTTTAAAGTTTCTGATTGCTTCTGAAGCGGCTGCATTAGGTCAAAAAATAGCAACGCACGCTGACGAACTTTTCGAACGTAACAATAAAACCATGCGTTTCGCTCATAATGCGTATAAGGGTTGTGACGTTGAATTCTCTCCGGCACTTCTTACACGAGTCTTTGAGGATGTGGACTTCATCTGCAATAAAAAGACTTCTCCACTTTCAACGGAAGGATTAATGAGCAAGGAGTTATCTGATTTATTGCTGGCCGGCAAACAATTAAGTTATGATGAATTTATTCAGGCGTACGCATGGTTGCGCTTCAGTTTACTGGAAAAGGATGATGAGGAACTGAAAGACTGGATGAGGACTATACGGCATTTGCTGGATGACAGCAATGTTGACAGTTCAACGGGATTAATTAATGCATTAAAAGGCGTTAATACGCTTTTGGAACTTTACACTCAATCCAGGAGAAATATTTATGATTGGCTTGCAAATACAAAAGTCACAAAAATCGAAGGACTCTCCAACTATCAATTGCAGGAAGAAGTTGTCAAGGCACAATTGCGAGTGAGACCATTCGGTCTGTGGTCTTCTGTGATAGAAGAAACCGAGGACAATAAATTTATGAATGGCCAAATTGGGTTTCTTCTGGAAACTGCGGATATTGCAAGAATTGAGCAAGATAAAGATATTTTTGCGCTAAATGAGAATTCTCTCGATGAGGACGAACATAAGTTTTTTGAGAGGTTTCAAACATATAAAGAAAAGGCAACCGCAATTTTCGCTAATCTTCAGATCGATAATGTTCTAATCAAGAACCACCTTTTAGTCAGGGCGCTGTTAAAATTTGGAGATTATTTTATTAAAGCCCGCAACAAGAGAAACATCGCTAACCACCCCAATGATCGTGACTATTCGTGGCATGCGATTCTAAATATCGGTAAGGGGTATGCCGAGAGCCGTATTATTTTCAAGAAGCTATTGGATGATGTTCAGTTCAGCATTGAAGATATAACACGCTCTCTTACAATGATTGCCTCAAGAGAGATTCCAAACGCAGAGAGGTGGCGACAAATCCTTTCCGGGAAGTACGCCCATCAGATTTTGGAGCGGTCTCACAAGGGATTCCTGGATTTTCAAGCAAATGAAGAAAGCAAAACACTAAATGTTAGGGTATTGCATACTTCACAACTTAATGGATTTCATGATGAGCTATCTTCCCTTACACTTTATTTTATGCTTAAAGAGAAGTCGGAAATTGCAGAAAAGGTAAGTTATGAGTCCGTTAAAAGCAATCAGGAAGGGGCCGGATTAATTTTGCAAAAAAACACCGATGGAAAAGAGGAAACAATCAAAATAACGCATTGGGATAACGAATGGCAATTCTATTACTCCGATGGCTGGTGCGGAAATAGGATTAACAATCGAAATTGTTCAATAGAGTGTTTATTAAGGTATTGTAAATATTTACTAAAGGGGATATAAACCTTTCAAAATCAAAATGCACGTAGTTCAGCCAATAATTGAAAGCATATTCCCTTAGAACTTATCAACTCCTTGCCATCGTCTCATGAATCTATGACACATTACATTACAAACATATTTCTTTGTCAAGTGCTGCAAATTTTGTAAATTTGCGCTATAACTTTTTTTGCATACTTACATGGATAGATTAATACGATTCATTCATAGATTTTCCTCTTGTCGCTTCCTGGTGGGGAGCGGGCTATTGATGCTCGCTATGGTTTGTGCCTCTACTGGCGGTGCCACAGTGAAGCGTACGGTAAATAAAGTTAATGACACCATTTCGGTGACACTCGTTTACGACGATACATCCAATCTTTACGGTGCTGAAAGAGACGGTAAATTACTTGTACCCATAGCTTTTAAAGAGATAAAACCGGAAGCATCCGGGTTCGTTTGTAGAGTTCCCAAATCTCCTGAAGATCGTAGCTTCCAGCGCGTATATCATTTTTACGACATGATGGGGCGCAACATCACTGAGGGATGGGACAACATCGAATGGATTTCAACTATGAAGGACTTCCGTGGGCCAGTAAAATTCCTCTCAATAAAGATCGATGGCAAATATGGTGTGATTGACATGGAGGGTCGGTGTGTGGTAGGTCCCAAATGGGACCAGGTATCAAAAATGCCGGGGGTACCGTTTATTGTGGTTGTTACTCCCGACGATAAAAAGGGTGTGATTAACGGTGTCACCTCGGAAGTGTTGCTCCAACCCCTTTACGATGAAATTATTTTTATGGGCGGAAGATTCTTTCACCCATATTTCAAGACCAAGCTCAATGGTTTTGAGGGTGCATGGCATATCAATTCTCAATCGGCAGAGACGACCCGTGTTACCGACTCGGTGGAAGCTGTACCACCGACCAAGTTTGCAAGCATACAGCAATATGGCCGTTACTACAACTGCTACTCCGGTGACAATTTCAAGGGCACATGTGAACTCCGCTCCGCGGATGGCAAAGTACTGGTGAAAGGGGGAAAATATAATGATCTATACGTGCTCTCCAATGGCATGATCTCATATAAAATGGGTATTGAGAGTGGAATCCTCACACCTAACGGCAAACTGAAATTTCATACGCACTACAATGGTGTGGACTATAATGCAGCTGACTCAACATACACTACTTATTTAGGTAACGCTAAGGGTCGACTAACCCTGGATGGAACCGTGATCGAAGAACCCAAGCCTACCTTGACCACGCGGGAGGTAAAAGGCCGGAAGATGACCTATACGCTTATGCTCGATGAAAAAGGTCTCTATGGTGTGGTTGGCAAGGATGGTAATGTGATGATCCCCGCAATCTTTGACCAAATTTTTGACAGCGACTCAACCTTCAAGTGCTATCGTGACGGCTGCATATCGTTACGCGATGCTACCGGGCGCGAACTTATTCCCGTTTCTGCTGGCATCAACTCTATTGTGCCCCTCAAATACAAAAAACACGGTGGCTATTATCGGACTTTCTCCCGTGGAAAGCAGGGTGTGAGTACACTCGACGGCAAAACACTTGTGGAGCCCAATAAGTGGCATTACGTGTCGCCCTATGAGTGGAATGAAAAAGGCGAGATTGTTGCCTACGCAGTCAAAGGCAAAGAAGGTAGGGGCATCATCGATGCAGCTGGAAAAATACTTGTGCCCCCCATCTACGCTAATGTGATAGAATACCCTACAATACCCGGTGTTTATACAGTGAAGTGTAATATGCGCCAAGGCCTATACAGCAAACAAGGCGCTGAAATTATTCCGCCTAAATTTACTTCTATCAGTAGACTTGGCAATGATCACTACTTGACTCATAACGGTGATTTCAAGGGTATTTATTCCACAGCCGGCGATTGTCTATTAGGTGCTGACCGCTATACCAACGTAATGTTGGTAAAAGACCCCGGTTCCGGACAGCTGATAATCCAGGCTTCCAACACCGAAGAAGTAGCCCAATTCTCCATGACCGGCAAACTGCTTAGTCGTAGTGAAACCTTTGCTAAGCGCGGTGAATATCTCACCCAGGCCAGCAACGCCTTCGAAAAAAAATCGTGGGCTAAAGCCGCTGATCTTTATAATAAGGCCGATAAAATTTCCTCTACCTTCGCTACTACCTTCAATATGGGTGTTTGCCGATACAACCAGGGGGATTATTCCAAAGCTTTGAAGCATTTCAAGGCAGCCCTAGACAAGGAGCATTCCGCTGACCAACACTCCGACCTATGCGACTTGATCGTCGATACTCAGAAGTGCATAACCGAAAAAAATGAGCGGCGAGCCCAACTTGTAGCTGGCATATTCTCGCTCGTGGTGAATACTGGAATGGACATCTACGCCATGAACCAGGCCCAAAAGCAGCGTCGCCAGGCCATCGCTGCTGGCAATTATTCTGCTGTCGACCATTCATCGAGTGGCTACGACAATGCCGACGACGATGACAATGCTGCTATCCCTACCAATAAACCCAAAGGTCAGTGTGGCTTCTGCAGTGGGAAAGGTAGCACCGTGGAATCCACCGCCAACTATGGCATCAAGAAAGATTTCTACTGCGATGAGTGCCAAAAGACCGTCACAAACGGCCACTACCACCGCAAGTGTACCCACTGCAACGGCACGGGTCAACGCTAATTATACTAACCGCAAGGGGCGCCTGACAGTAGCCTGGATTTGAGTGTGGTTATTGACTTTTAATTTTATATTTTAGCTAACTCAACCATTTAAATTCCAATAATTTAGATGTGATATTCTGTACACCCAATTTGTATATCTCTTTTGGAGGAATTCCTCGTACACAATCCTATAGCGTCATCACCAATCCGAGCATCGTTACCGAGATCTTATTGATATTATTGGCACAGACTGGAAAGTATATGGTGAAAGTGGATTAAGCGCGGGGTAGGGAGGGTCAGGGTTATTCCTTTATTGCGTGGAGAGATCATTGGCGAGCAAAACAACTCGTTTCACAAACTCCGATTTTGCAGCAGTGTAGGCATCCCGGTTTTTACCATATCGGGCCATAAGTCCGACTTTCAGTGCTTCATATTCTTTTGCAATTTCATCATGACAGAGGAGATAATCGCGGAATTGAATCTCATGATTGTCGCCCATACGGTGGAAATGTATATGAAACACTTTTTCAGCGTAACCCTCGGGCGTGTACCCTTTGTTGAAACTCATGCGGTTTTCAGAGACCGACATACATCATGCCGCCCATGCAGTGGGGCTTTTCGGTAATTATCAATCATTTACGAT
>CAZNMC010000060.1:0-11563 GCA_964574285.1 uncultured Sangeribacter sp. | reverse complement strand
AATTTAAAAAATAAAAATGTGAGAACCAAATAAAAATGATAAAAAAATAAAAAAAAGAAGGAGGAAAGCTTGAGTTTTGATTTCTCAGTGCTTTCCTCCGAAAATAGGTTATTGATAATTGGGAATCACTCCACTCCTCGATTTTCCTTGTTGAAAATATGTCGGAGACGGGAGAAGATTCGTTTGGATGTAGAATCTGTGGGTACAATGTTGGGAGCGTCTTTCAGACTTTCGATTGCAGCTTTTTCAGTATCGGTGAGATTCTCGGGGATGTAAACCATCACATTTACAAGTAAATCACCTTTGACGTTTGAGTGCATTTTAGGAAGTCCTTTACCACGCAGACGCAACACTTTGCCGGGCTGTGTGCCGGGAGCAATCTTTATTCGGGCTCTTCCGTCGACAGTCGGCACTTCGGCCTGTCCTCCCAGGGCAGCCGTGGGGAAGTCGAGCATAAGATTGTAGATGAGATCGTCACCATCACGAATCAGTTCCGGATCTTTTTCTTCCTGGATAACAATGAGTAGGTCACCGTTGATGCCGCCGTGGCGTGGTGCATTTCCTTTTCCTCTCATGGTAAGCACCATTCCGTTTTCTACGCCTGGGGGAATCATGAAGCTGACGATGTCATCTTTCTTCTCAACTCCGGTGCCATTGCAATAAGAGCATGGTTCGTTGATGATCTTACCTTCACCGTTGCAGTCCGGGCAGACTGCTTCTGTCTGTACAGCTCCAAAAATGGATTGCTGGACATGATTAATATATCCTGTGCCGTGGCATCGGGTGCAGGTCTTGAAAGAAGTTCCGTCTTTTGCTCCGGTCCCGTTGCAGTGTTCGCAAGCCACCAGGCGAGGGATCTTCAGTTTTTTCTCGACACCATTCATGATGTCTTTCAAGGTGACTTTGACGGTGATTCGAAGGTCGGTGCCTTTATTGGTGCGTTTACGCGGGCGTCGCGTGCCGTAAGTGGCACCCCCCATTCCGCCACCTACATCTCCGAAGATGTCGCCGAATTGGGCGAAGATGTCTTCCATTGAGAAGCCACCTCCGCCAAAGCCACCACCAAATCCGGCTCCGGCACCCCCAAATCCTTGAGGCCCCATAGAGTGTCCGAATTGGTCGTATTTGGCGCGTTTTTCGGCATCGCTCAAGACGTCGTAGGCTTCGGCTGCTTCTTTGAATTTTTCTTCAGCTGCTTTATCGTCGGGATTGCGGTCGGGATGATATTTGACGGCCAGCTTACGATAGGCCTTTTTTATTTCATCGTTCGATGCGTCTTTGGAGACACCGAGCACTTCGTAGTAATCTCTTTTCTCAGCCATAATCTAATTTAGCAATTTATTGACCGACAACCACTTTCGCATGGCGAAGCACTTTGTCGTTGATGGTGTAACCTTTTTCGACGGTATCGAGAATTTTACCTTTTTGCTCTTCATCCGTTACCGGAACGGCCGAAATGGCTTCGTGGCGTTCTGTGTCGAAATCACGGTCTTCAGGATTAATTTCTTTGACTCCGTTTTGTTCAAGATATTTTTTCAATTTGTTATAAATGAGCGTCATCCCTTCTTTTACTGATTCGGCGTTGTCAGTTTTGGATGCAGCCTCTATACCCCGTTCGAAATCATCCACAATCGGGAGAAGACCTTTGAACACTTGTTCCCCCGCATTTTTAATAATTTCAGATTTTTCTTTGAGAGTCCGTTTTCGGAAATTGTCGAACTCAGCCATGAGAAACAGATATTCCTTTTTCTCTTTTTCCACTGCAGCACGCGCTTCTTCAAGTTGGCTATTGAGTTTTAGAATTTCGGCTTCAAGGCTTTCTTCAGTAGCGGGTTCATCGACCGGAGCCACGTCATCGATTGCAACATCGTTTCCTTCAGCTATATCCGGATTTTCAGGTTTTGGAGGTTTTTGCCCAAAAAATTTATTTTTATTTTTGTCTTTCATATCGGTTGATGTTTAGTTTTTTCTATGCAAATTTTGAGCCAAAAAGTGTTAATCGGCTCTATATTTCTAACAATTTGCATAAAAATCGGTTCGAAAGAAAGCCTATAATCGTATCAGGGCTGTAAAAATTTCGCGAGATTTTTTTGTTTCTTCCCAAATGTCGAAAGCTTTTGACCGGGATGAAAAAAGACCGAATACTGCCGACCCACTTCCCGACATCTGTGCGTAGTCTGCTCCGCCCATGTAAAGACGGTTTTTCAATTCTTTTAGTTCCGGATGGTTGGAAAAAATATTTTTTTCGAAGTCGTTGGTCATTTTTGAAGCCCATTCAGATGGATGAGCAAGTAAAAGTTGATGGGATTCCGGAGTTGATAGACCGGGTTTTATTCCGGCAAACGCTTCAGCGGTAGGAATGCTCACCGGGGGTTTGTAGACTACAAGGTAAAATCCCGAAAGGTCAAGAGGGAAGGGTATTAATTTTTCCCCTATTCCGGACGCGATAGCAGGTCGATTGAATATAAAAAACGGGCAGTCAGCCCCAAGTGAGGTTGCCATTTGAAGAAGCTCCGCTTCACAGAAGGGTCTTTCGGATAGTTCATTGAGCATCGACAGAGTGAAAGATGCGTCAGCTGAACCTCCACCGAGTCCGGCACCGTCAGGGATATGTTTCTCAAGCCGGAGCTCGACAGGGGGGAGGATGGCTTTGGTTTTGTCGTGTAAATTTTTTTCGAAAAGTTTTAGGGCTCTCACCACAAGGTTTTTCTCTTGCAGACAATCGATTGGGTTGCCTGAGAAATGAAATGAGTGATCTGAAGCATGAGGAGATCGGGTTATTTCAAGAATGTCGCCGAATGGACCGGGCGAATAGGGCGTGCCACTGCGCAGACCGATAGGATAAAAGAGAGTGGAAAGTTCGTGATAGCCGTCGGGACGTCGGTGGAGGATATGAAGCCCGAGGTTGATCTTGGCGTTGACTATTCGGAGCATGGTTATTGGGTGGGTGTGTTGAGCGTTGAAAAGCGACTTATCTGCAAAATGTTTTTGGTAGAAAAGATCCGGATGCCCCATAGAGCGAGTATTCCCCCCCGAAGAATGAGGTAGGCGATGAAAGCTAACCAAAGAATGTTGTTGGAGGGGAGAGCTATTCCGGAGGGATGGATGAAGCAGATGGCAAAGTAGATTATGGCAGCTGTCAGAGTGGCCACAAGCATTTGTCTTGTGGCTGTCATTCCTATATAGAAACCATCGTAGATGAAAGCTGCCACAGTGAGAGGCGGGATCAGCGAAAGCCAAATTTGATAGTGGACAATGTTTGCTCTGACTGTAGGACTATCAGTAATGAGACTTACAATGTCAGAGGAGAAAAATGTATAGATAAAGAAGAAGGTAAGCGCCATAGCGGCTGACCATTTCAGGAGAGCGTTTCGAGACTGACGCACCATCGCCGGATTGGCCGCTCCGACAAATCGGCCGGTGAGAGCTTCAGCAGTGAATGCAAAGCCGTCCATGAAGAAGGAAAATAGATGGAAGAACTGCATCATGACAGCGTTGGTTGCCAGGGTAAGTTCACCGAGGCGTGCCCCTATTGCAGTTGTAGACAGAGAAACGGCAATGATGCAGAAGGAGCGAAAAAATATATCGGAGTTGACAGAGAAGAACCGTTTTAGCTCAGATGCGTTCCATAGGTCGACCCATTGGCACCAAAGGCGACCTTGCGACTTGCGAGCAGCTAAAATCAATGCCAGGAAGAGCCCTGCCCAGTTTGCAATCAGGGTTCCGAAGGCAACTCCCACAAATCCTGTTTTAAATATGAAGACAAGGGAAATGCTTAGGATTATGTTGATGAGATTGACCGAAATGGAGATGATCATCGGAAACAGCGTCGTTTGCATTCCGAAAAGCCACCCTTGGATTGCGGTTGTCGCAAGTAAGGCCGGGGCAGAGAATATACAGATGGAATAATATTGAGACGCAAGCGTTCGAACTGGTTTATCCGGAGAAATGACTGAAAGAAGAAATTCTCGGATAGGAATGCCAAAGATAAGAATCAAGAGCCCAATTAGAAAACCCAAAAGGAATGAACGAGAGAAAGTGCGTCTGATAGCTGATGCATCGTTTGCTCCAAAGGCTTGCGCCGTGATTCCGGTTGTCCCCATGCGTAGGAAGACGAAAAGCCAGAATGTCACGTTTATCATCATCGAGCCGACCGCAATGGCACCGATGAAAGAGTCAGCTTTCAGATGTCCGGCAATCGTCGTATCGGCCAGCCCGAGCAGAGGAACAGTGATGTTGCTGATGATGGCGGGAATGCTCAGTCGAAGAATTTCTCTGTTGATACGCACTTTTTAATAGGATGAGGGTGGGACTCAAACTTCGGAAGCTGGTACGGAATATCCTTCCCATAGTTCTATTTCCGGTAAAGTGGAGCTATCCTGGAATTGAGTCTCCATGGTTTCCTCCTCTTTGGCTTGGGCAAGGGCAGAAGGATTTTCTTCACCAAGGATGTTGACTATGGCGGAACTAATATTTGCGATTTTTTTAAGGTCTTCTTTAAGGATTCTTTGAGTATTGATACCCCATAGCCAAATGGGTATTCCTATCGGGAAGAGAATAATTGCAATCCAGGAAAGCCATTTTTTGTATGATGGATGATAAGCCCAAAGCACCCGAAGCACCGGGTAATCGATCAGTTTATTGACGGCAATAGGGTTCCGGCAGTCGGTTAGATACGTCACGTCGGCTTCGAGTTGGGTGGAAATTGAGCGAATTTGAGCTGTATCGAATCCTTTGAACCAATATTGAAAATAGGATTGCCAATGCGGATAGCGATTCAGATAATTATTAACCAATCGGATGAGGTGCAGAAGTCGGGAAATAGCTTCGACAGGGGAAATATCATTGATGATGATTTCTTTGTAGTTGACTTTGCGGGCTGTTCTTGTTCCGAGAGCCTTTTTAAGTAAAGCAACGTATAGATCCTTGTCGAATACGGCGGAGTCGTTCATGGCCTTCCATGTGACATAAATACCCAAAGGAGCGAGTATGAAAGTCGACATCCACATTCCGATCCATACAATCCAGCGACCATCGCGCGCCATTTTGTAACCCGTGTTGTCAATAATATAATAGACAAGGAAAAGAAGTACGGAAATCACGAGGGGAGTGCCGAGGCCACCTTTACGAATAATTGCGCCTAATGGAGCGCCGATGAAAAACATTATCATGCAAGCTACCGACAGCGTGTATTTTTTCAGTAGCTCAATTTCGTGGCGACGTAGTGATTTCTGTTCGTCTGCCATTGTGAGGGCTTTAAACTCGCTCTCATTACGTTCGCGTCTGATGCTCAATATCGCGCCTTCTGCGATTTTGCGTCGGGATGATTCATCCAGGCGCATGAGGAGACTGTCGAGTGTAATCGGCTTTCCTTCTTTTTTTAATTCTGCAAGCCCCGGGGGAGTCGCAAAGCCTTGGTAGGAGTTGGTATGTCCCTCGATAAGTGCAAGAGATCCTTTGCGCATGTCGCGGGAGTAGTCGCGTCCGATTGAGTCAAGTCGCAGATTAATAGAGTCGATGGTTTGATTGAGCTCTGTGATGTTCTTGCCCACATATTGTTTTCGCATCGAGTTGTCGTCGAGGCGGTTGAAATTGGCGTCAAATGGGATTAGGATTTGTTTGTCGAAGAAGGTTTCGCGGCGAAACGGAACGTTCGCATCCAGCGACGACTGATCGCGAAGGTTTTCAAATTGTTCTCCTTTATATAGATGTAGGAAGAGATATTTATTGTCGGGAGTAAAGGCGAGTCGCGCTGAGTCTGCGAGAAGAATTGTACCTTGATCCCCTCCGCGGGCTACATCATAAATCATTACATCATAGAGGATGCCTGTCGATGCGTTTTTTTCTTTTACGAAAATGTTATAGCCTGGAATTTGATCATAGAATACACCTTCAGGAATTTCCAGTTCAGGACTTTTTTGCTTCATCGAGAAGAGTAGGGTCCACATTTTGACTTGAGCATGCGGAAGCACATCATTTTGAAAAAAGAAAGCTCCCACAGCTATACCCCCCACCAAAACTATCAGGGGAGCCATTACTCTTATCAAAGATATTCCCGAAGCCTTCATGGCTGTCAGCTCGAACTTCTCACCGAAGTTACCAAACGTCATTAGACTCGCTAAAAGTATGGCCAACGGTAGTGCCATCGGAACCATGCTGACGGCAGCATAGAAGAAAAGCTCTCCCAACACATCCATCGATAGCCCCTTTCCCACCAAGTCGTCGATATATTTCCAAAGGAACTGCATCAATACGATGAAGAGCACGATGAAGAATGTCATCGCAAAAAGAGGGAGGAAGCTCTTCAAGACGAACCAGTGAAGCCGACGGATTATGCGCATGAGTTAGAAGATGGATTCGACACCTGATGGTTGATAAATCGAATTTCCAAGATGCAAAGGTAGCTAAATTTTGCCGACATACAAAAACACGGGTGGAGGGGTTAATCCTAAAGCACAAAAAGAAAGAAAATTTTGATTTGGAATTAAACCATTTGGATAGTTTAGGGTCGGTTTTAAAGTGTAAAAACCAAAATCATTCGAACCCTATACCAATAAACGCGTTTCGATTTCGGAAATGAATATAAAACAGATGAAGCTGGCGCTTCCACTCGCCATCGCTATGTTGCCGACCCTTTGCTTTGCAAAAGGAGACATTACAGGAACAGCAATTTCAAAAGATACCGGCGAACCGATTGCATTTGCTACAGTGCAATTGATTGATTCGAAAACAAATAAGCCTCTTACTATAGGAACAAACACGGATGAGAACGGCCGATTTACCATTCCCGGTGTGACCGATGGAAAATATCTGGTGAAGATAAGCAGCATTGGGAGCATCGATCAGGAGCGACCTGTCACCGTTGCCGGCAAAACTATTGATTTGGGAACTCTGAGGTTGGCTGACGATACGAAGCTTCTCCAGGAAGTGGTGGTAGAAGGTATTAAAAGTCAAGTCCATTTTGAACTTGATAAAAAGGTCTTCAATGTGGATGCCAATATCATGGCGGCCGGACAGTCGGCCAGCGAACTTCTTGAATCCATTCCTTCTGTGGAAGTGGATCAGGATGGAGAAGTTTCGCTTCGTGGTAATTCTTCCGTGACAGTTTGGATAAACGGGAAAGAATCGGGTTTGACAGCTGACAACCGTGCTCAGATTCTTGAACAGATTCCCGGTGAGTCAATCGAAAAAATTGAAGTCATCACCAATCCTTCTGCAAAATTCAGTCCGGAAGGCACTGCCGGAATCATTAATATTATTTTGAAAAAAGACCGTCGCGGAGGTTTTTTCGGAAGTGCTGAAATCGGGGGTAATTCTCAGGGAGGAGGAAATGCCTCGGTAAATTTCAATTATTCCAGTGCAAAGTGGGAAACATACGCCAGCATAGGTTTCAGGATGCGTCATGGTAAAAATGGATCCAAAGTACGCCGCACCTATGACGACGGATTCTTTTTGAATTCAGATGCCGACGGGCGTAATCATGGCAACAATCTTTTCATCCGTGCCGGCGTCACCTACCATCTGACTGACAAAGACGCTTTTTATGTCAATGGTTTTGGAATGTTTGGTCATCGCTGGGGGAGGACTACAACCAATTATGTCTCTGACCTGCCAAATCAATGGATGGCCAACACGCAATGGGCTCACAATCGTAGCAATAATCGTGGGGCACATGCCGAATTGGGCTACACTCGCCGATGGAGCGACTCCCATACCCTTGACATGATGGTTTCCTATAACCATTGGGGTGGTCCGACATGGAATAGCTATCGACAAGAACAAATTTTCCCGGGAGAACCTCTGCCCGACGAATATCAGGAGCAAGATCAAACCATTAACGTCAACAGCTATGAAGCTAAGATTGACTATATGAAGCAGCTTGTTCCATGGCTTAAGCTTGAAGCCGGTTTTAACGGAAACTATAGCCATGAAAATACACCTGTGACTACTCGTGAAGGTACTTCACCGCTCGACCAAACCATCGTACCCGAACTCTTCAATCGGTTTATATACACCAACAACATCTCCGCTCTTTATCTGACATTGGGCGGAAAAGTGAAAAATTTCAGCTTCTCAGCCGGAGTGCGGGGTGAAGCCTGGCAAGTGCGTACCCGCTCTCTTGAATATGATCAAACGGAAGCTGATGCACCCCTGTTCAAAAAGAACTCGTTTGCTCTTTTCCCTTCTGCCTACTTATCCTATGCATTGCCTCATGACAATGAAATTCAAATCAATTATACTCGCCGTATCCGCCGACCCTGGGGCGGGCAGATGAATTCCTTCCGAAATATTTCCGATCCGACAAATATCACTTTTGGTAATCCACAACTCGAACCTCAATATTCCAATTCTTTCGAGCTTAATTATATCAAGACTTGGAGAGACCATATGATATCGGTCTCTGCCTATATGAGAACTTCGGATAATATTATCAACCGAATCAGTTACGGTGTCGGAGATGTCATTTATACTACTCATGCAAATGTATCAAAACAAGCAAACTCCGGTGTGGAGTTGGTAATAAAAAACTCTCTTTTCAAGTCGCGACTCGATCTCACGACAACACTCAATTTATATAATAATCATATCTCAGCCTGGAATCTGACTGTAACCGACGACTTGGGCGATAAACACTACCTCTCCGGTAACAAACAGAATTCTTTTGCTTGGGATATCCGTTGTATGGCTACGGTACGGCTTCCCTGGAATCTTAATTTTCAGGCGTCCGGTAAGTACTCCTCGCGCCATCTTGAAGCCCAAGGTTCCCATCAGGGTGGTTGGAACGTAGATGCCGGAATCCGACGTGCTTTTGGCAACTGGTCTGTTTCACTCAATTGCCGTGATATTTTTGACTCACGCAAATTTAAAACCACAGTTAACGGCACTGACTATTTTCAGTCGGCTCAGCGCTGGCGCGGCGGTCGTCGCATCCAGTTAACCGTCAAATACACTTTTGGCAACATGAAAGCAAAACCCAATCGTCGAAACGAAAATGCTGAGCCAATGGATGGCAGCGGCTACGGCGAAATGGAATAAACGCTTCTTCTATATAATTCTCAATCAGCTACATTATACCTATGAAACTACCCATATATCTTTACGGACAAGGCGTATTGCGTGAAGAAACCGATGACATAACTCCCGACTATCCTGAGCTATCAAAACTCATTGACGACATGTGGGAAACCATGTATGCCAGCGACGGTGTGGGTCTTGCAGCCCCCCAAATAGGGAAATCAATCAGCCTTATCGTACTCGACGGGTCTGCATTGGCTGACGACTTTCCTGAGTGTGCCAATTCAAAAATGGTACTCATAAATCCTGTGCTTGAAGTTGTGGAGGATTCCCCCGTCATAACTCGATCTGAAGGATGCCTTTCCCTGCCAGGTCTGTCGGAAAACGTACCCAGAGTCGAACACATTCGCCTCAATTGGTTTGACGAAAACTTTCAGGAACATGAACAGGAGTTCACCGGTTTTCTCAGTCGCATCATGCAACACGAATATGACCATCTTCTTGGGACAGTATATACCGATCACATCGCTCCAATCCGAAAAGCTCTTATCCGAACCAAACTTAATAATATTGCAAAAGGGAAGGTCAGATGCTCCTATCGCGTCAAAGCTCTCCGATAACTTCTTTTTAAGAAACCGACACGCATATCGCTGAGAATGTCGGCTTTTAATTTGCTGGCGTCAATCATTTTGCAGAATTGGAATTAAATATTAACTTTGCAGTGCGGGGGGCGCAACCGTTCCGGCATTTGTCGGTTTGTGGGCCTGCCGCTTTTTAATAAGCCCGGTGACCCTATGCTCCGGCGCATAAAAGGAAGAGCCTTGAGTGCTAACGTGGATTGCAGTTTCACGCTACGACATTCAGGGTTCTTTTTATTTTTTTTTGCATCAATCTTTTTGTGATCTGAGAAAAAGTTATTAATTTTGTGGTAGATAATTTTGGTTAAGATAAATGGATACTAAGACCTAATAGGGCTGGTAGATGCCCGCTGGAATTAGTGTTCATTTCTTTTTCATTATGTGATATACAGTCTCCTCCTTGCTTTTGAAAACTTCCGTTTTTACTTGCCAGGAGATGCCATTACCATATCCACGTGTCTAACAGGCGGATTGGTTCAAAAAATTGTGGAGATGGAACGATGAGGATACATTCGCCAAGGAGTGCGCTCTAATCCGGTCAAATCAGCCTGTCGATATTGATAAGAGCGAGCCGGAGAAGAAATGGGCGGAGCTATACGCCCAAGCTATAGGGCTTTAGGGGGCGCAACAGGAATCACGCAGAACTGATCGCGGGACTGTTCAGTAACAGTAAGGGTTAAAGCCAGGGAAGTGTACCATTTTTTACCCGGTTTGAAGATAGCCCGATAAAGGGCATAAAGAGCCTAGCCCAAATAAGCGAAGAGGACACCGTAACAAATGACTTTTAAGAGGAAGCTGAGCATATAAAATCGTGTTACCGGTTTAATGTGCTGCAAATATAGCAAAAAACTGACATGGCAAGCGTATTTGACTATATTTTTAACTTATGGAATGTTCTTCGTCTTCACTTGACGATGCAATTTATTCACATCTATAATATTAAGTACTTCTGCATTTTAATCAGTACGAGGGGTATTTTTGAAAGTGGGATAGAAATTTCGGTAAATTCAACTTCGTATCCGACAACCATCTAACGTCTTTTTCGTACCGCTGATTCTTTTTGCTATTATTTGCATGAATTCTCAGGTCCAAATATACTCAAAATCAGTAAACAACAAGCAGAATAATCCCATTTTTTTATTCTACGGTGAAAAAATCCCCATGATGACGCTTTAAGTGAAAATAAATCACTATTTTTGTAGACAAACAAAGATTTGTGCAATGGAAGATTTGAATCGCATAAAAGTAGTTCTTGTAGAGAAGAAACGAACTAATAAATGGTTATCAGAACAGTTAGGTATCAATCCTTCTACTGTTTCAAAATGGTGTACTAATACTTCCCAACCCGATATCGAAACACTTATTAAGATATCAAAGCTGTTAGGAGTTGAAATGGAAGAACTGCTAAATAAGCGATACGTTGAATCAATAAAAATCTAATGATATGAACATGGAACTCCAAATCAAAGATGATAAAATATATTCTCCAATTAAAGGTAAATGGCTTGTCCTTACTCCTGAAGAACGGGTACGCCAGGAATATATTTGTCGCTTAGTAAAGCATTATGGTTTTGAGATTGGACAAATGGCGCAAGAGATCCAGGTTAATAATTCGCATCGTGGTCAAGGAAAAGCGCGTGCAGATATTGTTGTATGGAAATCGTCTTCTTCCAAAAGTAATGAGGAGGCAGCCACAATTGTTGTTGAGTGCAAAGCAGAACAGATCACTATTCGTGAGGAAGACTACTTTCAAGGCTATAACTACGCAGCTTGGTCCGGTGCTGATTTCTTTGTAACAACCAATCTTAAGGAGACTCGCGTATTTAAGGTAAATAAAGGTAAGTTGCCTAAACGTTTGGAGGAAATTGTGGATATTCCCAAAGCAGAGGAACTGACAAACGCTAAAAAGA
>CAZNMC010000059.1:0-12155 GCA_964574285.1 uncultured Sangeribacter sp. | reverse complement strand
TCTATTTCTCAAGAGGTTGGGCAAGGGCCTTTATGGTTTAGCGGACAGTAATATATGTTTTTAAAATGTTAATATCCCGGTGTTACTTATACTGTAAGATGTTTAATTTGTTTAGAGTAATTAATGAGGGGAATTCTTATCCCTTATTTCTTTTTGAGGGATTTGATTTAATCGATAATTTCATTGAACAAAAGAATGATATAAAAATCAAAACCCCTGCCGAATTTCTGACAGGGGATAATGACTGATATAATTACAAAACCTTGTTTTACAAATTATTATAAATGCCTTTTAAAAACTGAATTGGAACAGGGCATCTACCCGATTGGCATTTGCATGTGTGCCATCGAAATTGTTTCGTTTCCCCATTAAATATTCTGCACCTACTTGAATACGAGGGGTAATATCCCAAAATAAGTTGATTGCTCCATAAAGGCCCTCTTTATATTGTGAGTCGTTTAAGTGTTTTTGAGGAGTATAGTGCATATCTCCAAAAGATGCACATGCAAAAAGATTTGGCAAGAAATAATATTTCACACCAGCTGTTATTCCGAAAGAAGTCGGTGCATATAATTTGCCGGGAGTATCTAAATCGCCAATAAGGTCGTAGTTCCCAATTGAGAGGTCTCCTTGATAAGAAGCCTGTCCTTGTCCGATGGAGAAAGAAGCATAGAGGGTTAGAGGTTGAAAGACTTTCCACATTCCCGATGCCATTGCACCCCAGCCTATTACATTTTTGTTTTGTGATGTTATAAGATCGCGATATGCCATGACTCTCATCAGTCCACTTAAACGGATGTGGCTGAGGCCGCCGTCCCATTGATATTGTACAAGAGCAGCAATATCCGGTACATAGTCATTACACTTTTGGGTTTGTGCATCGACAACATCGATATAGCTTTTTGGAAATTCAAAAGAGCCGGCAACTGTCCATCGGTTTTTAAATGTATGCATATAGCGAATCAGGACATTTGTGCGATCAATTTTTCCATTTGCACCTGCACCGTCAATGGTTGGGGCAAGTGCTGCAGGATCGCAGAAGGTGGAAGTAGCATATCCAATTGTCACGTCATTGAGTGTCACGTAGGCTTTTTTTAATTTGAATCCTACATGATTATAACCATCAAAATTTCCCTCGATGTGTGCCATTAAATACCCTAACCAAGGTTTATGTGCGAGAAGGGTCAGAAAGATTCCTGTTCCCGCGGGTGTGGCATCAAGTTTTCTTTTTGTGGTGGGATCTTTGGGGATGGAAATTAAATAGGGAGAAAAGCCATTTGCAGGAACTGATCCATTCCAATCGAACCAACCACGTATACGAACCATTCCACCGATACCCATAGCCAAATCAGCATTTTTCCCCATAAACATAAAATACGGAGCACGGGGATCTTGGAAGTTGCGGAATTGATCTGCGTAAAAACGCTCAATCAGTTTATAAGCAGAATCTTGGGTAACGGTCAGCATTGAATCGGGTATATTAATCCCGATTAATTTGGTTTGATTAATTAGTTTTTGTTCCTGAATTTTTTCCGGAAAATGCTTGATTTGATCGCTGACGGGGATTGTATCTGCCATAATTGGCAATGAAATTGAAAATAGAAAGACCCCAGCATAAAAGCTGTCAATGAGACGTTTTAAGGAGCGCATTATAATGGAATTAATTAAATCTTAAAAATTTGGCTTTTTGACATAGAATGAGTCGGATAAGTGTAATAGAATATTATTCGACTCTATATTTTAAATGATTGGAGGAATGACTTTTAAATCATTAAAGGAGAAACCGCTGACTTAAATCGCTAAATTCATCTATCCTTCGATCGCGTAGGAATGGCCACCATTGCCGAACGTTTTCGCATCGAGTCATGTCGATGGTCATACATATTTCTTCCGATTTATCATCCGGAGCCATATAAAGTATTTCTCCTTGTGGCCCGGCTATAAAACTGGTGCCCCAAAAGTCTATCCCAGAAGTTTGACCGGAAGGGTCTTCTTCAAAACCGCATCTATTGACACTCACCACAGGAAGTCCGTTTGCCACGGCATGTCCTCGCTGTACGATAACCCATGCATCACGTTGGCGCTTTTTTTCATCTGTTGAATCATCCGGATTCCACCCGATTGCAGTAGGATAAATTAAAATTTCAGCTCCAGCCATTGCCATAAGTCGAGCAGCCTCCGGATACCATTGATCCCAGCACACGAGAACACCCAATCGTCCAAGTGAGGTATCAATAGGTTTAAAACCAAGATCTCCTGGAGTGAAATAGAATTTTTCATAAAAACCCGGGTCATCGGGAATATGCATTTTACGGTATTTCCCTGCTATACTACCATCTCGATCGAAAACGACAGCGGTATTATGATAAAGCCCCGGAGCCCGACGTTCAAAAACGCTTGTGACTATTACTACGTCATTTTCCGCAGCGGCTGAACCGTAAATATCCGTGAAATCGCCTGGCAGATTGCATGCTAAAATAAAATTATCCACATCTTCGGTTTGGCAAAAGTATAGTGAGTCGTGAAGTTCTGACAATACTATTATTTGTGCCCCTTCTTGTGCCAAATTTGCAATTGCAGAAAGATTTCGAGTGCGGTTTGTCTCAACATCGTTTGTAAAAGAGTGTTGGACTATTCCAATTTTTAATTCTCTTTTTTTCGTAGAATTTAAGTCCATGAATTGGTAATAATTTATTTATCTTAACCAAGAGGGGGAAATTGTTCCCACGGGAATTTGCATTGTTGCACAGTGGAGAGATCCATGTTGGCGTAACAAAGTCTTGCAATTAACCCCTATAATTTGGTAGGAAGGAAAGGCAATTCGAAGTGTGTTGGCAGCTAAAGTGTCAGTTCGGGTATCACCATAAGTTGGCATCAGAATCCGATCGTTTACTATCAAATAATTGGCATATGTTGCTGGAAGTCGACTTCCGTCCAATGGATCAAATATCGGAGAGGGAAGAGGAAGCTCGATAAGATTAAAAGGGTTTCCTTCAGCTGTGCGGAAGAGTTCAAGTTGGGCACGCATACGCAGGAGTTCCTCAAATTGGGGATCATCGAAATTTCGACAGCCAGTAAAAATTATTGTATCGTTAGGGGCTAATCGGGCTAATGTGTCAATATGGGAATCGGTGTCATCTCCTTGTAAAGCTCCATAATCAAGCCAAAGGACATGGGATACCCCCAAAGTATTCCCCAAAACAAGATTTAGTTCTTCTTTTGATTTTCCTCCGTTTCGATTTGGAGATTGCAGACAGCGAGATGTGGTTAGTAGAGTTCCGTTCCCATCTGTCTCGACTGATCCGCCTTCCAAAATGAAGTCTCTATGGTTGCGATATACCCCATCCGGCCACAATCCTATTTGATTGAGATGGAGATTAACAAGGTTGTCTTTGTCAGAAGCAAATTTAAGTCCCCATGCATTGAACCCAAAGTCATTTGATATAATGTGATTATCTATTTCGGTGGTCAGTGGTCCGTAATCTCGAATCCATGTGTCGTTATATTCTGCTTCAATAAAAAAGAGTTGGGGATTTTGGGAGTAAGCCCCCAGGCTCTCTTTCGTAGAAATGAGGTTATGACATAAAATAAAAACTTTCACCCCGGTTTGCAATAATGCTTGAATCAGAGCGTAGTATTGCAACTGGGCCTCTTCCAAAATATAATTCCAATCCGTATCTGCATCGGGCCATGTGATGAAAACAGCCTCCGATGGCTCCCATTCAGCAATAAATCGACACTTATTACTCATTTTTCCAACCGTCTATTTAATCTATATCCGGGTCATCGAGGACTTCCCATCTACTTTCTTCCTCTTCTATCCGACTTTGACAAAATTCAGCGAATCCTTTTCTTTCTGTGAAACCATGGCTACGGCACCATGCTTTATATTCATGATGAAGCAGTTCATCGTCATAAATAAGTCGCATAAATTCACTCTCAGCAATATCAATCGACCGATGTTGTTGGAAGAGGGAATCCATCAATTCGATTATTTCAATCATGCGATTTTCGCAGGTTATTATTTTAAATTTTGCCAAAAATACAAAAAGAATTTTATTAATAAAAACTTCAGTGTTATTATTTTATCATTTTGTTAGTTGGGTTGCTCGCTTTGATGAGTAGAGCATTAAAATGCAGCGTTGGTTTTTCTTTTTCGGCAGATAGCGCATTTATGATGTCTCGTATCTCCCCAAAGCGACCGAAGGCTCCTCCAACGCCTGTCGCTTTCAAATGCATTAAGGCATCTTTAACATTGTTGAACTTCAGCTCCACTTTTAATTCTTCAAGATAGACTTCGCCGAAAAATTCTTTAATCATTTGTTCCAATTCTCCTGTGGTAGGATATAGCATGGGAGAGGGTCGGACATTATCGAATAAGTCAAGAGTACCCGGAAGAAAAGTCGAACAAATTAGTTCCCCTTCAGAATTAAGAAGTTGGGAAGTGCGTTGAAAGAAGCGTTTGGAATTGCGAAACCACTGAATTGTAGAAGCACTTAAAATCAAATCATAAGTCGAATTATTATATTCTAACCACTGTTCGGCATCGCATACATGGTAGATTTCTTCCGGAGCTATTCCAAACCGGGCAGTGGGATAAATATCCACAAATTCTGCTTTTGAGGGATTAATTTTTTTTGAATATAAGCGTGTAAAAAGTCCGGTTCCTTGACCGATTTCAAGGATATTTGGATTGGGTGATAAATCTGACAATTGAATTAATTCGGTAAGCTTTTTGGCGATTTGGGTTTGAGCAATTGCATTATTATCATAGGATGAACTTGAAGTGTAAAATCTACGCCCCATTTTTTCTAAATCAGGTATAGTCGCATTTACGATTTCCTGAAGATCAATGTAGTGTGGAGCGTTAAGGAAGCAAATCTCTTTACATCGAAATTGGATGGCTTCCCATGCTCGCTTTTGATTCTGCGGAGGAAATATTTTGTCTTCCCGCCCAATATATACTCTTTCCCATCTAATATGGGAGAAATTAGGGCTGTCAGACAGTTTCATTATGGCAAAAAGCTCATCGGAGAGTTTTTTAATTGAAGAATTGCATTTTTCCAGTTCTGGCAGGCGATCAGCGTATTCCTGACCTAATAGTCGCTTCCGGAATTTTAAAAGATTCCGATCACTTAAAGTCTCAGCTGTTCCTTGGAAGATTTTCTTCGGGATGCCATGTATGTCACTGACAGGATGTTCCGTCCCGTTTATGGCAAAAGCACGCGTGATATATTTTTGATCAATTACATTAGAAGCAGCCCAAACTCCGAGTGACCAACAATAGAGATAGATGGTTGAATAGGTTTTTAAAATTTCAGAGGAGAAATCGAGAGTTAAGTAATCGCTGACAATCGCTACATCCCAATCCTTTTTCTTTATTGAAGCATAAAGAGACGTATCGGTAGACCAGCCGGCAAAAATAAGTATAAGCCGATGGCACCCGGGGGATTGATGAGTAAATTCTATTTTCATCAGATTGAAAGAGAATGATAGGATAATTTTATAGAATCTAATAAACGATCAATATCCTGGATTGACAGCGAGGCGTCAATTGAGAATCGAATACGTTCTGTCCCCGGCGGGACTGTAGGTCGGCGAATTGGTAAAACATTGAACCCACTATTCTTTATCTTATATGCTAATTCTACTGCTTTTTTAGCATCCCCGGTTAGTAAGGGAATAATTTGAGATTGGGAGGTAGAGTGGAATCCGGTAATCGCTTCCAAGCCTTTCCTGAATCGATCAGAAAGCTCTTTAAGCCGAACACGATCCTCTTCCATGCAGGCAGCTCGATTTAGCATTACAAGTGAAACGGCTGAATTGAATGGAGGAAGTGCCGTGGAAAAGATTAGTGAACGGGCATTGTTAATAAGATACTTTTTCAATAAGTCGTTTGTGATGACAAAGGCTCCATTAGAGGCTAAAGCTTTACCAAATGTCCCTACAAGAATATCGATCTCATCTATAAGATTTTCGGCTTCAGCAATCCCCAGTCCATAACGGCCAAAGACACCAACAGCATGAGCTTCATCAAGATAAAGGAGTACTTTGGGAAAGCGACGTTTAATATTGACCAGTTCATTCAGAGGAGTTAAGTCTCCGTCCATGCTATACACCGATTCTACGACGATAATGATTCGTTCGAAATCGTTGTATTTGGATTCAACAGCTCTCTCAAATGAGTTAATATCGTTGTGAGGAACACGTCTGAATTCTGACTTTCCGACGGCTAAACCGTCGTAAGTCGAAGCATGCACCATTTTATCGCACAAGAAGAGGGTTCCCGGAATTGATAGAGCGGATATAATGCCGACATTGGCATGATATCCTGAATTGAAAAGCAGAGCTGGACGCCCATACAGTTCTTCAAGTCTTTTCTCCAAATTCAGATGTAGAGTCTGGCGACTGGACAAAAGCCTTGATGCCGACGAAGAGTAAGATAAATTAGGGAAATGTTTTTTAAGCTCTCTTTCTATCTCATCAGATGGTGTTTTAGCTAATCCAAGATAATCATTGGAAGTTAAATCAATGCAATCAAGCGGTCCTTCTGCCGGCAAAGAGCGGAGGCGGTGATTAGATCGATAGTCTTCAAGAATAGCTTCAAATGCAGCTAAAGGATAGTTGTGCTCAAGCATAAAGTTTTTTCAGAATTTTTAGCAAAGCATCACAGAGCTTATGTACTTGCTCATCGCTTACAGCCATGAAAGGGGGCATCAAGTAAGCATTCTTCCCAAACGGTCGAATCCAAACTCCTTCTTCGACACACAGCTTTTGAAACGAGCCAAGGTCGACCGGAGTTGAAAGTTCAACGACGCCAATTCCCCCTAATACTCTCACATCACTAACAAACTCCCATTGAGCTGCTTCTGCAAGTCGTGTGGAGAGAATACCTTCAATTTCTTTAACTCTTTTTTGCCATGAAGATTCCAAGAGAAGCCGTGTGGATGCTAACGCAACTGCGCAGGCAAGGGGATTTCCCATAAAAGTTGGTCCATGCATCATGACTCCGGAATCGGAACGAGATATTTTTTCAGCTACGGCTGCTGTAGTAGCTACGGCAGCAAATGTCATAAATCCTCCTGTCAGACATTTCCCCAATAACATAATGTCTGGTTCAATTCCTGCGTGTTCACAAGCGAATAATTTACCCGTGCGGCCGAATCCGGTAGCAATTTCATCAAAAATCAATAAGATTCCGAGTTTGTCGCATTGGCGCCGGAGTTCACGAAGATATTGAGGATGATAAAATCGCATTCCGCCGGCCCCTTGCACAATCGGTTCCAAAATAACAGCAGCGATTTCTCCACTTTTTTTTTCGAGAAGCTTTCGCATAGGTTCGTAAGCTTCCGGTTTCCACTCTTCTCCGAACTTACACTCCGGTGAAGGAGCAAAATATCTGATTGGTAAAGCATTTCCAAACGCTCCATGCATGCCAGTCACCGGATCGCACACTGACATTGCATTCCAGGTGTCGCCATGATATCCATTTCGGATGGTAACAAAGTTAGTACGTTTAGGATTATTTACCGCTTGAATTGCCATCTTCATAGCTACTTCGGTAGCTACCGATCCGGAATCGGCATAAAAAATATGATTCATGGAAGACGGCAGTATGGAAAGAAGCAATTTCCCCAAATCGATGGCCGGCTGATGGGTGAGACCACCAAACATGACATGGCTCATTCGATGAATCTGATCTATGGCTGCTTTGTTTAAAACAGGATGGTTATAGCCGTGTAGGACACACCACCACGATGACATCCCATCGATTAATTCAGTTCCATTTGACAATGTGATGACAGCTCCGTGTGCATGATCAACTTTATAGGTAGGAAGAGGATTGAGGGTAGAGGTATAAGGGTGCCACAGATGGTCTCTGTCGAAGGGATCATTCAAAAGGGGAGATGTGGAATTTTCTTGTTCCATAGGTGCATACATATGTCTGAATTATATGCGTCTTTTTAATCAGAAATATAGTGCAAAATTACTAAATTTGGATTAGCTTTCCAATATGGGAGTTGAGGATTTGTTATTAATTTCTCATACAGGATCTACATCGTAATAAAGAATCGCTTGTTTCATTCGGGGGTCGGGTGCCATCTCAAGGAAAATATTTCGCAATAGAGATTTAACTTTTGTCATGGAGGCTGCACTCTCGATTTTAAGCATGATGGTTTGGAGATAATATGTCGAGATTCTACTTACAAATGGTTTCTCCGGTCCCAAAACTCTCCCTCCAAATACCTTACGAAGCGCCATAGAATAAGCGACAGCGAGTGCATCTACAGTAGCGGAATCTCGATGTTTAATATATATATTTATGACGCGGGTGAAAGGCGGATATGCATACCGATGGCGTTCAGCTAATTCTTTTTCGTAAAATTTCTGATAATTATGTTCTTGAACGAATTTCAAAACAGAATTATCGGGAGATGTGGTCTGAATAAAAACAGTTCCTTTTTCATATCTCCTACCCGCCCGTCCGGACACTTGTTCCAACATATTGAAAGCTCGTTCTCCACTTCTGAAATCTGGGAAATTAAGCAACGTATCAGCATTAAGTACTCCTACTATCTTGACTTTCTCAAAGTCAAGACCTTTTGAGACCATCTGTGTCCCAACGAGGATATCGGTTTCTTTTCGCGAAAAGTCTTCGATTATGTTTTGAAACGCCTCTTTGTTACGAGTCGTGTCGAGATCCATTCTACTAACTCTATAATCCGGGAATTCCTGATGCACTTCATCGGCTATACGTTCGGTGCCATATCCGAAGGTTTGGATTGTGTTTTGGCCACATGCCGGACAGACATTCGGAAGTGGGGCGGAATATCCACAATAATGGCATCGTAATTGTCCACTTCGCTTATGGTAGACCAGTGACACATCACAGTTGACACATTTGGGAGTCCAACCACATTCTCGACAAACTACCACCGGAGCGAATCCACGTCTGTTTTGGAACATAATCACTTGTGAGCCATCTTCCAGGGCTTTTTCCGTCGCATGTTTTAGAGGAGCTGACAAGATACCTTTATTCGTGCGATTTTTGCGTTCCGCTCTCATGTCAATAATGTTTACTTCCGGCAGAGTCGCTCCCTCAAAGCGCTCATTTAATTCAACTAAACCGTATTTGTCGGATTTAGCCTTGTAATAAGTCTCAATAGAAGGGGTGGCTGACCCTAAGAGGGTTTTTGCACCATGCATGGTAGCCAGCATTATCGCTGAATCCCGAGCATTGTAGCGCGGAGCGGGATCATATTGTTTAAATGATGGTTCATGTTCCTCATCTACAATTACTAATCCTAAATTTTTGAAAGGAAGAAAAACGGAAGAACGAACCCCGAGTACTACTTGCGGTTCAGATGAATTTAGTAAATGACGCCAGACATCAACGCGCTCACTGTTGGAAAATTTGGAATGATATACAAGCAATTTGTTTCCAAATACTTTTCGAAGACGATTCGTAAGTTGAGTGGTCAGAGATATTTCAGGGACAAGGAAAAGAATCTGTCTGCCCGATTCAAGGACTTTATTTATTAAATGAGTATATATTTCGGTTTTACCACTCCCGGTGATGCCATGGAGAAGGGTAACGCCATGTTCCTTGAAAGATATTTCAATTTCATGGTATGCTCTTTTTTGAGCTTCCGAGAGAATAGCTAAAGATTCTACCTTATAGTTTTCAGAGTTGAATCGATTGACAGTTTTTTTAGAGGTGCTGAATATTTTTTTGTCAATCAATGCCCGGAATATTCCTGGAGTTGCCCCGGTTGCATCCATTAATTGGGTCTTCTCCACTTCTCGGAGCGGGTCGGAAGGATGCATCCATCCCGACATATCAAGATATGCTATTAGTAATCTTTCTTGGCGGATTGAGCGGCTAACCTGTTTGAATATCTCATGTAATTTGTCGTGATCGTGTCGTCCACATTCCAATTCGACCATCACCTTGGTCTGAGGACGGTAATAATCGATAGTTTTTTCATCTATTTCAATAGCTCCAATATTCAAGAGCCGTTCCACGGCAGCTGATACTCTGGAAATTCCGGTTTGCCTAACCAGTTCTGCCATACGCAGCCGTTTTTTGTCATCGAGGACCATCAGAATCGTTGATTCATCGTGAGATAGAGTCTCCTCTTCATCCAGTACGAAATCACGGTTAAGTGAAATAAATGTTTCACTTTCCACTTTTAATCCTGACGGGAGGGCTGCTTTCATTACATCGCCAGGCGAACAAAGATAATAATCAGCCATCCAGCTCCAAAACTTTAGTTGAGGATAGCATAAAATCGGTTCATTGTCCAGAAGTGAAATAATTGGTTTTACTTCGAAGGATTTTTTTTCGGCAGGATGAAGATTGGCTACTATCCCGGTATAGAATTTACGTTGGCCAAACTGCACCAGTACTCTGCAACCTCGGACAATCTGCTTCTCCAGTTCTGAAGGCACGAGATAAGTAAAAGTATCCGGAAGTGGGAGAGGAAGTAATACTTCAGCTTGCATAATAGAGGAATGAGAATCGCCTAATGATGACATATGATATGAAAGGTCAGTAAATTCTTTTTGTCTTAAATCAAAGAAAGGGCGTTTCAGAATCGATATTTTGAAACGCCCTTAGAAGAGTTCGTAATTGGTTATCTTTTCTTTTTTTAGTGTGAAATTATATTAGAAAAACCAAGCTACGTTTACCCCCCAATGTTGAGAGCGAGCGCTAAAATTGTCAAGTTTTATAGTTCGAATTTCATAGGTAATTCCCCAGGTATAGCTGAGACTTACTTGAAGACGTTGAAATAACTCTGCCCCGGCTCCTATTTGAATTCCCACATTTCCTGCCGGATATTCCAAAGGAGTCTTTTTTGAATGTCCGAGGGTAAAATTAAATTCCGGACCAGCAAAAGCAAAAGGGGCGATAGTTCGTTCCAACCCTCCAAATCGTGTATATTTGAACCGGAGATGGACAGGCACCGAAAGCTGGTGAAGCAAAACTGTTTCGTTTCCGTATCCATCACTTGACCAAATTAATCGTTTGCCGAAATCCACTTTTCCTCCATGCATGTTATAGAGCAATCCGAAGTCGATTCCAAAACCAATTCCCGGAATCATGATTTCTCCGGCCAAACCGGCTTGAAAACCACTCATTCCTCGAGTTTCTACGAGATCTTGCTTCCAATAAAAATCGGAATAGACATATCCGGCTTGCGGCCCCCACCGAAATTCAGCAGAAGCGTTCAAAGCGCAGACAAGAAGCAATGTAATTGCTAATATTTTTTTTATCATGGATAAATGGACGATGAAATATATTTTTTATAAGGACGATATTGGGAGCCCAATTAAAATAGCCACGCAGCTGTCACGGTCCAATAGTTATTCTTGACCTTAAAATCTTGTGTATTAATGCCTGTCATTTTAAATACATTATTCATCCCAATGCCATAACTTGCCTGGACCTGAAGATGATTAATCAATTCAATACCCAAACCGACGTTCCACGCTACTTGGCAAGTCTTTGATTTAATCTGATCCCAGGTGTCTTTACCGAGTTTAAAAGCGAAGGTCGGACCGGTGTAGACATACGGCTTGATAATTTTCTCAATTGCGGGAAGGGTAAGTTTATATTTGATGTTCAGCGGAAGTTCTATGAAGTTTTTGCCACTACTAATTTCTTTTTGAGTTACCCCTAAGCCATCGGATGTCGGAACAGTTACATAATCTCGAGAGTTCATCCGAGTGTACATAACCGAAAGATCAACACCAAGATTGACTACCGGAATCATGAATTCTCCCATAACACCACCGGTGAAGCCGGTGCGATTGTCAGCATTGAAAGCGTCTTTGTTGAAATGAAGTTTGTCGACATTCAGACCGGCTTTTACTCCAAATCGAAGACCGGCACTTGCAGAACAGCACATCATCAATGCCATCGCAACTACTAAAATACCTTTGAAATTTTTCATCGATAGAATTTTGTGAAGGGATAAGTCTGTGTGTCAGTTTTCTCCCTGGGTTATTCAAATTTTTTATTATGGTTTAACTGATTGCAAAATTAGCAAAAAAATCAACTACTACCATACGATTCTCTTTTTTTCTTATTTTGATGCCACGGCTCTTTCATTTAAAAACGCTTTGCCGTCTCCCCGAAAGCCATATTTTAT
>CAZNMC010000058.1:0-12237 GCA_964574285.1 uncultured Sangeribacter sp. | reverse complement strand
TTTCAGGAGTCCATCTATAAAATCCTTTATACGGTCGTCGGGATAACGCTGTAAACTTATGAAGCGGATTTGGTCTTCATTTATAACTATTTGTTCCTCTTTATTCAATGTTTCAAGAATAGCCTCCTGATATCCATGCTCCAATGAAATGTCATGAGTATAAGGGCATACTTTTACGAAAGCTCGTTCACCAAAGACTTCCGGTATACCATAAGCAATTTTATCTTGAACTACAGAGCGGAGATGTTCGGCAAATTCACCACGAGACACGCCTCCTTTATACATAGGACGATGTGACTTCACACATAGTGCATCGATTGCCGGAACGATATTGAATCGTACAATATCATCTGTGAATACCTCAGTATCTGACAAAAGTTCGCGAATAGGGCCATACGCCAGATTATAAAGTTGTGCATTTTTGTCCGAACAATTATCTATCCAAAAGAACGCTACAGTGTTCTCAACATCATCATGGCGAATATTGAAGAATTGCTTATCTTCCATTTCTTCAGCATATATTACAGCGAAACGACGAGCTGTTTCTACATCATAATGCAGCCTAGATACATCGGGATTATACTCTTCGATGTGTTTTTTAAGAGCTTCTGAATATTGGAACTTAGGGCTGATGAAGATTTTGGGGACATTAGTTAACTGGTTCACGAAGAAGCACCCATTACCATAGCCTATAACGAGGTCTATCTTGTTCTCTTGAATCTGATGGTTGAGAGAAAAGTTCATTCCATCAGGGTTTAAGTCCCTATCTGTTTCAAAAATATTGCATTTTTGAAGTCGGTTTTTTAGATGAGTTTTTAGCCCCATAAGCCCAGGATTGAAAAAATCATCAACCAAGAGGATTCTTACCTCGTCCATTCTCTGAACAATATGTTCATATGTGGCTTTGTCCAATTCCTTCTTGATAACTTCGTAAAAATTATCTGGAATTTCAGGAAACTCGAATGCTACTGCTATACGAAGAGTTGCTTCTGCAACTATTGATAGCTCAGAAATAGTACTTTGGAGAAACTTCAGCGCATCATCCTGAGTAGAATAGTAATAGGACTTCTTAAGGCACATACATAAGTCTGCGTCTGGAATAACGAAGAAACTTACATTCCCAATATTTGCATTGAGTTCATTTGCGAGGAATAAGAGACCAACTTCTGAAAGAGTCACGCCGTAATCCTTGAAGTTTTCGTCTCCCAATTCAATGGTAGGGCATATTTCTGATTTGGCAACATTCAGGTTTACACGGCCGAGATATTTGCCAAATTTAAAAGACACATCTCCATCGAACCATTGCTTGATGTAGGACATCGTGGGTAAGGTAGATAGGTATTCAGTTATATTATCAAATAGATGCATTTCGTTAACGTTTTAGTTAATTGATTGCTACAAAGCATAATATAAAAAGTATATTGTGAGAGCAAATTTTTTCTCTCCGAATTAGCATAGTCGGGATTTGGTCTGTTCTGTTTGCAATAAATGTAAGTATAGCGATTCTATTTTGTCGAGGATAATTTTTTCTCCACAAAGTTTTTATCGGATATCAGGCTTTGGTTCGTTTTTTATAAGACTAACTACCTCATGCACAGGAATTAGCAATTTATTGGTTGCATCAAAGCCAACATCCATACGTCTTGGATCATTTATCTCCACATTTCCGTGGCAATGGCCGTGGAGATGATATACCCCATGGTGCATACCGGGCCATTCAAGAAGTGGATAATGACAAAGGATTAACTCCCAATCTTCATCAAGCTCCGTGCAACGACTTTTTTTGAGCTTAAGGCCCATTATCTGCTGCACCTTCACGAAGCAGTGCACCAAACCTTGAAGAGACTTGTCGTGATTTCCTGGACACAGGTACTTGTGACCGTTTAATCGTTCAAGAATCTTACGAGTCTCGTCAACGGAGCGAAGGCTGAAATCGCCAAGGATATACACATCATCATTCTTGCTTACGATTTGGTTCCATTGCTCAATTATATAGGCATCATGTTTGTCAATGTCTCCTTCATCTGCGAAAGGACGGTCTGGATACATCCTAAGAACGCGTTTATGGCCGAAATGCAAATCGGCTGTAAAATATATCTTGCTCATAGATCCCTATTTGAATGTTGAATGATAATATATTTGCTTGGAACATGTTTGGTTAACCAGACGTCATCAGTCACACGATAAAATTTGTACCCATCCTCATACATTTTACCGGCAACGACTAGGACTGATACCGGTTGTCCATGGCGAGCAGCTGTATCTATGGCAGCTTCCCAATCATTTGTGAGATGAACATATTGACGAGAACGATGCATAATTCCTTCTTCGGTTATTGATGCTAAAGTAGAGGAAACTGAACCGTGCCACAAGAACATCGGAGGTTCGGAGGGGACGAGATTCAACTCGATGTTTACACTGTGCCCGTAAAGAGCACGAACCATGTTGCCAGACTTGCTGAATTCAAAACGATGTTTGCTGTCAGTATTTATTATCTCTTCAATTTCATCAATAGAGAAACCTTTGGAAATAAGATAGTCAAGCCTCAGCCACCCTCCAATATCAAGGGGTGACCGATTATCATGCCTGAGAATATAGGCAAGTTTCCGACTCCTTTTCACTGAGTCATTCATTTTCTTTTCCATTGTCTTCATTGTTCTCTACTTGTTCAGTCACGTCCTCTTGATTAGAAGTGTCTTCTTTACCTTCTTCTTTCATCGGTTCTTCAAGACTTTCTGCTAATAAAGAGCCTTTCTCCCAGATTTCATTAGCATCTAACGAAAGGATACTAAAAAGCACAGGAAAGAACAACATCACGGTAGGGATTAAGGATGCACTGATTGTATAGTGGTATTCTTCATCAATACCGAATGCGTATAGTATTTCTTCATTGCCGATCATTATGTTAAAAGACCATATTGCAAAGAAACACGGTATGAGAAAGATCAAGACGGTACACATCCTGTCATCAGTTTCTTCATCTGTTGTTATATCTTTTGATCGTATTCCTCGCATCAGCATGGACAATAGGAATATACACAGGAATATAGTGCAGATTAAAGGAGTTGAATTTTCATACAAGAGATTGTATAAAATCACACAAATGTAGATACCAAACCACATCAAGAATCCTTCTCCCAACGATGATGCCAGTGACTTTACATTACTCCTCTCAATAAAAATTTTGACAAACATCTCCGGGACAACCCACGAAACGTAAGCGATACCCACCATCACCAAGAGAAATAGAAGGTCAATGCTTGTGTAGTTGTCGCAGAAATCGACAATCTGCATAAAGATAGTTCCAAACAAACCACTAGCATACAACGCTACGATGGTTGCACACGCGATGAGGTTGGGGATCTCTTTACGAAAAAAGCATAGCATCGTAAAGAGTAATGAAGCTACAGTGAGCCAGTAGTAAAATGTTGCATCCATCGTTATGTTATTTGTCAATTATAATTACGGAGATGTTATCATGTGAGCCTTTGTCATAGGCATCCATGACAAGAGTTTTTGCTGTGGCTTCGGGAGAGTCGCCCTTTGCAAGAATAAATTTCATCTCCTCTGAGCGCACGACATCGTAGAACCCGTCGCTACACAGTAAAAGTCTATCTATGCCTTCAAGTGGAATGGTTTTTGCGTAGATATAATCATCAAAACATGATAGTTGTCGCGCACCCAAATAACGGTCAATCCGATTCCGTTTTGGATGGAGGATACCTTCAGCCTCGGATATAAGTCCTTCATCGATAAGCCTACCGACAAATGAGTGGTCTTTAGTTAGTTTGGCTAATTCGATACCATTATTACAGAGCGCATATATTCTCGTGTCACCAACATGACAGATATGAATAGCGTTGGTTTTCGGAGAAATTACGCATGCCGAAACTACAGTTGCCATATTCTCATATCGTGGATTCTTTTGCAATTCTATAATATCATTGTTTGCAACTGTTACAGCCATGCGAAGGTCTTCAAGACCGACATTGTCCAGATGAGCAAGATATTCGGATATGACCTTACACGTCACCATCGAAGCGACTTCTCCGGCATTTTCACCGCCGACTCCATCGGCAATAATAGCAAGGATATCTGATCCACCGGCAATCATCTCTACGTGACAATAATCTTCATTATTATCTCGTAATCCTTGTTCGGAAATAAGGAAATATTCAAATTTATTCATAAGTCTAATGTGAATGCCTCTAATTTAGTTCTTGATATTTTGTCGTAAAGAGAATCGACAAATGTTTGTTGTTCACCGCTTAGGACATCATAATGAAAAGCATTGCGATACTCTTCTCTTGACGGATTGGGATTGTATAATTCCTCAAATGCTCCATATTCCTGCTCGATAAGAAATATGTTTACATGGGACTCTGTTAGGACATTCACAATCAAATCGCATGCTAATGAAAAGAACTCTGTAGGTGACAATTCAGAAATTTTTTTTTCAACATCTATCCCATTATCTTTGTATAGGCAGAATAGTTCAGGTTTTACTCCGGTATAATTTCCTAATCGCCATTCACAATCATTTGATGCTACAATTAAATAGAACATCAAGCGTTTAGCATACAGATCCTGTTCAATCTCAAAAGTTGTTTTGTAATCTATATAAGAAAGGTAGCTGAACAGCGTTCTTGTCAATGTGAAATTCGTGAAGCCATTGATCCCTCCTCCGCTCTTTTTTAGTGTGTCGAGGAACTCTTTACCTTCATTTCCAGATTCAACATTATCAAGCAGTTGTTTTAAGGTTAGAATTGACTCAGGCTCATTCTCGAAGTATAGATTTACAGCAATTGCACTTCCTTCAAGTGGCTTTCTTTCTGAAAATGAATACTTGGGCAGCATGACCGGGTTAAATCCACTAAATGATGTCGTATTATGCACTACAACTGCTACATGAGGATAGATCTTCTGCGGAATCTCGACTGTCAAAAAACGCTTTAATTCAGCATCCTCTAATGTCTCCTGTAGTTCGACTAACGCTCCGTAAACAACAGCAACAGAAAAGAGCGTCCGCCCACTTTCAAACGCAACGGAACACTGTAAATTTAGAGTAACACAAAAAATACCTGTGTTGGCTTCTGTTTGAGACTCAACGTCTATCTTAATAGATAATGTTGATTTCCCTTCATGATGCATAATGAATGTCTCGGGGGCAGTCCGACTATTAAAATCCAACTGCTTAACATATTCCTGGAGAATAGTGTATTGAGGTTCAAGGTCCATTTTTATAGTGTTTTAAGTTGCTGTTCAATATATATTTCATCGACTTCTATAGTGCGACCCGCACTACCCGCCACAGGCAATCTATAATACAGGCTGTTCAGGCATGATGAAAAAATAGTCTGCACCCCACGGAAGCCTAATCCTTGCTTTGCAGCTTTCTTACATATAAGTCTCAACGCAGCTTCGGTAAACCGAAGTTTTGCATTATATAGATTACGGGTGTATGAAATCTGGCGAGTTAATATTGAATTTTTCGACTCGGTAAGAATCTGAAACATTTCATCCTCTCCGAGTGGCTTAAGCGTGATGATTTGCCCTAATCGACCAATAAACTCAGTTAAAAAGCCCCATTGTTTCAAATCATCACAGTTTATTTGCGAATAAACGTTTTGTCGTTTATCTGGATTAAGAAACGTATTACATGTAAAACCAACTCCAGGGGTTAAATTTAGTCTTTTCTTAATCAATTTTTCAATTCCTGAAAATGCTCCTGAAAATACAATGAGCATATTTGAAATCGGAAGTTCAATAAATGATTGTTCGCCATTTTTACCAAAACCATTATTTAGACGGATATTATTTCTGGGATCGGTAAGATTCATCATGAACCGCATAATGTCATAACCCATATCATCGCTTTCTTTACCGCAGCCTGTATGAGTGATTTTATCTATTTCGTCCACGAAGACAATGCAATTCTCAATTTCTGATCGTCCATATTTGCGTACCTTTTCAGCAAGGACATCTTCAAATGATGCACCCTTCCATCCGGTAGGAGTACATTCGGAGGTATTTATCATGATAAATGGGCAATCACAAATTTCGGAAAAAAGATTAAGCGTTTCGGTCTTTCCACAACCTGTGGGTCCACAAAGAAGGAGAGGTCTGGTAGAAGGACAACCAAAGCCATATTTCACCTTCGCATAGTGCTGAAAGAAAGGGACGGCAAGCTGCTCGATTGCAAAGTTTTGTCCCTTGATAATTGATTTTATGTATGAAGCCATTTCCTCCGGCGAAGCAAACTGAGGAACACCAAAGACATCAAGATAGGTTATCTCATAGCGCTCGGTGATATAATCAAAATCATCTACCTTAATTCTTCCAAAAATTTTTTCCCATTCTTCGCCTCTGTTTTTCATTCGTTTATGCCAATTTTTATCAGAAGACTTTGTTTTCAGAGACTGCAGATGAGGCACTGTAAAATCCACTATTTTGGCATAGGTGGTATTGCCTGTTGCAAGGGCATTGACAATACGTTGTACACGTGATATAGGAATATCTGCCAGAAATAATCTGGATAAAGCATCGATAACCTCATTCTGAGGTATTGCCAATTTTGTATTTATGCCAAGGTATTGCATATTGAAAAATTGAGAATTGTTAGAGAGGGAGCAGGAGTGCCCCCTCTTCTTGACAGATTTTGACTCAGTCTAGTCTGATTTTTCCGTTGAACAGTCGTATATCCTCGCCCAAACGACGAAAATCCTTGACATGTTTACGTTCAAGGTAGACCAGAGGAGTCCAGCTCCCAAGAATTCGATCGGTTTTAACTTGACCATCATAATTTGGGTGATAGGAGAGGAAAGAGCCACGATATGTGCTAACAAATCGGTGCATATCCTCATCGTTCTTGAATTCAATCGTCACCATTATGTAAATTGTTAATTCCCCTCGTAATCAAACCTTCGGGGGACTGGGTTTTGTGTTGTCTTTTAAATCTTGGGAGGGAGTAAGGTTGTTTCCTCCTAAGATAAAATAATTAAGACCAATAGCCTTACTGATAAAGTTTATCAGTATGCCCTCCGAAGAGTTCACCATCTTCGTGGATCTTCTGGAAAGACTTCACATCACCGCGATCGTAGGTTGCCGTATAAGTGTCATCTGATTCTTTCACGATTTCGACGCGGCCACTGTAAGCAGGATTGTCGTAGGTCTCGTGGCTCTCTTTGAGAGCCTGGGCATTTTCTTCTGTCATACCCTTGATCTCGAATTTGTCATCGTAGTAACCCATAGTTGTACGTTTTATTTGTTTCTGCCATCTATTTTACAGGCTTCAGGCATGGCCTTGTTTTTAGAAGAGAGGAGAATGATGCCGCTTAACGAGTGTCCTGATCACAACATGATGAGATGTATTCGCGCTCATGCTGATAGTCATCCCATGGGCCGGATGCTGCTGATGATGAACTGCTCGATGAAGTATCATCGGATGAACCGTAGGTGATTTCAGGATCGCCATAGAAGTTACGGCTGTTATCCTCGAGCGAGTAATCTTTTGTTTGAGTAAACCAAGACATGTGTTGAAGTTTTTAAGGGTTAATATTATGGTTAATGTTTTTGTTTCTGGTGCAAATTTAAAGCGGTTTTTCGGTCCATAAGCGGAGAAAAAATTTTATCCGAATGGTCGAATCTCAATATGGGATAGATGACTCAACCCCCATCCTTATATTTGCTACGCGTTGTTGATCATATAATGTGGCAATAGTCGTCAATGATTGTTTGTAATCACTTTCAATAATTTCCACCAACCAACGTTTGTCCGTTAATGAATTGGATCGTATAAACGCCTCCAAAATGGCAAGTTGGATACAAGATTGTATAGTCAACAGAGCTGGCGCATAAAATAACTTCGAGGCTATGTCCTAATGAACTGCCCCTCTGCTTTTTTTTGTATTATCGCCAAGAGAATCCGGGCTTTTTAAGTCATTGAGAATCAATATAGACTACACTAACTTAGAAGCCGTTAAAACCATCGTTGCAACTATCAAGCATTGTGATTAGGAAGAGAGAAATAAATCGGCAAAAGATTGAACTTATTTTCCGGAGAAGTTGTCGGTGGAATTCAGGGATACGTAGGGGGGAACTATTTCAATATTTGATATGTTATGGTAATAAAAATAGAATTACTATGACACGAAAAGAACTCACTGACATTATAGCTGCGAAAGTGGCGGAAGTCATCGATAATCCCGGTTTTTGGGGAGAGGACCCTCAGCTAAGCATTATTCCTACTACGCTGCTTGTGGAGATCGAACGGCATAAGGATGCTGAAAGTGTAATTGCGTTCAGCGACTACGCTATCGAGGAGGATGCCGTGGAAGACGGCGATTATTCTGAGGATGCCGCTGATTTTCAATCAGCTTCGGATCCGGACCTATACCCGATGGGCTTGTTTATCGACTATGCTAATCATAAGCCGGATCTGCAAAAAATCAGCAATCTAGTTAAGAAATACATTCCTCAGAAGGAGGAAAACCTTTATGCGGAATAAGGGTGACAAGCAGCGCAACCGGCTATAATATCGGAAGCCATTGTCTTTCCAAATTAATATAGGTCTTGACACGCATATTAATTCCCCATTAAGAACAGTTGAGCTTCAAAGAGATTAATTTAGAGAATACCAAAGAGTTGAGCATCGCACCGCGCGACCGCCCAACTCTTTTTTTTATGCCCTTTTACCACCTTTTACCGCATAATACAATAGATTAGAGTAGCACTTGCGATTATTTTATATGGGCAAATTTCATTATGTAAATTTCTTTTATTAACTTTGTTGGGATAAGGAGATTAATTATGACACAGATTACCATTAATGTAGAAGATAAATCGATACTTCCGCATCTGAAGAAAATTCTTAACGCCATCGAGGGGGTGTCGATTGCAGTTCCCCAAAAGAAGCGCAAAAAAACGGGTATTGAAGAAGCATACGAAGATGTTCGTGCCGGAAGAGTAACTCATTGCGAATCAGTTGACGATATGTTCAAACAGATACTCGGTATATGAGATATAACCTTTCTTATTCGACAAAATTCAAAAGAGCTCTTAAGAAATGCTATAAGCGAGGGCTTAATGTGGAAAAACTAAGGGAACTCCTCGTAATTCTTGTTGAAACCGGAACTGTTCCTATTCAATATCGTCCTCACAAACTATCCGGGAAATTTAATGGAGCATGGGAGTGTCACATTGAGCCCGATTGGCTATTGGTGTGGGAACAACGAGACGAAGAATTGATTCTTCTAATGATTGACACTGGTACCCACTCCGATATATTCGGCTAAAATCAGCTATGTAAAAGTGTAGTCAGCAGAATACCAAAGAGTTGAGCATCGCACCGCGCGACCGCTCAACTCTTTTTTTACATAAAAAGGGTTTTATTTTTGGTTAGTAATTTATTACTGTCTGCTAAACTCTACGGTATCGAGGCCAACCTCTTGACTGATAGGAGTTAGACTTGATTTTGTTTGAGATAAGCCCCCTGATTAATAAGAATTATTAAATTTATGACAAGCTTTTTTGATTATTAACCCACATCTGGATTGCCGATGGAAGAAGTGGTGTCAGCGCTTTACTAAATGATGCAGAACGTTGATTTTGCGGCTGCGGGAATGGTAGGATGGAGGTTTGAAGATAGTAGGATAAAGCAAAAAACGCTTCTTGTACAATATGTCAGGGAAATCCTGTCTCTTTGTGAGCCAGCAGACAGTTAGCAAATATCTTAATATTCGGCGCTTAAAATATGCAGTAGAATATACATCGGTTAAAGGGTTAAGTGGAAGATATAATGGAAAATAAAGGTCGCACGCTTGGGGAAGTGTGCGACCTGAACAAATTGTAAAGTTATGGTTCGGATTATTTTACCACAATTTTTCGTGTTCTATTTCCTTTGCGGACAACGTACACACCCTGTGGCAAATTGTCAGTCTCCGACAGACGCACACCTTGCAGACTGTATATTTCCGTTTCTTGTTCAACATCTTCTTCCACTGCAGCAATACCGGTCATTACATCGTCTTTTTGAGAAATCTTGAGGAACTTAGACCATGTGGGATGTGACTGATATGCCTGCAAAGAGCCTGCCGGAACATGGAGAGTAGCGTTTTTATAGGCATTTTCCGTAAATGCATTTACCGGTGCTTCACTCGGAATGTTCGAAGCTACATAAACATCATTAAGCCAGTGCATACCCATAAATGCGCGTTCGCCGATTGTTTCTACTGTTTGAGGAATTGAGATCTGATCAAGACCCGTGCATCCGAAAAACGCGTAATCCCCGATTTGCTCAAGCCCGTCATTCAGCGTCACTTCTGCAAGCCCCGAGCAACCAGTGAAAGCATCATTGCCAATAGACGTAACACTGCTCGGAATATTAACAAAACGCAGAGAAGTGCAATATCCAAAAGCAGACTCACCAATAGAAGTAACCGTTTCCGGAATATCAATTGATTTTAGAGTCCAGCAGTGATCGAAAGCGTAATCGCCTATATTTGTAAGAGTAAAGTTTAATTCGGGAAAAGAAAAAGACTCATTTAATATAACGTCTTTTTGAGATTGATAATTTTCCAAAGATGAACTCTTTTCAAATGTAAGTGTTGCTGTTTTTGAGTCTAAATCAATGCCATACCAAAATCCATTTACATTAAGAGCTCGTTCGTTTATATTTCCTATTTCATATTTTCCCCAGGTCGTATCCTGTGTATAGTCTTCTATAAGTTCAGGACGCACTGCTATATAAAGATTTGTTGGTTTTACAAAAGTTGTTGGTGAACCTGAATTGGTCGATACACTAAAATTAGTGGAAAAAGAATATTGACAAAGTGATTTTGTATTAAGCAACAAGGTAGGTATCGTAGTTTGATTCTCATTGCTAACATTATTAAATAGTGCGCCTTTCCCAATTGTAATGTTTTCACCCAAAATAAAGACTTTCTCAACAGTGGAACAACGTAATAATAGATAATCAGGTATCTCTGTTATTTTATCTCCAAGTACAACTTCTTTTAGGTTTGATAAATTGTAAAAAGGAGAACAGTATGAATGTACAGAGTATTTACCAGAAATAAATGCTTTATAATATATTGGTCTATTAATATATAGTGATTTAATTGGAGAATTTTCAAAAGTGGTATTAAATATACCTCCGTAATTGGAATTACTTTTTTCAGTAAAAGTTAGCGTTTTATCTGAATCTTCGATTATAAGTTCTGTTATACCGGTTGATGCAAAAGCATCTATACCTATTGTCGTAACATTCGCTGGGATTACTAATGAAGATAATTCTGAACAATTTTTAAAGGCGTAACTATTAATTGTCTTAACATTATTTCCTATTGAAACAGAAATTATATTCGTTTTACCGTTAAAGGCACTTCCGGAGATAGAAGTAACGGAATATTCTGTATCAGAATAGGTTATCGTTTCGGGAATAACTATTTCGGTAGCCGATGTGTTAGCTAATCCTGTAACTGCGGCTGTTCCATCTGTATTGGTTGTATAGGTAAGGTCTCCGACTGTGACAGATGCTGCCTGGGCAGCAATCGAAGTCGAAATGAGGAGCGCAAAAAGAAAAATTAATCTAATTGTTTTCATGTCTTTATTAAACTTATTTAATGATGTGATTCTAAAGAACTCAAAGGCTACATAAGTGCTGCATCTTTATATACAGAGTGGGTGGCTATAAGCTCTTGTTTAACAGCTTATTACAATTGGTGTATAGCAAATCATCACGCTGTTTCTGTAAATCGGGATTTTGGGCAAGAAAATCTTCAAGCGATTTTTTTACGAGCTTTTTCTATATCATCCTTGAAAAGCTGTTGATAAAAAGATGAAACCAAGCCGGTTGTTATATTCCATCCTTTTAAACCAGAGAGGTCTGTATTTTTCAGTTCTTTACCCCAAGGAAGGTATGTTTGGTTTGTCGACGCTGAATATATATCTTTTACACCGGGATAATCGCAAAGATCTAAAAGTCTATTCAAGTCGGAGCGCTGTTGGTCGGTAGAACATCTTTGTGCTACCAGCCAGTCGCGTTCTGTCTTAGTTGGATTTACCTCGAGCCACACCACCATTTTTTCATTCGTAGGTAGTTGCATAAAACTATGGTTTCTGCGTCCGTGATGGCAGCCGGGTCAGGGACTTTACTTAGGGATACGAAAAGAGCGTGGTGCCTATATCTGTTACCGTCCTACACTCTGAGGCTTCTCGCATTGCCCTATTCTTGTCGGA
>CAZNMC010000057.1:0-12418 GCA_964574285.1 uncultured Sangeribacter sp. | reverse complement strand
ACCGGGACGCATGAGTATCTTATCGCGGAAGAAGTCGATGTTGTCCATGAAGTGATCCATGGCGTCGTCGGAGAATGTGAGGGCGCAAGTGGAAGCGAATTTACATTTTCCTTCTTCCATGAGGTGCATCACTGCGTCTTGAATTACTTCGGTGTACATGACGAATTGAGGCACATCGGGATTTTCACCGAGCCCGTAGAGGACGGCATTGGCCACGTTTCCTACACCGGATTGGATCGGGAGGAATTCTTTTGGAATCTTACCTTCGCGAAGTTGCTGAGCGAGGAAGTGACTGAGGTTATCGCCAATACGCTGTGAGACTTCGTCGGGAGCAGTGAAGGGCTTGATGCTTTCGGAAGCGTTGGAGGGCACGATGCCGATAATCTTTTTGGGATCAATTTTCACGACAGTGCTACCGATGCGATCGGAAGGGGTGTAGATAGGAATCTCGCGACGGTGAGGGGGGTCGAGAGGGATGTAGTTGTCGTGGAATCCGCGGAAGGAAGTGTGGTAGAAGGAAGAAAGCTCGATTATGACTTTCTTTGCCATCATGGCTATTGTGGGAGTCATGCCGAGGCCGGCCCCGAGGATCACTTCGCCGTTGGGGCTCATTTCGGTTGCTTCGATCACAGCTACGTCAAGGTCGCCGAAGAAACCGTAGCGGAGGTCTTGGCTGACATGGCTGAGGTGAGTGTCGAAATAGTGCATACCTCCCTTGTTGCAGAGTTTGCGAGCGTCGGGCTGTGACTGATAGGGGGTGCGGATGGCGATAGCCTCAGCGCGAGCAAGCTCGCCGTCGACATGATCGTTGGTAGAAGCACCGGTAAAAAGATTGATTTTAAAGGGCTCGCCTTTTTCGTGGAGCTCGCGCGCACGCTTAGCCAAAGCAACGGAAACCACTTTGGGAGTGCCCGAAGCGGTAAAGCCGGAAAAGCCTACATTATCGCCATTTTTGATATAGCTTGCAGCCTCTTCAGCAGAAATAAACGGGATACTCATTGTTGGTAAGTCAGATTTTAATGGTAATTTTGCACAAAATTAGTCATATTATTCGACATAAACTCAACATGGAGCCATTTTTTTTGCCGACAAACGATGAAAATTGCACGCTTCTGAAGAAAGTGCGCATTGAAACTTTCGGCTGCCAAATGAATGTAGCTGACAGCGAGGTGGTCGCGGCCATGATGCTGACGGCCGGATACGACGTGACCGACAACGACAATGATGCAGCCGCCGCCATCATAAACACCTGTTCCATACGCGAAAACGCGGAACAAAAAATCATAGGTCGGATTGCGTACTGGCAAGCTTTGCGGCGCCGGTTGGGACGAAATATCATTTTGGCCGTCATCGGATGTATGGCCGAGAGAATGAAGGAGCGCCTTATCAATGAATACGGCATCGACATTGTAGCGGGCCCGGATGCTTATCTCGATCTTCCGGCTCTCTTTGCAGCGGCCGAAAACGGCGAGAAGGCCATCAATATCGAACTGTCTGCCAGCGAGACTTATCGCGACGTGTTGCCGCGAAGAATCGGATCGGCGGGTATAAGTGGTTTCATTTCGATCATGCGCGGCTGCAACAATTTCTGCTCTTATTGCATCGTCCCCTACACCCGCGGCCGGGAACGCTCCCGCGAGCCGGAAAGCATTTTGCGCGAACTGGCGGACCTGCGCAACCGGGGATTCCGGGAGGCAACGCTATTGGGACAGAATGTAAACAGTTATCGGTTTGAAGACGAGGAAGGGAATGTCACGGATTTTCCGGCATTGCTGGCCATGGTGGCAGATGCAGCTCCGGATATGCGTATCCGGTTTACTACTTCCCATCCCAAAGACATGAGCGACAAAACGCTTGAGACCATGGCATCGCATCCCAACATTGCTCGCCACATCCATCTGCCGGTCCAAAGTGGCAGCAACTCGGTGTTGAAGGCGATGAACCGCAAATACACGCGTGAATGGTATATGGATCGAGTGAAGGCAATCCGCACGATTTTGCCGGATGCGGGCCTGTCAACGGATATGTTCACGGGATTTCACAACGAATCGGAAGAGGATTTTCTGCAGACACTTTCCCTTATGCGCGAAGCCGGTTTTGACTCTGCTTTCATGTTCAAATATTCAGAACGCCCGGGCACTTTTGCATCTAAAAATCTACCGGACAATATTCCGGAAGATGTCAAAATCGAACGCCTCAACCGGATGATTGCTCTCCAGAATGAACTTTCGCTCGAAAGCAATCTCCGCGACATCGGCAAGGAGTTTGAAGTGCTTGTCGAAGGCCGCTCGAAGCGCAGTGCCGACGAATTTTTCGGACGAACTTCGCAAAATAAGGTTGTAGTTTTCCCTCGCGGCAATGCCCGGCAAGGTGAGTTCAGAAAAGTAGAAATTGAATCTGCCTCGTCAGCCACTCTACGCGGCCGATTAACCGACTGAATAGCTGACGTGTTTAATCCACCGGGGTCAATGAGCGTCGAGCCAGTTTCCGGCTACTCCGGATGAAGCGGTGAGTCTGACCTTTCCGCTATAGGCTCCTTCCATGCAGCGGCTGACCAGTTCCTGCATGACCGGGAGTTCCTGAGGGAGGACATCGAAGTTCAATTCATCGTGGACTTGCATAATCATTTTCGATTTCAGACCGCGCTTTTTTATTTCGCGGTCGATATCGACCATGGCTCTTTTAATGATGTCGGCAGCCGAACCCTGAATAGGGGCGTTGACAGCATTTCGTTCGGCATAGCCACGGACCACAGGATTCTTTGAGTTTATGTCCGGCAAATAGCGTTTCCGACCGAAGCGAGTTGTCACAAATCCGTTTTCGCGTGCATGTTCGACGCTTTCCGACATATATTGACGGATCGTCGGAAAAGTAAGGAAATAATTATCAATCAGTTCTTTTGCTTCCGCTCGCGGAATACCCAACCGCGACGAAAGTCCGAAGGCTGAAATTCCATAGAGAATACCGAAATTTGCCGTCTTGGCATTGCGGCGCTGAGTGGCGCTGACTTTGTCGGGATCGGTGTGATAGATGCGGGCGGCGGTTATGGCGTGAATGTCGCGATTGTGCTCAAAGGCATCGAGCATCGTTGCGTCGGCCGCGAAGTCAGCTACAAGCCGAAGCTCAATCTGACTGTAATCCGCCGAGAGAAATAAATGACCCGGATCAGCGATAAAGGCCCGACGAATTTCGCGGCCTTCGTCGTCGCGCACGGGAATATTTTGCAAATTGGGATTTGAGGAGGAAATACGACCGGTTGCCGTCACGGTCTGGTTGTAGGTGGTATGAACTTTGCCGGTTCGGGAATCGATGGCGGCCGGCAGAGCGGTCAGATAGGTGGTGAGCAGCTTCTTGAGCTGTCTGAATTCGAGAATCTTACCGACAATCGGGTTTTTGTGTGCTACCTTTTCCAAGACATCTTCTGAGGTGGAGTATTGACCGGTTTTAGTCTTTTTTGCCTTTGGCTCGAGTTGCAGCTTCTCAAATAGAATTTCACCCACTTTGGCCGGCGAGCCAACGTTGAACTCTTCACCGGCAAGCCCGAAAATGTCTGTTTCGAGTGAGGAAATACGTTGACGTAGAGTTTGGGCTGCTTCATCAAGTGCCTTGACATCTATTCTCACTCCGGCCATTTCCATTTTCGCAAGCACCTCCACCAACGGCAACTCCATCTCGCGATACATCGGCATAAGATTTTGTTTTTCAAGCTCTTCGGCTAAGACACTGCGCAGACGAAGAGCCACATCAGCCTGCTGACAGGCCATGTCGGCAAGAACCCCAAGCTCCAAAGCTTCGAAGCCGGCTTTCTTGCTTTTTGGAGTCGGCAGCAGTTCGAGCATTTCGAAATTCAGATATGTGGAGGCAAGATTTGACATATTATGGCGCATGTCCGGCTGTAGAAGATAATGCGCCAGCTCCACATCGAAATAGTTAACCAACGGGTCTGCATTATCGCCACGGCGCAGAGCAGCCACTACAAAGGAGCGTTTGCAGTCAGGACATACTTTTTCAATATCTCCACGAGCCATCAGATCAAGCAGCAAGGCTCTTCCCTCTTCAAATCCTTCCGGGACATACCAGGCTTCACCGGGAGCGGTGGCGACTCCCCAACCGATAGGTTTAGCCGTAAAGTCGGACTCCCCGTCGGTCGGGATAAAAAGTCCGCAACGTTCCGGCTCAAGCAGACGTCGGGCAAGGGCCTGAAGGCTTTCGGGAGTGTCTACAATGGTATATGTATGGCCGTCAGAGGTATAATCGGTCGAAACAGGAGTGACTTCCCCTTCGGGAGCGGTAGTGGGTTCATCGAAAAGTGAGGACTGCACCACACCGCGCTTTGGCTCTTCGCGAGTCGTTAACTCACCGTCGAGACGACGACTCACTCGGTCGGCTAAAGTCTTAAATTCCAATTCTTTGAAGATTGCGAACAGTTTTTCTCTATCAGGTGTGCAGACCTTCAGATCTTCAATTTTCTCCTTCACGGGTACATCCACGCGTATAGTGGCCAAGAATTCCGACTCTCTTATTAACTCGGCATTCTCCTCAATTTTCTTTTTGAGAGCCCCTTTAAGCTCCTGTGTGTGGGCCAAAAGATTTTCGACAGTCCCATAGTCAGCAATCAGTTTGACCGCCGTCTTTTCCCCGACTCCGGGACATCCAGGGATATTGTCAATCTTATCACCCATAAGAGCTAACAAATCAATCACTTGCGAAGGACGTGAAAGACCATAACGCTCACACACCTCTTTTTCACCCCGAAGTTCGAAATCCTGACCACGATAGGAGGGTTTGTATTGGAGAATATTCGGGCTCACAAGCTGCCCAAAATCCTTGTCGGGAGTCATCATATAAGTGGTAAAACCCTCGTGCTCAGCTTTTTTTGCCAAAGTCCCGATAACATCGTCAGCTTCAAAACCCTCCACTTCCACAACCGGGATTCTATAAGCACGGATAATCTCTTTAATTATTGGCACTGAAAGCTTTATATCTTCCGGCGTAGCGGCACGTTCGGATTTATAGTCCGAGTCGGCTTTATGACGAAAAGTGGGACCGACTGGGTCGAAACAGACAGCGAGATGAGTCGGTTTCTCCTTTCGAAGCAATTCCTCAAGAGTATTTACAAAACCAAAGATGGCCGAAGTGTTAAACCCCGCACGGGTCAGTCGAGGCATCTTTATCAATGCGTAGTAAGCTCTGAAAATCAATGCATAAGCATCAAGAAGAAAGAGTCGTTTCTCGTTCATGTCTGAAAAAATTTATAATCGGTGAAAGGATGGAGCATAGATATTTTCCATCACTTCCGCAAAATTAGGCCATGCCAGACTCCGTTGATAATTTTTCCAAGCTGCTTCTCCGAGCCGGAGACGCAATGCCGGGTCGGAGACCAGCTTCAACATTGCCTCGGCCAAATCCTCAACGCTTCCGGGGCTTACGACAAGCGCATCCGTACCATTAGTCAGGTATTCGGTCTGCGCTCCGTTGCCGGTGCAAATCTGTGGGCGCCCGTTAGCCATATATTCCAGATTGGAAAGCCCAAACGCCTCGCTCACTGTCGAGGGAAGCACACCGAAGTGAGCCTCTCGAATCAGAGGATGCGGGTCGGGAGTATATTTATGCCAGTCAATCATTTCCATCACACCGCGTGTCTGAGCGCGGCGTCTCAGCCCGTCGACATAATCGGGATGGCCGGTGCCGACAATTCTCAATCGCGTCCTCATCCCCTTGAGTCTCGGGAGCGCATCGATAAGGGTTTCCAATCCTTTGCCGGCCACCAATGGTCCGTGAAACATTGCCACAATCGGACCTTTCGAAGGCTCAGACATGAATGGTGTCGGGGCGATGTTGAGACTGCTGTGGACTACATGCATTCGCTCCTTGGGGAAAGGCGGATTGCGTCGGCGCCACGTCGCCAAGAAACGTTCGCAGACCGTTTGCGATACAAATATTTGCGCATCCAGATGGCGATACATCCGACGATAGAGCCAGGAGTCGTGACCCCGCCGGACGATGTGGCGCGTATTGACAATGCGGATATCAGGGCGCCGGGCCAGCCTGCGAGCCACCATCGTCACAAAAGCGTCGCGATAGCGATGAGTGTGGATAATGGTCGAAGCTTCCATCCCCTTCATGTCAGCCATAAGCGTCCGCATAGTGGTCAAATCCGTCAATCCTTGAAGCGGTGCATGGCGAAGCTCAATGCCCGACGCTGCAAAAAGACTATCGACCGCCTTTGCATCGCGGGTGTAGGCCACAACTCTCCATCCTTTCGACTGAAAATGCCGGCAGATGTCGAGCGCGTAACGCTCCACTCCACCCCAGCGATTGGAGGGAATCACATGAATGAGTGTCGGCTTGTCCATTCAATCAATGGTCAATTCGACCCGGCAAGAATCATTCCAAGATCGACAGTGGGCATCGATATGTAGGCACCCACAAGCTTGTCGACCAAATAGCCATTGTAAGTCACCATTCCCTGCTGCACTCCTGGAGTAGTCGCGAGCATTCCGCCAAATCCATCCTTCAATACCATTTCCTCCAGGAAATTCACCATCACATTCGACAACGCCATCGCCACCGTGCGAGGAACAGTGACCGACGGATGCGTTTCGTTGAAGTCAAGCACATAGACGTTCTCCTTCATTGCCAACGTCAGTTTACGAGGGAATTCAAACGGCCGGGTGCAGTTGCCAAGTAAAATCACGTCAGCCGTCTTCACCTTATTATACAACACTTTAGGATGGATGGCAAGAGTATTTAACTGCGGCCCGCAAATCTGACGCGCATTCTGAAGAGCCGAAATGTCATTATTCATCAGTGTGACACTCGCTCCCGCTTCAATAGCTGCCGTAGCGGCCGCACATTCCATATTCCCTTCCCCGAAAATCAATACTTCGCACGGAGGAAGACCGGCTACCCCGGCTAAAATAACTCCTTTGCCCCCGCCCAAGAACGATAAATTGTCCTGAGCATATATGATGGCAGCGCGCCCGTCAAGCTCATCGATGATGTCGGCAAAAACCGGAATCTCATTGTGGCTGGCCATGTTGTCCAGGCAACCAACTGAAATCTTCCGTTCGAGCAATGTCGAAATCACCTGTTTTTCAAACAAAGTATTGTCCATCATGCAAAGGAGCGTCGCACCAGGGCGCATCAATTCAAGATCCGCTACACGAAGCGGTGAGAAACTCAAAACGATATCGCACTTCAACGCTTCGGTCCGAGTCGAAATCTCAACCCCGAAATTTGCATAATCCTCATTTGTAAAACTGATGTCTATGCCGGCATTTCTTTCCATCACAAGACGGAGCCCCGACGACACCACCAACCCACTCGCTTCCGGAGTCAGCAAAAAGCGTGTCTCGCCGCTATCCCTATAATTTGCTACCAGGCCAACACTTATATGGCGCTCCGAAGTCGCCTGACACTCTGCGGCAGGCTGCGGCTCATTCGCCGGATGTACGTTATTTTCTGTCATTGTTTTTCATTTGCACTATTTGCTGGCGGCCGGGCGGTCGGCCGACGGAGGTGCAGATTCGCAAAAATACGAATTTTTTTTTACGCATCAAAATCTATCATTCCCTCTCATTCCAACTTCTCTCTCCCCCAGCCTTCTCATTCGTTTGATTTTTACACCAAAATTCCCTACTTTTGCATCCTCTCCCTCCTTCTCATTCGTCCATCAATCCCTGCCAATATGCTACTCCACCACTTGAGACCCGACATAATCGAAGCCGGATGCGATGAAGCCGGACGCGGTTGCCTGGCTGGACCCGTTGCCTGCGCTGCCGTTATTCTTCCACCCGATTTCTCTGACCCGGACCTCAACGACAGCAAACAAATCCCGGCTCGTCGACGCGAGAAACTACGCGCCATCATCGAACGCGAGGCGCTGTCATACGCCGTCGTTATGGTGCATCCCGATGAAATCGACCGCATTAACATCCTCCAAGCCTCAATCACCGGAATGCAGCGTGCCGTCAGAAATCTCACAATCCAACCTCAACATATCCTCGTCGACGGAAATCGCTTCGCTCCTGTCGACCAAATCCCATACACCACAGTCGTCAAAGGCGACGCTACCTACATGAGCATCGCCGCCGCGTCAATCCTCGCAAAAACTTATCGCGATCAATACATGGCCGAAGCCGCAACGAAATTTCCCGGATACGGATGGGAAACAAATATGGGCTATCCCTCCCGTTCACATCGCGAAGCCATCGCCAGACTCGGACTCACTCCACTCCATCGAAAATCGTTCGGCCCATGCCGTCAATTCCTCGACACCATCCCCTTCTGATCATCCTCGCCCCAAAAGCCGCTTAGCAAGACGACGCAAACTAAGCTTATCTCTCCAAAACAAAGGCTGCTCACCCCCAATCCATTCTCCAAAATCTTCAAGGGAATCATCATACGCCTCACGAAGCAAACCGATCTCGGGCTTCAACCATTCCGGCAGTGGCCAACTATAATGATAATGTAACCGATAAAGCTTAAAATATCGCCGGAGCATCTTCAACAACACCTTCCTTCCATATTCCTCCACTTCAAAACCCTGTTCGGCCGCAAACCGCATGAAATTCGAATTAGGATACACCAAAAACGGCCCGTTGCCGGGATCGACCGATTGAATCAACCCATTGCAGTCTATCCATACCGAATCCAATCCCCGCCGAAGATCAATCCCCGGTTGATAATTATTCACACTCGCATACTTCTCCAATATCCATAACTTCTGTCCGGAATACCCGAAAACCATATTATGAGGCAACGTCCCCGACATCGCCGCCACAACGTTGGCCCCGCGAAGCAAGCGGATAAGTGCCGTCAACGTTATTTCCTGAGGATGAACTATCTTAAAACCATTACGCGCAAATATAGCATCCATCCTCCTCGTCTCCGGCTCAAAACGCAACCCTTTCTTAAAATGGGACCGACTCATAAACACTTTCTTCGCGCCCCCTCCTCCCTCGGGCATCCCCTCCATCGCCGCCAACGCAATCTTGTCATACACCCCTATACTCTGAACCCCAAACCGACCCCGAGGTTCCACCGACACCGGAGAAACAGCTACTCGCGAATAACGCTTCGGCTCCCTCAAAATCTCAACCTTGCCCTCAATCCCAAGCAAACGAAACGCCTCAGCAACATTCTCCGGCAGCGACACGTCGCTCCCGGCCGGGGCTACAAAGACAACCCGGTCAAACTCCGGCATACCCTCCTCCACAAGCGGCCATAAACGCGACAGACAGTCAACCAAAAAATGGCCCCAGTGAAAATTAATTTTACCACAGTAGAGCGTCAACCCATCCTCTTCTTCTCCTTCACATTTCCCGGCTTGGCAAACCAACCCTTCCGGCCATGCAACTTCCTCCGATGAAACAATCTTCCCATCCCGATTCACCACACCATAGTCTCCCCCTCTTTTAATAGGGGCAACGACTACTCCCCCAACAACCATCTCCAACGGCAGAACCGTTGGCGTCACCTCCTCAACCAAACGACGCCGGGCCAAAACCATCTCCCCCTTCTCCTTACGTAGAAACCGAATATCCATCATCGCCGATTTACTCATACACTTATTCTTCTCCTCTTTTCATCACATTAACTTTTCCCAAATTCAGTCGCGATAATAAACACGCTTCACACGTGGAGACACCCCTGTCAAAACTTCATACGGAATCGTGCCTAAAACATCCGCCATGCGCTCAACAGGAGCCTCAGGCCCAAAAATCACCACCTCATCTCCAACCCGACAAGCCACATCCGTCACATCTAACATGCACGCATCCATACAAATATTCCCAATCGTCGGGACTTCACTCCCGTTAACCATCACCCGAAGTGCCCCACACCCAAAGCGCCGGTTCATCCCATCAGCATACCCGATTGGAATAGTCGCTATTCGACTCCGACGCTTCAAAAGACCACGCCGACCATAACCAATAGCCTCCCCGGCTTCATACTCCCGCACCGCTATTACAACCGTACGTAAACGCGACACCAAAGTCAAATCACCCTGACCCTCCTCAACCGGGTCTACCCCATACAACCCTATTCCCGGGCGAGCAAGATCATATCCATACTGGCGCCCGAAACGAATGATACCGGCCGTGTTCAAAATATGGCGCAAAAACGGCCGTGTCGACCGACTCAGCATATAATCCGTAAATCGCTCAAACCGCTCCAACTGACCATAAGTATACTCATCCATCTCGGGCAAATCAGCGGTAGCCAAATGAGAAAACACACTCCGCGCCTCCACATAATCCTGACTCCCAAGCCTGTCCATCAGACCAGGCAACTCATCCTCAACAAATCCCATCCGATGCATCCCCGTGTCCAGTTTCACATGAATCGGATAACGCCGGATTCCAGCCCTGCGAGCCGCCCGAATCACATCCTCAAGCATCTCACCGGTGTAAATCTCCGGTTCAAGCCTATTAGAAAACATCGACCTGTAATTCACCACCCTCGGATTCATAACCATTATTGGCATCGAGATCCCGCGACGACGAAGCTCAATACCCTCATCCAACACCGCTACGGCCAGATACGACGCTCCCGCATCCTGAAGAGTCTTCGCAATCTCAAAACTCCCCGCTCCATAACCCGACGCCTTCACCATCGCTATCAAACCCGTCGACGACGGCAAACGCGACCGAAACCAATTGAAATTCTTTACCACTGCCCCAAGATTAACCTCAAGCACAGTCTCATGCGTCCGAGCCTCCAACGACTCATAAATCCGAAAAAACTCATACTCCGGAGAACCCTTCAACAATATGATCTCATCTGAAAAATCTGACGCTTCAAGAGCTCCAAGCATCTCATCCGTAGTCTCAAAAAACAACGATGACTTGGGAAACAAATCACGATGAGCCTTCAATTGACGTCCTACCCCGATAAAACGGGATATTCCACTCCGCCCCACCTCCTCGGCTATCGCGCGGTAGACATCTCCTCCACCACGCGGCTCATGACGCAAATCACTCAAAATCAACGTCCGCGACTGTCCTGCCATAGCACGACGCCGCATAAAATCCAATGCCGGGACAAGCGACGAAAAATCCGATGTATAACTGTCATAAACCAACGAACACGAATTAACCCCTTCACTCACATTCAATCGCGTCCCGATAGGCGTCAACGACTCAAACCGTCGCCCTATCAACTCCGCATCATACCCACACGAAAGCATAAACGCCAACGCATTCGCGGCATTCTCCATCGACCACTCCCCCATCGCCGGATAACTGACTACTCCAACCATATCTCCATACTCATACTCCAGCCGTTCGCGTCCCATGCGAACTTCTCCAACCTTCCTGACACGCAGCGCAGCATCCACATTTCCCTCCGCCGACCACGACAAGACCTTCCGCCCCTCAAGATACGGAGCCAACGCATCGCGCAGCAAAACATTGTCAGCATTAAAAATCAGCGTGCGCACACTCTCCGGCGCAGCCAGCAACGCCTTCTCCGACGCCTTCTCCTCCCTACTCTCAAACCCGGCATCATGATTCCCCAAAACATTCGTAAAAATTACCGTCTCCGGTCGTATTATCTCCGCCAGACGAGCCATCTCCCCACTCTCCGATATCCCCGTTTCAATCACCGCCAGTTCCGTGTCATCCCCTGTCTCCCACAACGATAACGGCACACCGATCTGAGAATTATAACTCCGTGGAGACCGGACAGTCTCAGCCAAAGACTCCATCAACTGAAATATCCACTCCTTCAACATAGTCTTCCCCCGACTCCCCGTAATGGCCACCATTCTTCCCTCACGATGAAGCGATCCAACGCACTGAAGAGCCCTGACCGTATCGTCAACCACAATCCATACCCCTTCACCCATCCGGCCGACATCCGCCGGCAGTCTATTGACAACAAAGACCCTCACCCCGCGATCATAAAGCTCCCCAACATATTTATGCCCGTCATTTCCACGAGTCATAATCGCAAAAAAAACCGTCCGATCCGCTACAGTCAGCGATCGGGAATCAGTCAGCAACACACTCATGCGCCGACTCAAATCAGCATCCGCCGACGCCACAACCCTCGTCCCAAGCCCCTCATCAGAACCACAAACCGCGACAATCTCCTCAATCGAAAGCTCCATCATAAAAACTCATAACCATTAACTTGCAAAATTACAAAAAACGTCCGACATTCACAACTCCACACGAGCCCTTCGCCAACTGGAAACAACCTCTGACTTCCAAAACATAACTACCTGATAAACAAAACACAAACTCCAAACAGTAGAAAAATAACAAAAAAACATATCAAAAAATTTGGTCAAACCAAAAACAATGCATAACTTTGCAGTCGCAAACGCTTCTCACAGCAAGAAGTGAATGCAGACATAAAGATGGTGCCATAGCTCAGTTGGTAGAGCAAAGGACTGAAAATCCTTGTG
>CAZNMC010000056.1:0-12529 GCA_964574285.1 uncultured Sangeribacter sp. | reverse complement strand
TCAGCAGTCGAGCCATACAATTTTGATTAAACCGATTTTTATCGGACAGCAATAATAAAAAATACAATAAATTGTGTAAATTATGTTAACAAGTTGGTTTTGAATCTCATTATTATAGAATTTGTTTCTTAGATTCTTTTAGAGTTGAATTTTGGGATTTATGGCGTTTGGAGATGCTGATGTATGCTACAGTAAAGAGACCCAATAAAACGAGCATCCCTGATTTGAAACTCCACACTACCATTGCAAATGCGGCTCCGTCGGTTTCGTTGATTCCGAAAAGAAGGAGTGAATAAGCCACGGCAATGTTCCATGGTCCGAGGCCGCCGTTGGATGGAATAGCAATACTGATGGAGCCAAATACGAATGCGACTAACCCTGGGATAAGTCCGAAGCAAGTGCCGGGTTGGGAGATGAGGTCGCGTGTGAAAGGAAAGGCAAAAAAGCAAAGATATGTTTCTAAAAAATAGCAAGTCCAAATTGCCAGCGTCAGCAAGACATATTCTCCCATTCCCTTCATTTTGAAAATAACGGCGAAAGAATTCCACAATTCTTTTGCGACCGTGACGGTATGCTTTACCCAATTTAATTTTTGACCGAAGATCAATAGGGTTATAATTGATAAGGCGATGACCCCCGCGCCAATCCATAACCAAGGCGAACTTAGAAATTCCAATAGTCGCTCTCCCAGTCGATAGTGGTCGAGAAAATCCATCATGCTTTGATGAGCTACGATCAGGGCTAAGCCGCACAAAATGATAATAACAGCTGCATCAGACACTCTGTCGGCGAGGTCTGTGCCTACCACTGTTGAGATTTTGGCATTTTCTTTTCGAGCCATGAAGAGACAACGCCATGTCTCTCCTAAGAGAGGGAAAAGCAAATTGAGTGCGTAGGCACCGAAAATGGAAATACTTTCCACCATCACGGACACTCTTGGCAATCCGGCTCCCCGCAACTGAATTCCCCACCGTATTCCTCGAAAGATATGGGAAAAAACGGAAATTATCATCATCGCGACTATCCAGGTGAAGTTGCATTCCGATGATATGATTTGGTCCATCCGGTGAATGTCAATTTTTCCAAGTAACCAAACAATCATCCAAACTGACACTCCGATTGGAATGGCAATTTTGAATATATCTTTCACTATGCTTTCCCAATGGCGGTCTTTCTTGGAGTGTGAAGATAGTTTGGTGTTTGGGGATTGATTCATTTGGTTATCACTTTATGTAAGGGTGTCAAAAATATAAGCTTTGGAATTGGAAATTGGTTCATTTGGGTTCAAATGGTGGGAGTAGTGGCTAAAGTCGCGACACTACATCTTATATCTTCCACTGCCTGTCGCAGAGTTTGAGCACACGCCAGTAGGGTCGAGCCGGTGGTGCAGACATCGTCTATTAAAAGAATGTGTTTTCCGTGTAGTTCTTCAGGTCGATGCACTCCAAATACTCCGGCAATATTATGTATGCGTTCTTCCGGAGTTAGGCCGGTTTGCGTGGAATGGTTTCGTCGGGCGTATAGATTAGTCCGGACGGGGAGATTACAATTTTTCCCAAGTCCGGCCGCGAGCCGTTCGGATTGATTGTATCCTCTTGAAAGACGTTTGATAAAGTGGATCGGCACAGGGATAAGCATATCTATGTCGGAAAGAAAACCGGAAGGGAACAGCCGTTTTCCCATTTCTTTTCCAAATTCAACAGCCAAGGAAGGGAAGCGCCGATATTTAAATGCGTGAATGGCATCGGCCAGAGGGGTGTGGCGCACATAGTAAAAGAGGGCGGTTGCCTGTTCGATTTCGGTATAGCCTGCAAAACGCTGTTTGACCGGATTATCGGCTTTCCGATGGAAATTGGTTTCGGGAAGGGATGCCCTGCATAGATTACATATATGATGTTCGACATCGGATAGATGACCTGCGCAGACCATACAATAGCGTGGCGCGATGATGTCGGCTATTCCCAAGCCAATATAGCGAAGAGAGGTTGTGACTTTGTTCATTTCCGAAGATAATTTATCACTTTGGTTATATATTGGCTTTCAAAGCCTTTTGAGGCAAGTGCGCGATAAAGTTTCATCCGAGAGTCGTAATCCTCCAAATCCAAGTTTTTTGCACGGTTGCGAGCCGCGCGAAGCAGAGCCTGTCCATATTCTTTCAGGTCGATATTTTCCAACGCCTCTTGCACGGTATGGGCATCAATCCCTTTTGCGAAAAGACCCATCCGGATTTTGTTGCGTCCCCATAGTCCGAATCGAATTTTGTCTGAAACAAATGCTTTGGCAAATCGATTGTCGTCGATGAAATTATTTTCGATTAGTTTTTTGACTATCTCTTCAGTATGTGGTATTGTCAGTCCTTTCTTGAGAAGTTTTTCTCTGATTTCACGCGAGGAGTGTTCGGACCGGCTGCAAATGTCTGCCATTTGCAACAAAGCCTGCTCAGGAGTTAAAGAGCGGCGAGATTTCATCTGTTGGAAGTTTTCTTGGCTATTACGAAGCGTTGCTTTCCGTGAATGTCGAGATGGATTTCCACATCCTTAAAGCCGCTTTGAGTAAGTAGAGACACAATCCCATCAGCGTAAAGAGGATTTATTTCCAAAAATAGTGTCCCATCGGTTCGCAAACCGCGCAATGCGATTGTAGAAATTGCACGATAAAAAAATAGGGGATCGGAATCCTTGACGAAGAGCGCTCCGGCGGGTTCATAGTCTTTAACGGTGGACTCCATATCGATTTTTTCACTTTCACCGATATAGGGAGGATTGGACACTATAATATCGAAACAGTCCTCGTCTACCATCCATTGACTCATGTCAGCTTCAATGAAATTTACTTTTGCTTTGAGCCGATAGGCATTTTCCCGAGCGACCGCGAGGGCATTCGGGGAGATGTCGAGAGCTGTGACAGAGGAGAAAGGAAGTGCGCGGGCTAATGCAATGGCAATGCATCCCGAACCGGTCCCCAGATCGAGAACTTGCAGATCGGGTATTTTTCCATATCTGTCGACAATCATGTCGATTAGTTCGGACGTTTCGGGGCGGGGAATCAAGACTCTTGGATCAACCTTCAACCACATTCCGTAGAAATATCCTTCTCCAACAACGTATTGAATCGGTTCTCCGTTTAAAATTCTGTTGGCAACTTTGTCAAAAGAATTTAAGAGCGCTGAGTCTAACTGACTGTCATCATGCATAAGAATATCGGTTTTCCCCCAGCCTTTGAAAGCATGGAAAATCAGTTCAGCCATTGCGCGTGCTTCTCCGATTCCAAATCGGGGTTGAAATTGAGATATTAAATTCCGATATTCTTGAGCGACTGTGGTCATAGGGCGAGCATGGCATTTTCTTCTGCAAGACTGTCGAGATAACTTTGGCGGTCTTCTTCAATCATTCGGTCAAATTCAAGAGCTCCAGATTCGATTTCGTGGCTACGTCCCCGCCAATCCGACAAGGCTGTTCCGATCCACTTCCGTTCGTGGTCAGAATAGTTAGCGAAAAAATCTGAAAGAATTCTCTCCATTTCTTCGATTGATTCCGACTTTTGGATCTGATCTAAGGTTGAGCGGGTTATATATTGACCGGCCAGGTCAATCCATTCTTCGGTCTCTTCTCCGGAGCTTTCCGGAAAGGGTCTGCCATCTGTTTTGGTGTGGAGATATTTGCAAATCCCGAGAGTATAAAAACGAGAAGCACGTTCCAAGTTGCTAACTCTCAACTTCAGACCTTTATATCTGACATATCGGTCGTCGTCAGCGGGTCGTTTTCGCAACTCATCAATGAGACGGAGAGCCCTAAGCATGGTTCCGACTGTCACCGGAGAAAAAACTTCAAAATTAATGCGGTCATGGAGTGGAAGTTTTCGTCGCAGACGGCGTTCACGAAGAGGCCATTTTTTTTCATCGCGTAGTAGTCCGCTGCTCCGGAGCATGATGCCGGGGACTACAATTGTGCCTCCGCGCTCATCACCAAAGAGATAGGAGAAAGGAAAATCCGAACTGTCCGGATGCATTTTGTGGCTACCGACCAAGAGGGAAAATGCCCCGATTTTTGCTCCCCACATGACATAGCTTCCACTCGAGGTCTTGACTCCTCGTTCAAGAATTCCCCAATGCACCGGTCCCATCTTATATAAGTGGTTACTTTGATTGGTGCCACTGCCGGCATTCATGAATTGAGTGAGCGCTCCAATAAGTAAAGTGGATTTGTGCATTGTGGTTGTATATGGGCCGGCAAACAATGCGCATCCTTCTCCATTGTCGCATGTGCAATTTGCAAAAAATAGTGAATCGTGAGCGGAAAACCCTTTGTCGATTCGTGCACCTTGACCGATATATGCACTCTCGATTACTGCTCCTCCGTCTACCACTCCGTCTTCAATCAAGAAATGGGATGCCATCACTCCGGCTCCTATCCGAGCCATTGCCTTCCCGGGAGCAGCATTATTGATTATTGACCCGTCAAAAAGTCGTTCCGCTCCTTGGATGCGGACTTCCCGATCAATAAATACATTGCGTATTTCCTTAGTATTCCTTATTATTGCTTGGTTTCCGATGCGACCTCCGCGACGTATGGTCTCGATTTTTTGGTCGAGCAAAGGACGAAAGTGAGACTCTGCCCATTTTGGACGCCGTGCAATCAGAGCCGCCAACTGTGCAGAGAGACCGGGATAAAGCGCTACGGGATGTGAGCCCGTTTCATCCAGGACGTTGATAATATGTCCAATCCCACAAGGAGCTTCCGTCTCGCATTCTAAAAGCCCCACATTTTCCATGCATGCTCCATCTCCTATTTCGTAACCGCAGATGCGGATTCCGATGTTGCGAATCGTTACACCATCTCCAATGCTTGAATCCCGAATGGCGGCATTTTCCAAATATCCTCCTTTTTCTTCGGAGAGTAATCCGATTTGGACCTTACCTTCAAAGCGAATCTGTCGCACCCGACGCAAATCGGAGCCGGATGAAATGTGCACCTCTTCCCAATTTTCTGCCGAGCAACCTTGCGCTTCAAGTTGCTGAATCTCCCACCATTCGAGCGAAGTGGATTTTGGGTTGAGTGTAAAATTAGAGAAGTGCGCCATCCTCATCGTATTTTTGAAATAAGAAATCATTATAAGGGAATCGCTCAGTGTGAATTTCCTTGGCTTTCTGATAGAGCATATTCTTCAGCTCGTCAATATTAATTTTATCTTTTGCCGAAATAAATACGCAGTCATTATTCATGCGAGCCATCCACGTCTGGCGGAGCTCATCGAGGGTGATGTTTTCTCTTGTGCGGGGAGTAAGGTCGTCGGGATCTTTGGGAGTATGCCGGAATGCATCGATTTTATTGAAAACCAATATCATTGGTTTGTCTTGTGCACCACAGACATCGCGAAGAGTCCGATTCACCACTTCAATCTGCTCTTCGAATTGGGGATGACTAATGTCGACTACATGCACCAATATGTCCGCTTCTCTCACCTCATCGAGTGTAGATTTAAAAGAATCGACCAAATGAGTTGGCAGTTTACGGATAAATCCCACCGTATCGGTGAGAAGGAAGGGTAAATTGTCGATCACTACTTTGCGAACCGTCGTGTCGAGAGTGGCGAAAAGTTTGTTTTCGGCAAATACGTCGCTTTTGCTCAGCAAATTCATTAATGTGGATTTACCGACATTGGTGTATCCCACCAAAGCCACACGAGTCAGTTTACCCCGATTCTTGCGTTGTATGCTTTTTTGGCGGTCTATATCGCGTAGTTCTGCTTTCAGTCGAGAAATTTTATCAAGAATTATGCGTCTGTCGGTCTCAATCTGAGTTTCACCAGGGCCACGCATTCCAATACCTCCACGTTGTCGCTCGAGGTGAGTCCACATTCGGGTCAAGCGAGGTAACAGATACTGATATTGGGCCAATTCTACCTGGGTGCGTGCCGTTGCTGTCTGCGCACGTTTTGCAAAGATGTCGAGAATTAAACTGGTGCGGTCCAGAATCTTAACTTTCAGCTCCTTCTCGATGTTGCTCACCTGCTTTGGACTGAGGTCATCATCAAAAATAACCAACCCTATTTCATGATCTTCGACATATTGTCTAATCTCTTCGAGCTTTCCGGTTCCTACATAAGTGCGAGGATTGGGATAGTCCAATTTTTGAAGGAATCTCTTTTCCGGTTCAGCTCCCGCAGTTCGAGCCAAAAAATCAAGTTCGTCAAGATACTCATTTGCTTTCGTCTCGTTTTGCTGCTGAGTGACCAAACCGACCAAGACTGTTCGTTCGTTTTGTTCTTCGGTAATTATATTGTCTTCAATCATTGTTTTTCATTTTTGTTTTTCATTTTGTGATTGTCTCGGCCGTTATTCTTCTTCCTCATATAGGCGCTCTACGGCGAGAAGTAAAATACGTGAAGCCGACATTTTCAAAACCCGGAATTGCAAATGATCCAACCGGAAGCTGTCGCCTTGGCGAGGAAGAGCCTCAAGATTTTCCAAAACATATCCGGCCAAAGTGTGATATTCGTCCGACTCCCGGATGCCAAGCCCGAATTTTTCGTTTATAAATTCAATCTCTGCCCGTCCGGAAAACTCATAAGTATCCGGGCCAATTTGGCGTGCGATTAAAGTCTTCTTATCGTGTTCGTCTTCAATTTCACCAAAAATTTCTTCAACTAAATCTTCGAGTGTAGCCAAACCGGCTGTTCCTCCGAATTCATCCACCACAATGGCGATCGACTTCTTTTGTGCAAGCATTCGGCGCATCATTTTATTGGCAAGCATGGTTTCGGGAGTGAAAATCACCGGTTTGAGATTTTCTTTCCATTTAGTGTCGCGCTTGAACATTTCGTCGATGTGGATGTAACCCACGATGTCGTCAATATCCTCTTTATATACAATAATTTTGGATAGGCCGGTGGCTATGAATTTTTGAAGGAGCTCTTCGCGGGTTGTGTTTTCCAGGCTTACAGCTACTATTTCGTTGCGAGGAATCATACATTCCCCAATCTGGGTGTCTTTAAAGTCGATGGCATTGCGAAAGATTTTTACTTCATTCTCAATGTCGGTTCGGGTTTGCTTACTTTCCAATTGTCGCTGGATGTAGTCATCGAGCTGGTCGATGGTCAGCAGACCGGTTGCCGGAGCTTCTCCCTTAATATTAAACAGACGCATTAGTCCTTTGGAAATGAGAGATATGAGCAACGAAACCGGATATAAAATCAGATATATGAGGTAAAGAGGAAAGGCAAGCATTCGCATTGTTAAATTCGGATTGATGCGGAATGTCGCTTTCGGAAGAAATTCTCCGGCAATAAGAATTATAAAGGTCGATAACAAGGTGTTGCAAATCAATACTAACCATTCTTCTCCTCCAAGTCTGGTTTCCAATAAGGGGTTGACCAAAATCGAAAAGGTGATTCCATAAATTACAAGTACAATGTTATTGCCGACAAGCATAGTCGAGATAAACATATCTTCATGGCGCGAAAAAAGATGGAGAATGCGATTGATGAGTCCTCCTCGGGTGGCGTCAATTTCCATTCTTACTTTGTTCGACTGAATATAGGCTATCTCGGAGCCGGAAAAAAGTCCTGAGAAAAGTATGGCTAAAAGAGTGAGTATAATGGCTGTCGCTATTGACATCTTAATGTGTGGAGGAGCGGAAGATTTAGCTCCAATCTTTATGGTTATGTAAGTGTAATAAAATTAGGGTGTAAAAAGTTCAGTTTGTTCCGGTAGAGGGCGCATGATTGATTTCGACCGGTTTTGCTTCCGGCCGAGGAGCACCCACACCGGCCGATGAAGTTTCGTTAGCTCCGCGAGGAGCCATAGCGCCGCCACCACTACCTCCTCCTGTTAGTCCGTCGCCATTCACCGGGAAAATTCCCGTTGGACGCTTGATGCGGTAGGCTGTGAGATTGTCGTTGGATATCAACCCATATCCTTCCAGCACGTGAGTGGCCGTCTCGATATGAATGAAAGAATCGGTGAAAATCTCTTGTTTTCGTTCGTCCCAAAAAAGCTGCTGAGTCATGAAAAGATCTTTTGGCATTTTTTTTAGCTCTACATGGCCGTCAAGACGCCAAAGGCGTTGATTTTTCAGATAGTGGGCTGAATCGGCAGCGACAGAAGCTATTTCGCGAAAAAGGGGATCATACTTTCGGAGATAAAGGCCTTTGGGAAAATTCCAATAAGGGGTGTCAACATTGTCATAAACCAGCCAAAGGGGACTCACAATTTTATATTGAATCACTCCGGAATCTGATATTAAAGTGGAAACGTTGACGGTCGACATCGTTGGCATGGAGTCGGGTCGAAGTTTGGAAGCCACATCAATTTTCTTTTCTTCCCGACAGGCCGGAAATATTATGGTCGACATTATCAATGCCGAAAGTATCAATGGGAGAGAACGCATTCCTGCCATCACTGTCCGAGAATGGAAAGTTACTTAATTTTTCGCTTCCAGAACCAAAGTTCGTTGAAGTTGACACCCAAAGTGAAATTGAAATAATTTTCGCTGATGAGGGTTGCTGGATAAGCTTGTCGACGACGCCATTCTACTCCGACGTTTATCATCGTCTTTCCTTCCGGAGTCGGCAGTCCCACACCGGCAGAAACCCCGTATTCGCGTACGCTGTTGTTATTGATGCGAAGATAGTCGCGAGTGTAGAAGCCGCCGATTCGATATGTGATACGCTGTCCGTAGTTGCCTCTGATGCGCGGCATCAGTTCCGCGCCAATTGCCCAGCGCGACCGATTGTTGAAGTCCATGCCGTCAAACACTACGCGTCCCGGTACATCCGGGTGTTTCGGATCGGGATCAGCACGAAGTGCGGAATATTTAGCCTTCGACCATTGCTGGAAGGAGAAATCCGCTTCGACCGTCAAGCGATATTGGTGTTCATAGGTATAGTTAATGCCTATCCCATAACAATTAGGCGTGTAATAATTATTTTTCAATCTCAGGCTGCTCACCGTGTCGGGCTTTGTCTCTTGGGAAAGTTCTTGAAGGGTAGCCCATGATTTTCCGAGAAGAGTCTTCTTGGGGGAATATGTCAGGCCGAGTGTAAGCCTTGATTTTTTGTCGAGCTTGAGAGTGTATTGTGCGCCTAAAACAATATTCCAATCCCGGATTTGCATTACGTGTTCGAACAGTGTCCGACCGGATGTCTCCGGTGATGAATACAAATCGTTAGTGATATTGCCAAAATTATATGATAAATTAAACCCGACAGCAACTCCGGCATATCGTCCGCTTATCCCTAAATAAGCCTCGTTGATGCCACCGGTGCCTTGATTTTCGCGTGTTCCGAGATGAATTTCATTGCCAAATGAATAACCCACCGAACTATACGGAAGAAGTCCAATAGATCCTCCCATGTATTTGCATATCGGAAACTGCATGGTGATATAATCCAATCCTCCACCCACATCATTTTCTTTTGCACTTCCTTCTTTAGAGCGGAGCAACGTCACATCAGCTCCCAAGTCGAAGAGAAAAGTAAGCGAATCGATAGAAGCATAGGAGGCAGGATTCATCACATTGATTTGCCTTCCTGAATTCATGGCTATACCAACCCCTCCCATTTGTCGTTGCATTGAAGTGGCGTAATCTCCCAATATGCCGTAACCATACATAGAATAGGGAGTGGTGACATTCTGAGCGTGAATAGATAATATTCCGGTCAGCAAAACTGTTGTCGCCAATATTTTTTTGCTTAGTCTCATCTTTGTCTTCTATAGGGTGTGTTGATTATGCAATAATATGTAATAGAGGCCTATCGCCACTAAATCGGGTTCAATTGTCAGTTGGTCTTCCTCCGAAATACTCTCTCTGACAAAGGGGGCAACAAGCTCTGCATCGCCTCCGGTCAATACAACTAATTTCGCACCAAAGCGTCTCTGTGCCCTCCGCATAGCATCGGAAATTTCTGCCGCTATCCCTCGAATAGCTCCGCACCGCATGGCGGTTTCCGTGTCGGAGCCAAACTCCGGCACCGGTCCGAGCTTTTCAACTTCTGGAAGTCGGCTGGTGTATTCGTGAAGACTGCGCAGCCGAAGTTTGATGCCGGGCGCAATATCTCCCCCACGAAATCTCCCCGTCGAGTCAACAGCGTCAAGAGTCAGCGCTGTGCCGGAATCGGCAACTAACAGAGCCTGCCCGGGAAAAAGATTTGCTGCGCCAATAGTTGCTGCTATTCGATCTAATCCTAAAGTCTGAGGAGAGGAATAGTCGGGTATCAACGGAAGTGGAGTTAAAGATGTCAGCTCTAAAACCGGAGTACTTAATGTTTCGGCTACAAAGCGCTTCAAATCACTTTCATAGCAACCCACAGTGGAGACGATAGCAGCATTAATTTTCTTTCCGGCACAGAGTCGGTGCAATTCCTCAGGAGTGAGTCGGGAGGAGCGAACGCGAGCTATCGGCCGCCCTTCTTCAAGAAGAGTGGCTTTGGCATACGAGTTGCCACGGTCGATTGCCACTGCGAACCGTATCTGCTCTTTCACGTCGCAAAATTACTAATAAATCCGTGCATTGACAACATAACTCCGAAAGTTTTAGAATTGAGTCTCGGTGGCTCTCATTTCTTTCATTTTATGAGTCACTTCAATTCTTTTTCGCCCTTCTCTTTTTTCTCGCGGGCATATATCATCCAGGAGGCTATTATTTGTATCACAGCCCCGGCAAGCGAAAATAATATTGTCTCCCGAAGGATGGCTAAAGACCCGGCCGATGCTACATCAGAATAGCGAGCTTCATTGTAAAACCAAAATGCTCCTCCCACAATGAAGGCCATTCCGGCCCAAAACTCCAACCGACGTAAACGACGCAGACGCATCGATTCATTCGGGTCGGTCGAGCCGACAACCCGTGCGGTGGTGTAGATCACCGCTCCGGCAGCATAAATCCATTTATAAATGAGAAGGGTCGAAGTCGTCATCAGATTGGCAAGCGGAGCCACCATGGCAACTGCCACCAACAATATCCCAAATGTAGCGATGTTTTCCGCAGCTTTCCGTCGCTTTTCATATTTGAGTCCGTCAGATGCAGCTGAAGTCCCAGTCTCGCCCTTTATTTTATTTCTTCTTGACATATAATTCTGTATCTTATTTTTCCGTCAAAATATATACATCTTCCGTGGGCCGTTGAAGATGATACTGCTCCCGGGCTATCTGCTCAAGCTGTGCAGTGCCTTTTTCAATTGCTTCACGCTTCTGGCGATAATAGGCTGCGGAATCCCGATTAAGTTCTATCTCCCTGGTCAAGTCGTTTATGCGGCCTTGATATTGCATGTTGAGCTGCATCGAAGTCTCATCATTAAAAAACAAAACCAACACCACAAGCCCCCCGATCAAAATGACAGGAAGGTGGGAACGTCGAGAAATCCACAATACAATCCTTTTAAATGTTCTTCCCATCCCTTCTGTTTACTCTTAAATAAGTGATTTGGAATGCACGAAATTACTCAAAAAAATCCATTCAGCAAAAATCACCCAAAATTATCCAAAATAAAATTTAAAAAAATTACCTTCTGCCATAACCATTTTCCATTCTACGTTGTTATATAGACAAACGAACACAAAAAAACTCCACAACTATGTCTGACCACGTATCATTCAAAAATCGACTTCTCGGTCTTCAAAGTAATCTTCTTAATTTTGCATATCAGCTCACCACTAATCGCGATGCCGCTCAGGATCTCGTTCAAGACACAACTCTCAAAGTGCTTGATAACGAATCAAAATATGTTGATAATGTAAACTTTAAAGGATGGGTCTTTACCATCATGCGTAACATCTTTATCAACAACTATCGTCGCCAAGTGCGTAGCGCCACAGTTGTCGATACGACCGAAGACCTCTATCATCTCAATCTTTCTCAGGAGTCAGGTCTTTCTTCACCCGAAGGATCGTTTGCCGCAAAAGAAATTTCCGAGGCAATCAATGCATTTGCTCCCGAATACAAAGTTCCATTTTCAATGTATATTGCCGGCTACAAATATAGTGAGATCGCTGACCAAATGGGACTTCCCCTCGGAACAGTGAAAAGTCGTATCTTCTTTGCCCGCAAGCGACTCCAGGTTCTTCTGAAAGATTATCGTTAAAAGATATTATCTCTCCAAAATTAAACACAGAAAAATACCCGAATCAGACATAAATAAAAAGAGACAGAAAAAACGTGTTCAGTTAAAGGAGGATGTCCCATTTTTTTGGAACATCCTTCTGCCTTTACAGAAAGATTCTTTTGGTTTAAATAGGAAATTCAACGGGTGTCGCCATTTTTACCCCAAAAGAGAAGACAGAACTTGTAGAAAGGGCGTTTTGTTGATTTTACTGGGCAAATAAACAAAATAGTGCGAAAAAAATCCCTTCAGCACTTGCACGATAAAATAAAAACCACTACCTTTGCAGTCCGAAGAGGTATGTATCAAAACGCATACTTAACTTCAGTCGCTTCTTATATTGAAATCTCCTTTGGGAGATACACAAAAAGAGAGGTATCGGTCCCATAGCTCAGTTGGTTAGAGCACCTGACTCATAATCAGGGAGTCCTTG
>CAZNMC010000055.1:0-12630 GCA_964574285.1 uncultured Sangeribacter sp. | reverse complement strand
TAAGGATCCAGAATTCCTCAAGAAGTTCCTCAACGAACAGGGTAAGATCCTTCCCCGTCGTATAACCGGAACCTCCCTTAAGTTCCAACGTCGTGTTGCCCAAGCAGTGAAACGTGCTCGCCACCTGGCTCTGCTTCCGTATGTTACTGACCTTATGAAATAAGCTTGACTGTCAAACCTCAGAAGATTCCAACGTTATGAAAATCATACTAAAAGAAAATGTTGCCGGTCTCGGCTACAAAGATGATATTGTTGAGGTTAAAGACGGTTATGGCCGCAACTACCTCATTCCGCAAGGGAAAGCTATTATAGCTTCAAATGCTGCTCTCAAGCAACTTGCAGAAGACCTTAAGCAACGTGCACATAAGATTGCAAAAATCAAGGCAGATGCTGAAGAAGCTGCTAAAGCAGTTGAAGGTCTTTCCCTCACTATTCCTGCAAAAACCAGTGCTACTGGAACTGTTTTTGGTTCTGTGAATGCTATTCAAATTGCAGAAGCTCTCAAGGCTCTCGGACATGAAATTGATCGTAAGATCATTGAAGTTTCTCAGCCAGTTAAAGAAGTGGGAGAATACAAGGCAATCTTGCGCTTCCACAAGGAGGTTAGCGTGGAGCTTCCCTTCGTAGTGGTTGCAGAAGAATAATCTAAAATCAGGCAAAGCACGCACATCAGTTGCTGTTTGAATAAGATATAAATGGGGCTACATCTCAAATAGTGGATGTATCCCCGTTTGTTCTTCGTGTAGTGAAATTATTATATGTTAGCAAGGGGGAGAAGTTGCATTTCGCACCGGGCGCAATCGAATTTTAGTCGATACCTACGATTCCCGTGATTCAAGATTAGTGGCTCGCACAATTTAGTGTCTTTACCGAGGTTTCTTTTCTTGCATTTCCCAAGTTCACGCAGTATACAATGGCGTGTGGTCATGACCGGTAACGCGCTTAGTTTCCCTCCGGTTTCCAACGCGGAAGAAATCCTTTTCACTCCGTGACTTTTATAAAATTTTTCTGCCAGAGAATTTGCCACATTGTCGCGGAAGTCAAGTGTTTCCTGAGGATAAGGGAAAATAAAATTTTCTTTTCCCCGATAAGTGGGGATATAGGAGTCGATGTTTGCGGCATCCAGAACATCAGTTAGATGTCTCCGAAGAACTGTCAGTTGGGATGGGGGGAGGAATTCTTCAGGGGAGAGTGAGGATGAAAACTCGCGTAACTGATAAATTGTATTCCCTAATTTCTCAAAAATTACTTTGGGATTATTTGGCTTTAGAGCTTTTAACGGAGAAATATCAAGAGGGAGACGAACTTCTATTCCACGCTCATCGCGTGCTGTCACTCCGGTTTGGTCCAAAGAAATGTCGACATTTATTTTCCGTTTTGCAGTCGGCCTGTTGAGTTCTTTTTGGAATTGAACATCGGACGTGCGAAAAATCTTGGTAGAGGAAGTGAGAGTCGTACCGTCTGAGAGTATTAATTTACCATCGCGTTTTCCGTTTACCAACGCCCCACAATATTTTCCGGAGCGATCGAACCAACTTATTCCATCTCCATTATGGATTTGCTCGAAACTATTAATTGGCTCTCCGAGCGACTTTGGAGTTAATGGGGAGGTGATTTTTTGAGGATGTGAGGAATCAAGGAAATAGTGTGTGAAAGAGCGATTGAACGATTTTTCCACCGCCGGGGTGAAGTTAAATTGTGAAGTTCCAAAAGAGGAACGGGCATATTTAGTCGGGTGGGTTTCAATTATTTTGTCAAGCCTTTGTCGATAATAAGCTGTGACATTTTTGACGTAATCGGCATCTTTTAGTCTTCCTTCAATTTTAAGAGAAGAAACACCGGCATCTAAAAGAGCCGTCAATCGATCCGAGGCATTAAAATCTTTAAGCGACAGTAAATGTTGAGACTGAGATAGCACTTTTCCCTGCCTATCAGTTAAAGTATATGGCAAGCGACACAGTTGAGCACATTCCCCCCGATTAGCACTTCGGCCACAGGCGTGATATGAAGCATGACACCGCCCACTATAGCTTACGCAGAGGGCACCATGGACAAACACTTCAATGGGAATAGTTACAGCTTGGCAGATTTCTGTAATTTCTGTTAAAGTTAATTCCCGAGCAAGTACAATTTGAGAGAATCCAACTTCCTGAAGAAAACGAACTTTTTCAATCGAGCGATTATCACATTGAGTTGATGCGTGCAGGGCAATGGGAGGTATGTCAAGTCGTAAAATCCCCATGTCTTGGACTATCAAAGCATCAACTCCAATCCGATATAAGTCAGTGATCAGGCGTTCAACACTTCGGAGCTCCGTTTCATAAATGATGGTGTTGACGGTTGCATACACTTTTGCCCGAAATTGATGTGCAAAGTCAACAGTTCGTCGAATATCATCAAGACTATTAGCTGCTGATTTTCGGGCACCATGAGTGGGTGGCCCCATGTAGACCGCATCTGCACCGTGCAAAATGGCTTGTCGCGCCACTTCCGCATCGCGTGCCGGAGAAAGAAGTTCGATATGACGCAAGGTGTGATTCAGAATTCTACGGCTAATCGGATGTTAAACTGCCGACGAGTCAGATAATTTGGGACAGCGTATTGTATATTATTGACATCAGTAACCCAATAATAGGAACTGACATTGGATATATCAAAAAGATTGAATACATCGAAGCCTAACACGATGCTTTTGAAATGTCGCCAAAAATTGTAGGGCCTTACTCCGTCGGAAGGTGCACCCACAAATTGATAACTTAACCCCACATCCACTCGTTTATAAGCTGGAGCGCGAAACCAGGTTACATCCCGGCTAATTCTTGGAGCAGTCATTGTCAGTCCGTCGGAGAAGACTCCCCTCAAAGAGAATTTTAATTTTGGGAATTTAGGGAAATAGTCAGTGAAATAAAGTCCCACGGAATATCTTTGATCAGAAGGCAATGGCACTTTCTTGCCGTTGAGCGTCTGAGATGTATTCATTAAGGAGAAAGTAAGCCATGAGTCAGAACCAGGGACAAATTGTCCGAAAAGCTTGAAATCAAGACCCATAATATGGCCTTTTGAATCGTTGACACCTGAATAGCTTACTTTTAAATTATCGTATTCGTATGAAATGAGATTCGAAAGCGCTTTAAAATATGCTTCACCGGTTAGTTTAAATGGGCGGTTAAACATCCGGAACTCGTAGTCTGCTCCAAAAATAAATTGGAGACTGCGTGGAGATTTTATATTGTGGTTAAGTTCCACAACCGAATTTCCGAATTCATCTACTAATGCCTGGCGATATTCTTTATAAAATGGACTCTGATAGTAGAGACCCATAGCGACACGATAGTTCCATCGATTAAAGTTTAAAGGAGAGATGGATAGATTCACCCGTGGAGAGACAAGAAATTCTTTATTAAACGACCAGTAAGAAAAACGCAGTCCTCCGTTTAGTGTAAGATATGCGGCCTTGGTGGCAAGATATAAAGCGTCTTCGGCATAAAATGCAATGCGAGAGTTTGAGATGTCTTGACGTGACATCAAATTGTAAATTAGATGTACACCAGCCGGGGCAGTAGGTAAGGAATATCCGGCTGAGTCTCTCCATTCCCATTCGCGGGTACGATCGCGAAAATTTTCATGCTGAAAGTTAAAACCATACGTCAGATGGTTATTGCGTATTACGGTCTGGCCTTTAAGAGCCAATTGAATTACCGAAGCCTTCAACCGATTGCGCGAATGCTCCATGTATTTTCCAACTCCCAATTCTCCTCCGACAGCATCTTCTCCACCTGTGCCAGCCTGATTAAGCCAATATTCTCCGGAAATGTCATAACTAACCAGTTCATTTGTCAAAAAGCCGGAAAGTGAAAGTCCAAAAGAAGTTGCTCGATTCAAACGATAAGTGGCGGACAGGGAGCCGAGATATGTCTCAAATTTATCTTTTTCTTGCCCATCAAAATATACTTTAAACTGCTTGACATCAGAAGATATACCAAAGCTTGTAGTTCTATCAGCCGGCTGAAAATTATAATAATTCAAAGAAATATTTCCAAGGAAATTTATCTCCAATCGGTCCGTAGGTTTAAAGTTAATATTGGTTTGATAATCAAAATACAGAGGATCATATTCTCCTCGGGTTTCAAGGGATGAAAGGAGTGAATTGTTTTTCTTTAAGCGTAGACCGTGAAGTTGATTGAATTTTTTGGAGTTTTGGCCAAAGGTTGCCGAGCCCCCCATTAGGGAGAGCGAAACCGCTCCTTCAATTGCTTCAGGTTCTCGATATCTTATGTCGAGTACTGAAGACATCTTATCGGAATATCGAGCCGGGAAACCTCCGGTGGAGAAATTCAGACTTCCAACCATGTCGGGATTGATTATGGAGAGCCCTTCTTGCTGACCACTTCGAATCAATTGGGGCCGATAGATTTCCGTCCCATTAATATAAACGGAATTTTCGTCGAAAGATCCTCCGCGAACGCTATATTGCGAACTCATTTCATTGGATGAATTGACACCGGCCATTGTCGTGATCATTGCTTCAACCGATCCTCCGGAAACGTCAGGCGAAAGTTTGAATGATTCGGTGTCCAGACTCTGCATCCCATTGATGTTTTTTCGAAATCCAATGATTTCAACGTCCTGAAGTTCCACATCATCAGGGTAAAGGCGCACATTGAGGGTCAGTTCACCACTCGGTTTTATAAGCTCATGGGTCACGGACTTGAAGCCAATGCAACTAAACATTACTTTCAGAGTGTCCGCTTCTGCCACCGACAAGGAATACATCCCTTTCAAGTCGGTGTTTGTGCCTATGGCAGTACCTACAATTCTTACTGTGGCGAATTCAATAGGTTTATCTTCGTTATCAATTACCTTGCCGGAAATTTTTATGTTGTCTGCAAAAGTCGAAGCCCATAGCCCGACAAATAAAAGCAGAAATAATGCGTATCGCTTTAAATTCATTAAAAATGAAACGTCATTTCAGGGCCTTTTATTGCCGAAGATGCACTTTATTGAATAAGAGATTTAATCTAAGTTCAGAATGAGTAGCTTACAGCGGCTTTCCCCATAAAACCTGCTACAGGAGGATGAAGCTTGACGATCTTAATTTTTCCTCTTATAATTTGAGGCCAGCGTTCGAGTAAATGGTTTGAGATTCGGAGCGCAACATGTTCGAGCAATTTTGAAGAAGAATCCATCTCGACTTTGCATACGGCATATACATCAGCATAGCTGACAGTGCCTTCAAGATCGTCATTTTCCATTCCAGAGCTGATGGGTATTTCAATACTAACTGACACTTCGAATTCATTGCCGACCAACTGCTCCTGATTGAAGACTCCATGGAAAGCATGAAATTTCACGCTTTCCATGGAGATCGTTATAGTTTGAGAATTTAGCAGCGACATTCTTTCACCGGTATTTTTTCAATGCGGCGTTCATGTCGGCCTCCTTCAAATTTTGCATCTAAATATGCATCAACAATTTTCACTGCTTCCTCGTATGAAATGAAGCGAGCGGGAAGGACCAGGATATTAGCATTATTATGCTGCTTGGCCAGGGCGGCCAATTCTGGAAGCCAACAGAGAGCTGCCCGGATTCCCTGATGTTTATTGAGAGTTATTTGGATGCCATTGCCGGAACCGCACATCGCGATACCAAAGTCACAACTACCTTTCTCAACAGCCTCTGCGGCCGGATGGGCAAAGTCCGGATAATCACAAGATTCTTCGGAATGAGTGCCAAAATCCTCATAGGTATAGCCTTTTGATTCGACGTATTTTTCCAACTTAAGTTTTAGTTCATATCCGGCGTGGTCGGAAGCGAATGCAATCTTTTTCATAATGAAAGGGACTAAATGTTGGTGCGAAGTTACTAAAAAATCGGGAAAGTTTATTATCTTTGCGGAGTAATATCGAAAAAACAGACCATGAAAGGAATTGTTTTAGCCGGGGGTTCCGGCACTCGGCTTTATCCTATCACCAAGGGGGTAAGCAAGCAGCTTCTCCCAATCTACGACAAGCCGATGGTCTATTACCCGATTTCAGTACTCATGGAGGCTGGAATAAGGGAGATTCTTATTATTTCCACGCCTGCTGATTTGCCCGGATTTCGTCGTTTATTGGGTGATGGAAGCGATTTCGGGGTGCGGTTTGAATATGCCGAGCAACCTTCTCCTGATGGATTGGCTCAAGCTTTTTTGATAGGAGAAGAATTTATTGGTTCCGACGACGTTTGTCTCGTTTTAGGAGATAATATCTTTCATGGTGCCGGCTTCCCGGAACTATTGGCTAAAGCTGTAGCCGGAGTAAAAGAGAAAAATGAAGCTACAGTTTTCGGATATAGAGTGGAAGACCCTCAGCGCTATGGAGTTGCAGAATTTGATTCATCCGGTAAATGTTTGTCTATTGAAGAAAAACCTTTGCATCCGAAGTCGAACTATGCAGTGGTAGGTCTCTATTTTTATCCTAATGATGTAGTAAATGTTGCCAAATCAATCAAGCCATCTGCACGTGGAGAACTCGAGATTACCAGTGTAAATGCCACGTATTTATCAGTTGGAAGACTTAATGTATTGACTCTTGGTCGAGGATTTGCTTGGCTGGATACCGGAACTCATGATTCATTGGCAGAGGCCTCCATTTTTGTGGAAGTAATTGAAAAACGTCAGGGGTTAAAAGTCGGTTGCCTGGAAGGGATTGCTTATCGGAAGGGTTGGATTTCTAAAGATCGACTTCTTGAAATAGCCGAACCAATGAAAAAAAACCAATATGGTAGATACCTTTTTAAAATAGCAGAAGGGAATATTTGAATCGAATTGCGTGTGCCTTTTTCACTGCAAACATCATGGAATATATAAAAACAGAAATAGAAGGGGTTGTGATCCTCAAACCACGAGTGTTTGAAGATGCCCGAGGCTATTTTTTTGAATCTTTTTCTCAGCAGGATTTTGAATCCAATGTCGCTCCAATATCCTTTGTGCAAGACAATCAAAGCAAGTCTTCCCGACGAGTTGTGAGAGGACTCCATTTTCAAAAGCCGCCATTTGCGCAGGCCAAATTGGTTAGATGCACACAAGGCAGTGTGGTGGATGTTGCTGTTGACCTCCGCCTTGACTCTCCCACCTATGGTAGGCATGTGGCGGTTGAACTTTCAGAAACGAACAAACTTCAGTTATTTATCCCTCGGGGATTTGCTCATGGGTTTGCTGTAACATCTGAATTCGCGGTCTTTGAATATAAATGCGATAATTACTATTCTCCTCAAAATGAGGGTGGAATTTCAATTCTTAGTCCGGAATTGAAAATTGAGTGGCCCGTGTGTATAGCCGATGCTAATCTCTCTCCGAAAGATTTGAAGCTCCCATTGTGGAAAGATTTTGAAAGTCCCTTTAAGTAAAAAAATAGATTACCTGAATATGAACCTCGAGGGTTTTAAGCAGACGATAATGGTAACCGGAGGTGCGGGATTTATCGGTTCCCACCTTGTCAAAAGATTGGTTGAAAAATATCCCGATGTACTCATTGTAAATTTTGATGCGCTTACTTACGCCGGGAATTTGGAAAATCTGCGCCAAGTGGAGACTCAGCCCAATTACTGGTTTGAAAAAGGCGATATATGCGATCGTGATGCCGTAAGACGCGTTTTGCGTGATTATAAGGTCAATGGAATCATGCATTTGGCTGCTGAAAGTCATGTGGATCGCTCGATTTCAGATCCCGTTGCCTTTGTGCGGACCAATGTAATGGGTACAATAAATTTACTTCAATGCGCACGCGAATACTGGGAGTCCCTTCCGGAAAGATATGAGGGAAAGAAGTTTCATCATATTTCCACTGATGAAGTATATGGGGCTCTTGAGCTTGGCGATGGCTTGCTCTTTACCGAATCCACCCGTTACGATCCACATAGTCCCTATTCAGCCTCTAAAGCCTCGAGTGACCACTTTGTAAGAGCTTGGCATGATACTTACGGCCTTCCGACTATTGTTACTAATTGCTCAAACAACTATGGTCCCAATCAATTTCCTGAAAAATTGATTCCACTGTTTATTAATAATATTAGACAGGGGAGGGCTTTACCGGTTTATGGAAAAGGAGAAAATATTCGAGACTGGCTTTTTGTAGAAGATCATGCTGAGGCTCTCGATCTTGTTTTTCACCAGGGACAACCTGGAGAGACTTATAATATAGGCGGTAATAACGAATGGAGAAATATTGATCTCGTACGGACTCTGATAAAAATCACAGATGAGGAATTGGGTAATGCACCGGGTACTTCCCAAAAACTTATTACCTATGTTACTGATCGCAAAGGGCATGATCTGCGCTATGCGATTGACGCCAGTAAAATAGAGAGAGAATTGGGTTGGAAACCATCAACCTCATTTGAAGATGGTCTGCGGAAAACCATAAAATGGTATTTGCAGAATCCGGAATGGCTCGAACATGTCACTTCTGGGACATACACCGATTACTATCGGAAAATGTATTCCAATAGATAATCTTTATATCCGTGCGTATATTAATCCAAGCGAATAAATACGCCTGGATAAGATAAAATTTATCTATATAGCAGTTCCTTTTCTTGTGCTACAGTTATTGGATTTGAGTGCCCCGAGAGAAGCAGAGTATCATCTGGCAGAGGAAATATTTTATTTACTATCGATCTTGCCAACAGCTCCCTGTCTCCTCCTGGAAAATTAGTTAGACCCGGACCATGGTTATATAAAAGATCTCCGACACAGGCAGCATGTTCTTTTTCAGAATAATATGTAACTGAGCCTGGAGTATGCCCGGGAGTATGAATGACTTTCAGATAGAAGCTGGAATTTTCTTTCAATCGTATTATCTCCCCATCATACAGTTCATCATAGTGGGACACTGTAATCGGATTCCGGGTGTTTCCACTAAGATTAAGATAGGTGTCAGTAAGATAAATACCATCTTCCGGATAGATATAAATAGGAGCTGACAATTTTTCGTGCAAGAAGTTGGCGCCACCTATATGATCGAAATGTCCGTGAGTAAGAAGGATCTTCTCTATTTTCCAACCATTTCGTTTGACTAAATCAAGAATGACCCCGGCTTCTGCTCCGGGGTCGATGATAAAACCTGCGTTGCTTTCTTCGTCAATGTAGAAGTAGCAATTTTCGGCATAGACGCCTTCTACAGTTAACTCTTTAATCATAGTCCGATTACATTAAAGTAACTGACAACCATCTTCGCCACAAACATGTGGGCGTTCCGTGGTCTTATTTTCGGTTTCTTTGTTAGCATTTCTTTTGATTGCACGTTCAAGAGCAGATTTGAATCCGTCGATTGTCAGTGCTCCGGGAACTGCAAAGTCTCCATCGAATAAGATGTAAGGAACCCCATGTACCCCGCGCATTGTAGCTTCGCGTTCATCAAAGCGCACCTCATCATCATATTTATTGGATTCGAGAACTTCCCTTACATCTTCTTCCTTCATTCCAACCGAAAGAGCCTTGTCCATTAGTACCTTATGATCAGATAGAACCAGATTCTCAGTGAAATAGGCGGCAAAAAGGGTTTCATTAAGTTTGCCGACAGTTTCCCGGTCATACTTTGCTTCTGCCAATTTCATTAATCGATGGGCATCCCGAGTGTTGGAATATTGAGTTGTGGCATAACGGAAGTCAATCCCAAGTTCACGTCCTAACTGCTCAATTTGGTCAATCTGTTCTTTTGCGCCTTCCAAAGAGAGACGATATTTCATCGCGAATCTCTCTGGCGTGCTTGAAACTACTTCCTTCGGGGCTGTCGGATCAAGTTCAAATGCACGAAAATCAACCTGGACATTATCTTTGATACCTAATTCATCAATGGCTTTTTGCAATCTTGTTTCGCCAATGTAGCAATAGGGGCATGCGAAATCGCTCCAAATTGTGAGTGTTATCATAGTGTTTCCTTTATATTAAATTATTTAATTTTAGTGTCAAGTCTTTCTTGTCACTTTCGGTTGATATCCTTTCCCATAGTAGATATTATTGGCGAGTGCATTTAGTTGCGATGGGTTGTCAATCATATTTATAACAACTGCAAAATGGATTAGTTGATTTTGATTCGTCTCCGCAAATCGCGTAGCTGTGCAGGAACGGTGGGATTCGAAGAGGTATGTTAGGAGAAGCTTATTTATTCATTTGGGCTTTAATATATTCAACCATTGCAACGGCATTATCGCACCCGAGAACATATTGTTTTCCATCCTTCAATTTGACCAGAAAACAATTGCTGCGACTACCATAATAGCCGAAGTATGATCCAATCATAATATCGCTGAAATATCCCCAATAGCCGAAAAAGCCACCACTGCCGCATAATCTTAAACCTCCGGCGGATGGATAACAAGTGTCAACCGATTGTATTGAATTATAATTAAATACTTTGGGAGATGAAAGCAGTCGATGAAGCGTTACCCCTTCCTCATTTGCTTGAATAGAGGTCGGACAATAGTAAAGCCCGGCCATTGTCACCCCTCCCATGATGATGCAGAAAAGAACGAGTTCCTCCTTATTACCCAGGAGTGAGACTACACCCACTACACCGACTATCACTATGGTTGCCGTAATAATTAATGAATAGAAGCTGAATTTGATTTTTTGTTTCATAACGGTAGCTTTTAATCGGTTTCCTCAAGAATAAAAATGCTCTCTACGGATTTGCCGAAATATTTACTTATTGTTAGAGCTAATGGCGTGGATGGGAGAAAGCGACCTTTCTCGATGGCCACAATAGTCTGACGGCTTACTCCAACCGCCTCGGCAAGTTGTTGTTGGGTAATATCCAACTCTGCACGCTCCACTTTAATTCTATTCTTCATCGTCGCACATCTTCTTATATCGATGCATTTCCAATCGGAAGTTAATAACAAATATAATCGGGAGAAGTGCCAGATTGAACACAGCGAACATGAGGAAGGCCGGTCCATTTATCAAAAGGGTACATACTATCAGAAGTATTACATAGGCATAAATAGAGTTAAGAAGCGAAGCCAGACGAATAGACTTGGTCATTTCATCCTCAACCCGTTCTTTGGAGCAGACTATAAACAATGCTCCAAGGGCTATACCTATTATCGCAGAGTCAATCACTATGGTTTCCGCAATGCCGGTTCCGAATATCGGCATTGCGAAATAACTATATGCGCCTATAATCAAAGATAGGACAAACATAATCCATCCTATACGCTGGAAAATGTGAGGGAAAAGGATATTTTTCATAAGCATCGGTATTAATAAGTTTTTTAATGAGTGCAAAGGTAAATAATATTTTTCATATAGACAAGTAAACTTTACATAATGTACTATAATATTTACTTATTTAAAAGAAAGAATCAAAAATCTTTTAATTTGCACTAATGATAATTCTCTAACAATCTGAACAAATCCGTCATGTATAGCTTTTTTTATGTTGGGAGGAAATGCTTCAATTTCACCGAAATATTGAAATAGAAAACAATGACTTATGGGAAATAAAACTATTTATAGCTGCTTTAAGGCCCAGGTGGATCTTCATCCGGACGCACCGGCCATTTTGGAGGATGGTAGGACCTTGACTTATTCCGAACTTGATAGTATGGTCGACGCCATTACTGCTAAGTTCTATGATGAAGCCCCCAAATTTGTAGGAATAGTCATGAGGCATGGGGCAGAACAGATTGCCGCAATGTTAGCCGTGCTTAAAAGTGGGGCTGCCTATGTGCCCGCTGAATCTTTCCTACCTAAAGACCGTATTGACTATATGATGAAAACGGCAGGAGTCAAACTTGTCATAACTGATGATTATTGTGAAAACCTATTACCTGCCACAAAAAAATACGAAGATCGGTCCACTCCCCATGGTGTCGCTTATATCCTTTACACTTCCGGGACGACCGGGAAACCGAAGGGAGTGATTCAGGAAAATCATTCCGTAGTAAATTACTGCGAAGCCTGGGAAGAGGAGATGCAAACCGGTCCAGGAGATGTGATGCTCCAGTATTCGGTATGTTCCTTTGATATATTTGTCGAAGAAGTATTCACGACCCTTCTAAATGGTGCAACACTTGCCATTCCTACTATTGAGGTGCATAATGGGGGACTTAAGGGTGTTATGGAGTTTTGTGACCGACATAAAGTGACAATTGTTGATGGTTTTCCATATCTCATTGCCGACATTAACAAAAATCCAGAATTACTTCCAAAATCGGTGACTCTAATTATTAGTGGGGGAGACGTAATTCGCGCCAGCTATATCACTAATCTTCGTGACAAACGCATCAGAATCTACAATACTTATGGTCCCTCCGAGACTTGTGTTTGTTCCAACTATTTCCGTGTCGACAATGCCACGCCTCTTGAGGATGGAACATTTTCTATAGGTAAGTCGATTAAGGGAGTGGAAGTAAAGATTCTTGATAAGAACTTGAAAGAAGTTCCCAAAGGAGAAATTGGTGAGATTTGTATTTTTGGAGAGGGAGTCAATCGTGGATACCTTGGCAATCCTCCGGAGCAGGCAAACTTTGTGACGCTGCCCGACGGTACATACTTATATCGAAGCGGTGATATGGGTTATGTTCTCCCGGATGGAAATTTGGCATTTTTGCATCGTCGCGATGAACAGATAATGATTCTCGGCAAAC
>CAZNMC010000054.1:0-13316 GCA_964574285.1 uncultured Sangeribacter sp. | reverse complement strand
CAGCCCTAATTTTTTCTCCGCTCAAAAATTTTTAGCGGACAGTAATAATTTATTTAACTAATTTTAGCCCATAATATAAAAACATCATAAACTGTTTTCCTTATGAAACATCTCTACTCATTGGTCGCAACGGCGATTCTCACCGTTCCGGGCGCCATTCCATTGGCAGCGGATTCCTACTCTCCTCCTTGCACTATTGAAATAAATTCTCAAGAGGCATTCGATCAGTGGACCACTTTCGATGCCAACAACGACGGGGGCGATTATCAGTGGAAATATTCCCTCGACAAACAAGGGGCACTTTATACCCAAAACAAATCGGGGGCAGCCAATGACTGGCTTATCTCACCGGCTGTGACGCTTTCGGCGGGAGCCACCTACAAAGTGACCATTTGGATTCAAAATCTCTCTACCTATTCCAGCGACAAGCAGAAAGTGGCGCTTTGCTTTGGTAATCAACCCACGATTGAAGCTCTCAGCTCAAATGAGATAACCAAAAATGAGTCCCTCACAAAAGCTTCATGGCCTGTCGAGCTTTCGGGCACAATGTCAGTGACAACGACAGGGGAATACTACTTTGGACTCCATCAATATTCTCTGTCTTACATGGGTGATTGCCTGGTAACTAAAATTTCTATCGAAGAGCAACTGACCTATCCCGGCGCCGTCACCAATCTTGTTATCTCGCCGGCTGACAAAGGTGTGCTTGAAGCCACCCTTTCCTGGACCTGGCCATCCGTCAACAATGCGGGAGGTTCGCTGTCGGAAATCTCAGGGGCACGGATTTATCGTGGCAATAATAATATTTCAGCTACCGACACTTACCTCGTGGCCACTTTCGACGCCACATCGGCCACACCGGGAGGAACCGCCCAATGGGTGGACAACACACTCACCGACCCGGGCAAATACTACTACATGGTAGTACCTTTCAACTCCAACGGTGCCTCTACAGTCACCCCCTCAAAAGTTGAAAGCCCCTGGATCGGACTGGACTCACCCGGTCCTGTTGCAAACGTAGTCGCAACGGCAAACCCGGAAAACGACAAAGCAGTCAGCATAACCTTCACATATCCGACAGCCGCCAATGGCGGTTATCTCGACCTTTCTTTGGTCGGCTATCGAATCAGCCGTTCGAATAGCAGCGGCACTTCGGTGATACTGGAAGAGAATTGGAAAGGGGCTCTTCCCTATATCGATGAGTCCATTCCCGCGCTGGATGCCTACACCTATCAGATAAACACCGTTTACAAAGGTTCCACCTCCTTCACCGGGGTGAAATCCAACTCCATCACCACCGGGGGTACCATCTCGCTTCCCTATTCCAACACCTTCGACAATGCCAATTCCATCTCCCTTTGGACTCTGCTCAACGTTGGCAATGGTTCCCGGAACTGGGGTATATCTTCTTCTAAATTGGACTATTGGGGTTCGGGCTCTAATGTGGATGTCTATGCGATCACTCCTCCCTTTGCCCTCAAACCCGGAACGGCCTATTCGATTTCTTTCAAGACTTATGTCTCCAATTCCTCCAATCAGAAGCCTCTGCAAGTAATGATCGGCACCGAACCGCTTGCTTCCTCACTCACTCGCGAACTCTTCCAGGAGACTATCGGGTCAGCTATTTCCACCACTAAAGAGATCACTTTCAGCGTAGACACACCGGAAGACTATTATATCGCTTTCCGCGTAAACGGAAATATCAGTGGCACTAATGATATTTATATCGACGACCTCAAAATTGAAGAAATCGTTGCCGCTCCTTTGGCTGCTTCCGAGTTCAAGGCTGAAGCTCAACCTTTGGGCGCAATGGGAGCACATCTCTCGTGGATCAATCCTTCCGAAACAAATGCCGGAACAGACCTTTCTGAAATCAGCTCGATGGAAATTTACCGCGACAATCAGCTCATTGCCACTCTGACAGATGTTACCCCGGGAGAAGTCTCCTCTTACACCGACACTACAATCGAAACACCCGGCGTCTACACCTATACTCTCACTCCTTACCTTAACACCGAATCGGGAGCTGTAGCCACAGCGTCCACGACATGGGTGGGACCCGACACACCAAAAGCGCCTGAAAGCGTCACCGTCACTCAGGAAGAAAACGGCGACCGCTCTGTCGCCTTCACCCTGGTGACTGAAAGTGTCCATGGGGGATATGTGGACTTCGCCACAATGACCTACACTATTTCACGTAATGAGGAAACAATTTCTTCAGAAGTGAAATCCTCACCCTTCATCGACAGCGAGGAAAACCTCGAACTGGCATCCTACGTATATGGTGTTACGGCAGTCGCAGGCGATCAAACCAGTGCTGAAACTTTGTCTAATCCCATGGTATTTGGCGAAGCACTCTCCCTCCCCTATCAACCCGACTTTAACACGTCTGCTTTCGCTGACCTATGGACATTTGAAAATCCTGTCAATCCCACCAAAAACTGGAAATACAACGCAACGTCAAAATCACTTCAAGCCAGCTTCACAAATGCTGGCGCATGGGCTATCACACCTCCTTTTAAAGCTTTGGCAGGAGAATGTGAAGTATCGTATAAAGCTACTTGCTACAATTCCCGGTATTCCGAAAATCTCGAGCTCTATCTTATCAGCGACCTCTCTGATCTGGATGGCGCCCTTAAAATCGCGGATTACAGTGTGACTTCCGTTAGCTATCCCAATGTGCAGACCACGGCTTTCTCCATTCCAACATCGGGTGTCTACCATATCGGTTATAAACTTGTCACTCCCGACCAATGGACTTGCAATCTGTTGCAATCCGACATCCGTCAAAGTGAAGTGCTTGTAGGAGTCGACGACGTGACAGCCGACTTCTCCCGTTTGCGCTACGATGGAGCTACTCAATCCGTCATTCTCCCGGCCCCGGGAAATCTCGACATCTTCTCCCCGTCCGGAATGCTTCTCCTTCAGAAAACAGAAGTTGAGGGAGCAGTCTCAACATCCGGGTTGCCTTCAGCCACCTATATAGCTGTCTTCCGCTCTACTGACGGCTCTTCACAAACTCTTAAATTTGTGAAATAATTCTTCTCCTTCAACCAAACTCACACATGAAACTGACTATTCTATCCTTTTCACTGCTCTCCGCCCTGACGGCGGGGGCAGTGATTCCTTCGGCTCCTCTGCGGATAGCACCTCAGCGTCCCGAGCCTGTAAAAGTAGATCGCAAAACACAACCTGCATTCAATTCAGAAAATTCCTCTCTCAAGGCCGACTTCACGGTCGAAGGGAGCAATGCGCTCGCTCCTGTGGCTGAATTCGGCTTCGACACCGACATGCAAGGGTGGACAGCGGAATCGACCACCTACGTCGAGTGGTCTATCGTCTCGGACGCCAAACTGGGACAAGGAAAAGGCTTCTCGACCATCGATCCGAAAAGCACCGGATCGCTCTTCGTGGAAGGCCCTTATCAAGTGTTTCGCCGCGAAAAATCTTCCATCACGTCGCCTGAAATCACCGTGCCGGCAAATGGTTCGCTCAATTTTTATGTTGGTTTTTCACTTAACTATGACGACATGTGTCGCCTGATTCTCAGCGTCTCTACGGACAATTTCGCGACGTCAAGCGAACTCTGGAACTCTAAAGACGCACCCGGAGAAAAACCTTGGGCGTGGCGTGAAATCAACATCAAGCTCGGTGACTATGTCGGGAAAAATATTCGTCTGAGATTCACCTACGGTCCGGGGAGTTCCGATAGTTTCGACACCGGAGGATATATGGGTGACTTCGCCATCGACGGGCTTAGTGTGTCCGGTCTAAAGGCAGTGGAAAACATCAAGGTCAACACGGGTGACTTAATCACTCTACTTGACACATCGGAAGGGAATGTCGTAAGCCGTGAATGGAATTTACCGGGCGCGGTCCCCGACAAATCCACTGAGAAAAATCCCACTGTCTACTATACGGCCGACGGCTCGTATGACATCTCACTCACGGTGCGCGATGCAGAGGGAAACACCTCAACAAAAACGCGATCTGCCTTTGTCAGTGTGACGGGAGCAGCACCGGAAGCAAAAATTCTTCCTCCGGCTACTTTCCGTCTTCAATCGAACCGCAAACCTTTGGTAGCTCCTTTGGCTCCTGTTACTTTCCGTGATGCTTCTACAAATTTCCCGACCGAACACACCTGGGCCTTCTCAGGGGTTGATCCGGAGCCGGAGAAACTCTTCACATCCACGGAGGCCAATCCGACAGTGAGCTATTCCTACCTTCACGACCAAAACGCTCTCTTAATCTCCCAAAACACGCATGGAACCTCACAAGTAAGCTGCGATGTGACGGTAGAGTATTCGGGAGTAGTGAACAATCTTCTTCCGACTGACCGCACCAGTGTGTTCGACATGGAGGATTGGGGGGTATTCCCGGGATCGAACACCCGCAAAATCACAGCTTACGCAGAGAAATTCTCCAAGCCTTCGGTACCCGTCAAGGTCTCCGGTGCTTATGTCTTTTTCCAAGAAGCCAAGGCTGAAGACCTTGTGGACCAACTGGCGAACGTCGGCGTTCACCTCTACACCTCCAAAGACGGTAAACCTGACAAGAAACTTGATTCATGGTGGTGGTCGGTCTATGAACTCGATCTCCCCTCGGGTGGTCAATCGGTAGGCACCTCCTTCCCCTTTACGGATGCCCCAATCATTGATGATGTATTCTTTATTGTCGTGGATGGTATTCCGGCCTACACTGAGACAACGCGCGTCAGCTTCGGAATGGCCGACTTCAGATCTGAAGGTGGAACCGCCCTAATGCTCAAGGATGGGGAATGGATGGAGGTAGCGGACTATTTCCCTGCCGGAAAAAATCACACCTCATTTATGATTTATCCGGCCATCACTCATTCGGTCATGTCGCATCTGAGTCCTGAGAATGGAATAGCCACAGTGAATCAAAGTGCCGGAACGACAGAATTTAAGATTTTCTCCTATATGGGCTATCAAACTCCCGTCTCGGACGCCGATTGGCTTCGAGTGGTCAGCGAGCCGAACGACATGACTGTCGATACTCTTCAGGTAGGATACGATGCTTTGCCGGCGGCTCTGACTGAACGCGAAGGTCACATAACGCTGACCGATGGAGCGACAAAACTTGTTCTGACCGTCCATCAGACCTTAGACGCCGGAATCGACCGCATTGAATCCGATGGTCAAGAAGCCTGGGTGGAATACTACAATCTTCAAGGCCTGCGCGTATCTAATCCTACGGCGGGACAAATACTGATTAGACGCACTCCATCGGGATCGTCTAAAATCCGCTATTGACTCCGCCGGAGAACAGTCTTCTGAATACAATTTTATTTAATACTTAAATTTGGGGTGCCTTAGGGTATCCCAAATTTGTCTTTACCAAAAAAAATAATAAATCGTTGTCTCCCACAACTATCCCGATTGTATAGAGAATGATACGACAATAATGGTTAACTTTGCATCAACGTTATGAACAATCCCTTCGACTACATCCCAAATGAGGCCTGCGAGGAGGCTTTCAGAGAATTAGAGACACGTTTGGAGTCCCTGAAGAGAAGTGAGAATCCTTCGGATCTGGAATTTTGCCGAGAGCTCGAATCTGGGAAGATGCTGGGTGTGCTGATAGCAACAGACCGGGGTGGGGTGAGACATACGCTTTATGCTTTCTCGGGTCAGACGGGGAAAGGGGGCTTTCAGCGCCATGGGTTTGTCGGGCCCGTGTTTGATTATCTTCAACCGGAGGGCTACTTCAAGAAGAGAGAGGAAGAGATAGTGCGGCAGAATGAGGAGATAGAACGGGTTGAGAAAGAGATAATCGAGGGATTGAGGGAAGATTGTGCCAGGGAACGAAAGCGGCTGGAGGAAGAAGTCATGGCCTACAAAGAGCGTTGCCGAATGTCGAAGTTGGCGAGAGAGCGACGGCGTATGGAGGGAGACCTGACAGAAGAGGAGAGGGAAGGAATGATACGCCAAAGTCAATATGAGAAAGCGGAGCTACATCGCCGCAAGAAGCGGATGAAGGCGGCACTTGAACCGATTGAGCGTAAGCTTAAGGACGGAGAGCAGCGGTTAATGACTCTGAAAGAGAAACGTCGGCAGAGATCGGAGGAATTGCAGCAATGGCTCTTTGATAATTTCCAGGTATTGAACGGGCGTGGAGAGAGCCGGAGTATGACTGAGATATTTGCCCGGACATCCCTCCGGATACCACCTTCGGGGGCAGGGGAATGTTGCGGACCCAAGCTATTGCAGGAGGCATATCGGAGAGGATGGCATCCGGATTGGATAGCCGAGTATTGGTACGGACAGTCGAAAAGTGGAGAATTGCGGACGCACGGCACGAGTTATCCGGCTTGTCGTGGGAAGTGCCTTCCGGTTATGAGCTGGATGCTTGAAGGGGTGGAAGTTGAGCCCCCGTTGTCGGAGGAATACCATTCGATGTTGAAGGAGGAACCTGAGATCGTGTATGAATGCAGATGGTTTTGTGTGGTTAATAAGCCGGCCGGAATGCTGTCGGTCAGAGGGAAGGGTGCAGCGCTATCGGTTGAGGAATGGCTGGAGAAGAAATACGGGGAAGAGCGAAGAGTTAAACCGGTCCATCGTTTGGATCAGGCGACTTCGGGGCTTCTCTTAGCGGCTTTTGGGGATTCTGTCTTTAAGGAGCTTCAATCGCTGTTTGCGACGCGTAGGATTAAAAAGACCTATGTGGCGGAATTGGCAGGGGATTATGAGAAGGAAGGATTAGCGAAAACAGGACGTATCTCTTTGCCTCTGAGTGCAGATTGGATTGACCGACCCCGTCAGCGAGTAGATTTCGAAAAGGGGAAAGAGGGCTTGACAGATTATGAATTTACCGGGCGCAGGGGAGGGAAAAGCCGGGTGAAGTTTTATCCATTGACCGGCCGGACCCATCAGCTTCGGATTCACGCTGCTTCGGAATACGGGCTCGGTCTGCCAATAGTTGGGGACCGTCTTTATGGGAAGAAAGGGGGTCACGAATCGGAAAGACTACATCTTCACGCTTATCGGCTGGAGTTTACCTTACCGAGCAGCGGAGAGGTATATAGTTTTGAATCGCCGATTCCGTTCTAAAATCTCCGAGATGGTAAAAAATATTTATGATAGTAAATAAAAACAAAAGAAGGTGTAATTTTGTAATATAATTAGAGACTATGTCGAGTAGGCTAAATCGCGAAGATTTTAGATACTCGTCCATCCACTAACTATATCAAGGAAAACTATGCGAAAAGGAATAATGGTCATGCTGTCTGGCATGGTTGCGGCCACCGGCTTTGCAATGGGGACGGTGTCGTTGGATTCATGTCGCAACATGGCTGTGCGCAATAATAAGTCTATCCGGATGGCAGACGAAGGAATCATCGGAGCGACGTATCGTCGTAAGGGGGCCAAATCGGCCTATTTTCCGGGAATAGATTTTACCGGGACTTACATGTATAATCAGCGTCAGATAGAGTTGCTGGGAGAGAATGCTATGCTCCCGACGCTGAAATTTGATCCGGCAACCGGGAAATATAATCCAAATATATTGGTTGGAGCGGACGGAGTGCCGGTTAAAAATCCTTCGACGGGAGAATACATTCCGACGGAGGTGGCAGTTATTCCGAAAGAGGCGATGGCTTTTGACACCCACAATGTGTTTGCGGGTGCATTTACACTGACTCAACCGGTGTATATGGGTGGTCAGATCCGGGCGCTTAATGAGATAGCAAAATACGGGGAACAGATGGCTGTGGCGATGCGCAATTCGGCAGTTCAAGAGGTAATATATACTGTTGATGAGGCTTATTGGCAAGTGGTTTCGCTAAAAGAGAAGAAGCGTCTTGCACAGAGCTTCGTGTCGCTTGTGGATTCACTGCGCCACAATGTGAATGCTATGCTGCGGGAGGGAGTTGCGACCCGGAGCGATTCGCTTCAGGTTGAGGTGAAATATAATGAAGCGTGCATCGCGTTGACCAAAGTTGAGAACGGTTTGAGTCTGTCCCGGATGGCTTTGGCACAACTATGTGGTCTGCCGGTGGACACACGGATGGAATTGGCGGATGAGGAGCTTCAAGGAGCGAACCGACTGCCAAGGGAATTAAATTATAATCTTTCGGATGTGTATGCGAATCGGCAGGATCTGTCGGTTCTTCGTCATGGCATCGACATAGCACGCCACAAGGCAAAACTTGAGCTTGGAAATATGCTACCTAAAGTTGCGATTGTCGGAGCCTATTCGTTTTCGAACCCGAATGTGATCCATGGTTTTGAGAAGCGGTTCGGAGGGGGCTTCAGTGTAGGCGCGACGTTGACCATTCCCCTTTGGCATTGGGGTGGACGCTACAATGAGTACAAAGCGGCTCAGACGACCACGAAAATTGCGGAGCTTGCACTTGCAGACGCTGAGGAGAAAGTTGAGCTCCAGGTGAGCCAAGCGCGTTATTCGTATCAAGAGGCATTTAAGACTTATGAAATGACGGTGAGCAATATGCGGGCGGCTGACATGAATCTTCACAATGCGGAGGTGGGCTTCCGAGAGGGGGTTTTGACTACCGACGACGTGATAGCCGCACAGACGGCGTGGCTCAAAGCCAATTCGGAGCGAATTGACGCTGAGATCGGTATTCGTCTTTGCAATGTGTATCTATCGAAAGTGCTTGGCACTTTGGCAGTGAGATAATTAACGGGATGTCTTAAAAAGTCAATTTTTCAGTTCGACAAAAATCAGTGTTATGGAAAATAACGTCAACAATACTCAGATGGAAAATAACTTCACAGATCCAAGCGCGGTGGAGCGCAAAGACCATCTTCTTGTGATCACGATTGTAATCATACTTCTTGTCTTGGCCGGTCTGGCAGTCGGAGGATTTCTTTTCATGAAGCAAGGCCCGGACACGATTCAAGGACAGGGAGACGCGACTGAAATCCGCATCTCGGGGAAACTGCCCGGTCGCATCACTGAAATATTGGTGGAAGAGGGCCAGGAAGTAAAGGCTGGAGACACTTTGGTGAAAATTCACTCCTCTTTGGTGGATGCCCGCATGGAGCAGGCGCGTGCGATGGAAACGGCGGCTTCGGCCACGAATGCCAAAGTGGATGCCGGGACACGCAGTCAGATAATTTCCGGCGCTTATGATGTGTATCAGCAGGCAGTTGCGGCCAGTGGCATAGCGCAAAAGACTTATACCCGCATGGAAAACCTTTATAATCAGGGAGTGGTGAGCGAGCAAAAGCGCGACGAAGCCAAAGCGGCGTATGAAGCAGCCAAAGCCGGGGAAGCGGCCGCGAAGAGCCAATACGACCTTGCGAAGGCTGGCGCTCAGAAAGAAGACAAAGAGGCTTCGGCGGCTATGGTGAATGTGGCTCGGGGTGGAGTGAAAGAAGTTGGCGCTATCTTGGAAGACCAGGTGCTGACGGCTCCGTGCGACGGGATAATCACAGAGATTTATCCGAATGAGAGCGAGCTTGTGGCCACGGGAGCCCCGATCATGACTCTTCAGAAGAAAGACTACTGGGCAGTTTTCAATGTCCGGGAAAATCTGCTGAAAGATATAAAAGAAGGAACAAAAATCAAGGTCCGTATACCGGCTTTGGACAAAGAGACGGAGATGACGGTTTTCTATATCAGGGATTTAGGGACGTATGCCAACTGGCAAGCGACCAAGTCGACGGGGGACTATGACGCCCGAACGTTCCAAATCAAAGCCCGTCCGGCTGCTCCGATAGAGAATTTCCGTCCGGGAATGTCGGTAATCCTTTTGGGACACTGATAAAACGTGGGATTGAAGCGGGATTAATAATTAAACCGAAATCAGAAGCCAAATAAATGAGTAATATTCCCGAGCGAGGATTTAGAGCGATATTTGTGCGAAGCGTGCTTCAGATAGTGAGACGTCCTATCTATTGGGTGGGATTTCTGCTTTTGCCATTGTTCTTCTTCCTTTTATTGTCAAATCTGATGGAAGAAGGGCTTCCGGAGAAAGTTCCGGCTGCCATAGTTGACAAAGACGGGTCGTCGCTGTCGCGCGAAATCACGCAAACGCTGGGGTCGATGCAGATGGTGGATCTGAAAGAAAGCTGCAACAGTTTCACAGATGCTCGCGAGGACATGCAATCGGGGAAAATATATGGTTTCTTTTTGATTCCAGCCAATTTCCAATCCGACCTTCTTGCGGGTCGCAAACCGATTATCACGTTTTACACGAACATGACGTATTTTGTACCGGCTTCGCTGTTGTTTAAGACTTTTAAGGCAACGGCACTCTACACGAAGGCGGGCGTGGCAGTGCAGGTGTTGAACACAGCCGGGGTGACTGCAGACGCGTCGGCCCTGATGATGCCGGTCAATATCGTAACCCGTGGTCTTGGCAATCCCTGGCTCAATTATGCTATCTATCTGTGCGTGTCGTTTATTCCGTGTGTGCTTCAGCTGATGATAATGCTGATGACGTGTTTCAGTTTGGGAGAGGAAATTAAATACGGTGTGTCGAGCCGGTTACTGAAAATGGCCGACGGGTCGGTATTGAAGGCTCTCGTGGCCAAACTGCTACCGCAGACATTCATCTGGATGGTTGTAGCGATATTCATGGAGTCGTGGCTGTTTCGTTGGAATGCTTATCCGATGCACGGTTCGTGGTTTTGGATTACGGTCTCGGAACTTATGTTCGTATTGGCCTCCCAGGGTTTTGCAGTCTTTCTTTTCGGTTGCTTGCCCAATCTGCGATTGTCGCTGTCAGTATCGGCTTTGATAGGGATACTTTCTTTCTCTCTGGGGGCATTCTCGTTTCCGGTAGAAAGTATGTATCCGGCTATCGGGATATTCAGCTGGATATTACCGATCCGTTATAATTTCCTGATTTACATCGATCAGGCTTTGAATGGCATCCCAATCTATTATTCTCGGATGTGGTTTGTGGCGTATATCATTTTTATGGTTTTACCACTGACAATGACCTGGAATATTCGCCGGGCTATGAAGCGTCCGGTTTATGTACCCTAAAGAGGAGAGACTGAAGCTATGAAAAAGAATATATTTAGTCCGCTCAAAGAGCTCGTCAGATGCTATTTGGAAGAGTTCAACACTGTGATTCACGACGGTGGCCTTATCTTATTTTTTGTGTTTCTGCCTTTAGCGTATCCTATCATTTATTCGCTCATCTACAATCCGGAAGTGGTTCGGGATGTGAGGATGGTTGTTGTCGACCATGACCGAACGGCCAAGAGCCGGGAATTAGTTAGAAATCTGGATGCATGTCAGGAAGTATGGATAACCGGCTATGCGACTGATATGTCAGAGGCGAAACGGGCTATGAACTCCCATGAGTGTTATGGCATTTTGGAGATTCCGGAGGGCTTCGGACGCAAAATTGGACGCGGGGAGCAATCACCGGCAGTGATGTATTGCGAGATGAGCCTGCTCCTTCGCTACCGAGGCTTTCTTGTAGCGGCAACAAATGTGGCTCAAGCTATGGGAAGCGAACTTCTGACCGGGAAGATTGATGAGACAATGCCACTTGTAGAGACTTTGTCGACCGGCGATCCGCTGCCGGTGAATAATATTTCGATGGGCAACATCGAGAACGGCTTCGACTCGTTTATCATGCCTGGAGTGATCGTGCTGATACTTCAGCAATGTATTATATTGGCATCGGGGATGGCAGGAGGGGGCCGTCGGGAATATCCTCTGAAAAGAGGTATCGATCCTCGCCGTCGGGAGAGTCCGGTAGGAACGCGAATGCTTGCTGAGATACTTTGTTATTTGACAATATTGCTCTTCCCTATCCTATTTTTGCTTCATTATGTGCCACTTATGTTTGCCTTTCCAATGGCGGGCAATTCACTGGAAATATTTGCTTTCATCATGCCGATGGTTTTGGCGAGCCTGGGATTGGGCTTTTGCCTGCAGGGAATCGTATGGGAAAGGGAATCCGTGTTTGTGCTGTGGGTTGTGACCTCGGTAGCTTTTCTTTTCCTGTGTGGACTGACCTGGCCACGCTATGCGATGAGTCCGGTATGGAAATTAATGAGCGACCTGGTGCCCGCGACATGGGGAGTGCAAGGATTTATCAAAATGAACTCCAATGGATCTACTCTTGCACAGGTGAGACCTGAATATGTGAATTTGTGGATTCTGTCCGGGGTGTATCTGGTGGTCGGCTATTGCATACGTCGGTGGTGGATCTTGCCTGGATTGCGCCGCAAGGCAGCCCGGATGCTCAAAGAAGAGAATCGGTGATCTGGCCGGTGGAGCGTAAGAATTTTTCCACCACCAGATATGAAATAATATTCTCGCGACGAGAGTCGAGGAATTGCCGTGCCCACTCGGTAGAAGCAGCAGCAATTTTTTCGGCTTCTTCGGGATGGGAAGTGTAGAATTCAATTTTTTCACCAACGTCGGCGAAGTCGGGTCTGATTTCGATATAGTGGACACCGGGTATAAGTCGGGAGTGCATCAACCACCCTTCTACTGTAGGGCGGGGCATTACCGCCACGCAATTTGAAGCCATCACCCATTGAAGGGCAGATGCAAGATCGTTGCCTTCGAGAGTAAGTATAAACTGATAGTCGAAATGATCGACAAGTTTCACCGGCTCGGCAAACCACTTGGAACGATTCTTCCGGGTCGTATCGCCAAGATCGAAAGCCGGATGATTTGCCCACATCTCAAAAAATCTGATTCTATTGGGTTTCCCATCGATTTCTCCACGGAAGAAGAGAACCGGTTTTTTTTCTCGGAAAGGAATAGGATCGACGGGCCGGATAAAGTGTCGACGTCGGTCAAGGTTCAAGAGAGCGGCGTTGGGAGCTTTGGAGTCAAGTCGTCGAGCCTTCATCAGAGTGGGCACAGAAGGATTTTCCCAGACGTCGGACGTCATGTAATCTATTTGAGCTTTTTCGGGGAAACCCTTGATATAACGGCCGATATCGAAAAAATATCGGCTTGGAGTGCCTTTGAGCCTAAAATTGCGAATTGGGTGAGCTTTTTTACCAAGACGGGAATTTTTTGGCAAAGAGCAATAGAAGTCGACCCGGTCACGGATATAATCAGCGTCAGGGCGATTTTCCCAATTTCTCAATGTCAGCTTCCTTTGCCAACGCCTGACAAAATGAGGGAGGATCATGCGCCAAGCACCTATAAGGTAATAAAGTTGATTGTTGATACGGCCAATTTTGCGGCCCTTCTTTGCATTGGCAGCCATAGAAAAAGAAACATGAGTCGACTGAAGCCGAGGGATTAAAGGAAAGCGGCGCATCGAAATGTAAAATTTGATGCGCCGCCGATGCTCTGTCGGGGTGAGGCGACTCGAACGCCCGACCTCTACGTCCCGAACGTAGCGC
>CAZNMC010000053.1:0-13376 GCA_964574285.1 uncultured Sangeribacter sp. | reverse complement strand
GCGACCACACGCCCCCCAGACGCGTACTCTAAACCGGGCTGAGCTACACCCCGAAAGGGCTTAATCAAGTCCAACCGGTATCTCCCGAGATTTTCTCTATGGGCTTGCGTGGAGGGCGCAAACCGCCTGATACCATCATTGAAGTTTAGTCTCAACGGGGGTGCTTGATTAAAGCGATGCAAAATTATATACTTTCCATATACTATCCAAATAAAAACGAAGAAAACTTAAAAATTTAACGAAATTTTACATTCTGATTTTCTATAGGTAATTTACTTTTGTGTTTTATTTTATACCTAATTTTGAGCTTGCATATCCCTATTCTATCATTGAGCGTATAATCAATTCGGGATATTGCATAGCTGGCTATCGTTTATAAATTTTTTCTTTACTAAACTTGGCAGTTTGTGCGATTGTGCTTAAATTTGCTCTCCCAAACGAGCTTTTATTTATAAATATGGAAAAAATTGATAATCTCGACAGAACAATTCTTAACATTATAATGGGCAATGCGCGAATTCCCTCGAAAGACATTGCTCACGTCTGCGGTGTTTCGAGAGCGGCTATTCATCAGCGTATTCAACGCCTTGCAGACATGGAGGTTATCACTGGCTCGGGTTATCAAGTCGATCCTCGTAAATTGGATTATAACACAAGCACTTTCATCGGTGTGCGCTTGGAGAAGGGTTCTCTTTATCGTGAAGTCGCCCAAGCTCTTGAAAAGATTCCTGAAGTCGTCGAATGTCATTATACCACCGGCCCTTATTCGATGCTTATCAAAGTATTTGCTCGTGATAATACCCACTTGATGATGCTTCTCAATAATTGCATTCAACATATTCCGGGCGTCACCGAAACTGAAACTTTGATTTGTCTCGAAGAAAGTTTCAGTCGGCAAATTTCAATTCCTTTGGATGAAGACGAAGCTGCCAGAAAGAACGGTGCGACTGCAAAAAAGAATGGGTTGGCGGCTGGAGATGCTCTTTTGAAAAAAAAATCCGGACGAAAAAAGATTTCTGATTTCGACCTTGATAACGAATTGAAGTAACCGACGTCTATGAAACGTAATGTTATTTATACGGTTTTGGCTGCGCTGCTCCTGGTGGTAGTGGCCATTTTTTTCTTTTATCCTGACGATGTGCAAGGGAATGTCTTGCAACAACACGACACTATTCAAGGGATGGCTAATGGCCATGAAGTAAATTCATATCGCGATTCTACAGGCGAACAATCCTACTGGACCGATTCTCTCTTTGGAGGAATGCCGACATTCCAGGTCGCACCTCGCTATTCTTCTTACTCCTTCCTCGGGTGGATCAGTAGACTGTATGGGTTGTTTCTCCCTGCTCCGGCAAACCTCCTCTTCGCCATGATGTTGGGATTTTTCATCATGTGTCTGTGCATGAAGTTTAAATGGCCCGATGCTCTTTTCGGTGCGGTCGCATGGGGTCTTTCCACCTACTTCATTATTATCATTGGAGCGGGCCACATTTGGAAATTTGCCACCCTCAGTTATATACCTCCCACTCTTGGTGCATTGGCTTTGCTTTATCGTGGAAAGTACATCGGAGGCACAGCCTTGGCTTCACTTTTCGGTGCGCTTCAGGTTTGGAGCAACCATGTTCAGATGTCGTATTATTTCTTGTTCGTCGCCCTCTTCATGATGATTGCCTGGTTGGTCATCTCTATTCGTGAAAAGAAAGTCAAAACTTGGATAATCGCTACTGTTTGCGCTCTCTTCGCCGGGGTGCTGGCTATAGGAGCCAATGCCGGTAATCTTTATCATACCTACGAGTACGCGAAAGAGACAGTCCGCGGACGGTCAACGGAGCTTTCTCCCAACTTTTCTCAAAATGAAAATACTTCAGCTCAGAAATCCGCATCCCCAGAAAATTCTTCGGCTGAAGGCATGGATCGAAATGCCATCACAGCGTGGAGTTATGGACTGGATGAGACTTGGACTCTGCTGATTCCCAATGTCAAAGGGGGTGCTTCGGTTAAACCCGAAGGTGCGTCTAATTCGTTCCTGTCCGTAATTGATACGGACAAAGCCTCCGACTTTTATCTCGACCCGGGAGAAATGCAGGTTGTATCCCAATTCCCACAATATTTTGGTGATCAACCGATGACAAACGGGCCGGTTTATGTGGGTGCCTTTGTATTGATTCTCGCGATTTTGGCTCTGTTGACTGTGCAAGGGCCGATGAAATGGTGCCTTTTTGCCGTCAGTATTCTCGCTGTTCTGCTTTCTTGGGGCCATAATTTCTCCTCGCTGACAAATTTCTTTATAGATAATTTCCCGCTTTACAACAAGTTTCGAGCCGTCTCGAGTTTTTTGGTTGTAGTAGAATTTACTCTTCCTTTGCTCGCTGTGATGTGTGTGAAGAAAATGACAGAAACGCCCGATTATTTTGCAAAATATAGCTGGACATACTATGCCGTGTGCGGTCTCGGACTTTTCGTCTGCCTGATTGGAGCCATTTGGCCTTCGATTTTCGGCCAGCCATTCAGTGCGCAAGAAATGAAACAATTGTCCGAAATGGGAGCTTTCGGCGATTCTCAATGGGCCAATGTATTGGCGGCTGTGCGTGATTCCCGACTTTCTCTTGTGAGCGCTGACTGCTGGCGTAGTTTCTTCTTTATTTTGGCTGGCTCATTGCTGACCTGGCTTTACCTTCGGGGTGCTTTCCGCAGTCGGACCATTTTCGTTTGTGGATTGGCCACTTTGGTTCTTATAGATCTTTTCTCGGTCAACAAACGATATGTCAATACCGATAATTTTGTTGAACCCGATGATCGGGAAGCTTACTTTACTCCTTCTGACGCTGATCGCGAAATTTTGAAAGATAAGTCAAATTATCGCGTATTGGATCTTAAGCGGTTCTCCAGTGCGGACCCATCCTATTATCATCATGCAGTTGGGGGTTATCATGCTGCTAAGCTCACGCGCTACAATGACCTCATTGAGCATCAGATTTCCAAAAATAACATGGCTGTGCTCAATATGTTGAATACTAAATACTTTATTATTGACGACGCGGAATATCAGGTTAATCCGGATGCGTTAGGCAATGCTTGGCTGGTCGACTCCATAAGCTATGTGCCGGATGCTGATGCCGAAATGAAAGCTTTGGATTCCCTTAATCCTCGCACTCGGGCTGTGGCCGACAATAAATTTGCTTCAGTGTTGGGTGAGGCGCAAATACGCCAACCCGGTGATACTATCTTTGAAACCAAATATGCCCCGAATCGCCTCAACTACCGTGTCAGAAGTGCTCATGGGGGTGTGGCTGTGTTCAGTGAAATTTATTTCCCTTGGGGATGGACTGCTACAATCGATGGCAAGGAAGTGCCAATTGGTCGCGTGAACTATGTGTTGCGTGCCATTCGTGTGCCCGCCGGAGAACACAATATCCAGTTTGAGTTTGAACCGCGTTCGGTAAAAGTTACTGAAAGCGTATCCTGTGCTTCGATTATAGTAATCTACGTCTTGTGTGCCGGTGCACTGGTGTGGGTAGGTGTAACATTTTTCCGTCGCCGCAAATCCAAAGAAGAGACAATTGAATGACAAACGTCTTTCGATTATTTTCTGAAACTTATAAGCGTGCACGCCATTCCTTCGGGTTTGGCGTGCAATCGCCTTTTGCTTTTCGTATTGTCAATTTGTTGCGACTGCGTCGGTCTGAAGGGTTTTATGCCGATGCGGAGCTTTCGGAGATGGCTTTACGTGAGGGTGGTGCGCATTTAAGAAGGCAGGCCCTTCGTTTTCATCGGCTTTGTGCTCTCTTTCCCTCCGGGCGTGTATTTATTTCCCCTTCAGCGTCATCGGTTATGACCCGAGCCGCACATTTGGCTTCTTCACATTTTGAAATAGAGGGTAAAGCCCAGCCACTTTCCGAAATCGATCTTGCGTATTTGATGTCCCGGGATTTCAGCATGGAAAGATTGAAAAACGAGTTGGGAAACAAGTATCGGATGATAATGTTTCATGGCTATGACGAGGGTGAAATGAAGAATCTCGGCCGATTGCTAAATGCCTCATTGCTTCTGAGTGGAAAAAATGTTGCGGTTTTCCTTCGTCGGGAGAAGATGGCCTCGGTCGGTTATACGATTTGGCTTTAATTGGATGATTAAATCATTAAAGGGAAATGATAGACTGCCATAATCGTCACTTGCTGGATGACTTCGAAGCATATATGAGACTGGAGAGGGGATTCTCTGACAATACGGTCCAAAGCTATTTTCGAGACGTCAGCCACTTTTACGATTTTTTGGATTCTATAGCTACTTCTCCTGAAGAAGTGACCGAATCAGATGTCCATCAATTTCTATCCACTCTTCATGAGCTCGGAATTCAACCCCGCTCTCAGGCCCGAACATTGGCCGGAGTACGAGCTTTCTACAAATTCCTTCTGCTTGAAGGGAAAATGAGTAGCGACCCGACCGAACTGGTGGAGATGCCTCGATTGCCGGATCGATTGCCTGACGTATTGACTTTGGTTGAAATAGACGCGATGATTGCGGCAATAGACTATTCCAAAGATGAAGGCTTGCGCAATCACGCTATCCTTGAGACGCTATATGGGAGTGGATTGCGGGTAAGTGAATTGGTAAATCTACCCTTGAATCACATCGATTTTGATTCCCGGTTTATGATTGTTGAGGGAAAGGGAAGTAAGCAGCGAGTCGTGCCAATGTCGGATATTTGTGTCGATTTGATTCAAGAATATCTTGAACAAAGGAAAAATCAAAATGTCAGAAAAGGAGACGAAGGGATTCTTTTTTTAAATCGCCGAGGCGCGCGACTAAGTCGTGTGATGATTTTTTATATTGTCCGACAGTTAGCCGAAGCAGCCGGAATAAAGAAAAAGATTAGTCCGCATACGATTCGCCATTCCTTTGCTACTCATCTGCTTGAAGGGGGCGCAAATCTGCGGGCCATACAAGAGATGCTTGGGCACGAATCAATTGCCACTACAGAAATTTATGTCCATGTCGACCGCAATCGGTTGCGGTCGGAATTGCTTACCCATCACCCTCATTTTTCTGCTGGTCAGCAACCGAAAGGCAATTAGTAAGCTAACCCTGTAGATCTTTGCCGGCGTTTCTTTTGATTTGGGTCAAAAGGATTGGCGGTCGGGTCGAAATAGTCTTCTTCTTCATCTTCGTCGGTTTCGCTTCTCTTCTTTTTCGGCCGTTTCTTCTCATCCTCATACTTCGCTTTGCGGAGTTCTGCAGGTTTTTGAACGTCAAGGGCTATTGCGTTCAAATCCCATGTGAGGTCGGAATCCCAATTCTTCTTCAGATTTATCTTCTTGGGATAGTACCAGACTGCTTCCGGTTGCAGGTTCTTCTCAAAATCACCCGTGTCATATTCTCCGTTGGAATTGGCGTCTTCCACCAGCCGGGCATAATAAAGCCCCGGATTGACATTATTAAAGATGGCTGCTCCTCCGACTACTTTCTCAGTACGCACCGGTGTGTCTGAAGCGTTGAGAAGTTCCACAAATGCCGGAGCGGTCGGAGCCAGTCCTTGAACGATAAAACGAACATTAGCATAATCCTCCTCTTTTTTTATGGTAAATTCAGAAGATGTCGGCTTGGTAAATGTGCCGTAAATCCCCACCACTGCAATTGTGTCGGCCACGATTCGATAGGATTTGCCATATTCCCATGGGTAGTCCAATTTAAATTTTCGCACACTAAGAGTATCGGCACGTTGCAATTGCCAGGTTTGTGCGACCGGTTTCCATAGAGTGTCAATTTTCTCCTCCAATCTGAATTTTTCAGCAAAGATTGTGTCGGGTGGCGTTTCTAATTCTATAAAGACAGGATTATAAATATCGTGAGTGGAGGAGGTCGATATTTTCATATCCAGAAATTTTATGTTCGCAATGGAATCAGCCGAAGTCTTGCGTTTTTTCTTTTTGTTAGCATCTTGGGGCCGTTTGGTTATAAGACGCAAGGTGTCGTTGACGTATGCTAATTTTTGGGCTGAATCCGTTCGGAGATATCGCGTGGCAATTCTGAGGGTGTCGCTCAGGATAAGGCTTCGGTCTTTAATCCAGTAAGTGAGAGTGTCGTTGTAGCGGCTTTTTTCCAAAATATACCAGTCTTTGAGTTGCGGGGCACCCACAATCGAAATTTGGGGCAATTCTTCAGACCGACCGTTAAATATCAGAGAGATTCTGGTAGAGTCAATTCTTTCGTTGTTTGTCAGGTATTGGGGCTTGTAGTTGGTATTGAAGGCACTCAATAATATGTCATTGGGTAAGAAACGTGTATATGAGTAGTTTGCGATAGAGTCAAATTGGTGAGTAATCGGATCGAAGATTGAATCCGATGCAAAAGCCGGTTCGGACGATGGAGATACGATTACATCGTAAAATGCGATATCTTCAGCGGGATTGTCCCATCGATAATCATTATTGAGATCGCCAAGAGCATATACCCGGTATTTCCCTGGTTTGAGCCCTCGGATGGTAAATCTGCCGCGGTCGTCGGTTTTGGTGATTCTTTCAAGGGGAAGAGTTTTAAAGGCCGAGTCTTCGGGATTGGAATGAATCCCGACCAGCATTTCTTGCCGAGGTTCTAGGTCGCGAGAATTGAGGACTATTCCGGAAATCCGTAGAGAATCCAGTTCCGGCCCTGTGGAAAATGAAAGACTGAAACCATTAAGTTTGTTGCCTTCATTGTTGTCTTCAATTGAATTTCCGAAATCAATCGTGTAAGTGGTATTCGGAAGGAGTGAATCTGCAAACTGCACTGTCACTCTGTGTCCCGAAGAGCTGACGCGAGGAGTTTCTTTCGAAGTGGGGGAGACAGTTACTTTCGTAAAAGCATCTTTCACGTTGACAAGCTCGTTGAAATCAATCGTGATCCGGCGTCCGGAAAAGTTGACCGAGTTTGGTATCGGATTTATCCGGACCGGTACTGGAGGATCTTCATCGCGTGGTCCACCCGATGGATTGCCCACCGAGGCACACGACCAAAGCAAAAGCATGGCCGGAACTAAAGATATAATGAAAAGTGGAAGTATGGAGGTGGATTTCATTGCGGATGTGTTCGTCTGATTTAAGGGTTCAAAAGTAGCCATTTTTAATGAATCGACAGCTTTGAATGGGTTAAAAATATTAAAAAAGAGAAAAATGACGTTTGAATTTGGGGTAGTTCGGAAAATTACATTAAATTTGCAGTCTGAAACATTGTGCTTTCCGAACCGGCCGTTTTTCCCATTTCTCTTCGGGGGAAAGAGTTGTCGGGTTTTGCAGCGTTGTTATAACTGCATTTCGAAAGACGCAGGGTTTACCGGCGTTCCGATGCCATCGACTTGACACATGAAAAATTAAACAACAGTAATATTACAAAAATGCAGAACAAAGGCTTTATCAGCACCATTGCGATTCTTCTGGTTCTTATCTGCGGATTTTATATTTCATTTTCTTTCGTTACATCTCACTATGAGAAGAAAGCCGATGAATATGCTGCTAAGATAGCGAAGACGCACGATGTCACCAACGATGTCTACAAACAAAGTCTGAAGCAATTCAACGATTCGATTGACAAAGAAAAAGTCTATCTGAACTACACCTACAATCAGGTGCGTCAGATGGAAATCGGTATGGGCCTTGACCTCAAGGGCGGCATGAATGTCGTGCTTGAAATTTCAGTTCCCGACATCCTCCGTCAATATGCCTCAGGTCCGGCTCAGCTTAAACAAATCGACGCTGCTATTGCAAAGGCCGAAGCAGAGGGCGTTAAATCTTCTGATAAGGACTTTATCTCCCGGGTAGCTTCCTTTATTCAACCCGGAGCCATGGCCGGTCTTTTTACTCACGAAGGTGAGTATCTCGGAAAAATCAAAAGCAACGCTTCCAATGCTGAAGTGACAGCTGCTCTGCAAGAGCAAGTCAACAGTCAGGTGGATGCCGCTTTCAACATCTTCCGCACTCGTATCGACCAATTCGGCGTTGTCGCTCCCAATATCCAGAAACTTCAGGACAAAAACGGTCAGATTCTTCTCGAACTCCCCGGAGTCAAAGAACCTGAACGCGTAACCGACCTCCTTAAGTCTTCTGCAAACCTTGAGTTTTATGAAGTCTATAAATACAGCGAAATCAAAAACGATCTCAATAGCTTCGCTCAAGCTTTTGCAGCTCAAGACACCCTGAACAACACTAACCTTATTCAGCTCCTTGGTGGTGCGCAATACGATGCAAGCCCCGTTATCGGTCTTGTGGCTCCGGCCGACAGAATGCTTGTCGACAGCATCCTCAACTCTCCGCTGGCTAAGCAGAAACTTCCCAGCGATTTTGCTGCTGTTTGGGATGTTAAGCCCACCGAAGTGCCTTTGACCGACAAAAACGGCCAGCCCGTGAAGAAAAGCGACGGTTCATATAGAACCACTCCCTACTGGCAACTTATCGCTCTCAAAGGTGAAGCTGCTCTCGAAGGTGATGTTGTAGTTTCCGCTTCATCGGAATACGACAATATGCAAGGCAATATGGTTAATATGCGTATGAACGACTCGGGTGCGCAAGCCTGGGCTACCATCACTCGCAACAATATCGGTCGTCCGATAGCCATCGTGCTTGACAATGCTGTCTATTCTTTCCCGAATGTAAATAACGAAATCACCGGTGGCAGCTCTCAGATTACCGGTAACTTCACTCCCGAAGAAGCTAACGACTTGGCAAATGTGCTCAAATCCGGTAAAATGTCGGCTCGCGTTGATGTTGTCAGCAACAACGTTATTGGTCCGTCTCTCGGTGCTGAAGCTGTGCAACAGGGTTTCATCTCATTCATCGTAGCTCTCGTCTTGCTGATGATATACATGATTGCCATGTATGGTCTCATACCCGGTTTGGTGGCCAACATCGGTATCATGCTTAACCTCTATTTCACACTTGGTATCCTCGCTTCGTTCCAGGCGGTGTTGACCCTTTCCGGTATTGCCGGTATCGTCCTCTCCATGGGTATGGCTGTGGACGCCAATGTGCTTATCTTCGAGCGCACTAAAGAGGAGCTTCGCAACGGCAAGAAACTGCGTCAGGCAATCAAAGATGGTTACAGCAACGCTTTCTCAGCCATCTTCGACTCCAACCTTACATCAGTCATTACCGGTGTAATCCTTCTCATCTTTGGTTCGGGCCCGATCAAAGGCTTCGCAACTACTCTCATCATCGGTCTCGTCTGCTCCTTCTTCACTGCAGTCTTCCTGACTCGCATTGCATTCGAATGGATCACTAAAAACGGTCGCAATGCCGGCATGTCGTTCACCACTCCGATTAGCCGTCATCTCCTGACCAATACTAAGATCAATTTCATGAGTCAGTCTCGCGTGGCTGCTTGCGTATGGGTTGCGCTTATTGTCATCTCCATTGCTTCGCTCGCCATCCGCGGAATGAATCAGGGTATCGATTTCTCAGGTGGTCGCAACTATGTGGTGCAATTTGAGAAGAGCGTCAATCCCCAGGAAATTCAAGCTAATCTTGCCGAGTTGCTTCAGACTCAGGCTAACGACAAAACTGTTAGCGTCGGTGTGATCACAATTGACAACGACACCAAAGTCCGCATCTCCACCAACTATAAAATTGATTCAGATGATCCCGGACTTGACAATGAAATTTCCGATTTGCTTTATCAGGGTCTTCAGAATGAACTAACGGCTCCCAATGGAAAAGTAATGGACAAAAACGCTTTTGCCGTTGCCGACGAAAGCCATGGTATCCTTTCCATTCAGAAAGTTGGTCCTTCTGTGGCCGACGACATGAAGCGCGATGCATATTGGGCTGTGGGTATTGCCGTTGTCTGCATGTTCCTTTACATCCTCTTGCGATTCCGCAACATCGCCTTCTCCGTCGGTGCCGTCTGTGCAGTGGCTCTCACAGCTTTCCTTATAATTGGGTTCTACTCGGTTTGCTGGGGCTTCTTCCCCTTCTCCATGGAGGTTGACCAATCCTTCATCGCTGCCATCCTGACCATTATCGGTTATCAAATCAATGATACCGTGGTTGTATTCGACCGTGTGCGCGAGATGTTCAAGCTCTATCCGAAGGAAAATCGCTATGAGACTTTCAACAAGGCTCTGAATACTACTTTGACCCGTACGGTCAATACATCATTCTCCACATTGCTTGTTCTTCTCTGTATCTTCTTCCTTGGTGGCGACACCATCCGTTCATTCACCTTTGCAATGATCTTCGGTGTCATCGTCGGTACATTCTGTTCTCTCTATTGCGCTGCTCCGATTGCATATCGTATCATCGCTGCCAGCCGCAAGAAGAAAGAAATTGCAGCTGAAAACGAACCTACCAAACTTGAAGGTAATCGTCGCTTCAAATAATTAAGCTAAACTTAGGAGCGGCAATCAAACTTCGTTTGGCCGTTTCCTGGTATATCATAAAAGCGGGACTACTCTGCTGATGCAGTCAGGGTAGTCCCGCCTATTTTGTGTCGGTTTTTTCTGGTTTTTTACTTTCGTGACATCATAATCTCGTGAGTGGCTTAATTTTAACTTTATTTAACTAAAATTGGGGGGGTGACGGAATCTTTGCATTATCTTTGCATCGGCGTTTTGAGGGGATAAGACAATCCCTGATTTACTCCGTTCCTCCCAGGAAAGCATTTGTGTTTTTTTATATTAATGTTTAATTAAAAGTAACTTTAAATTAATCTCAACTCAGATGAAGAAGCTTCTTTATTCTTTGTTGGCCGTCGGCACGGTGGCAGGACTCGCGTCCTGCTCCTCCGATGAGCCTATGATGAGCGGCAACAGCGATGGAAAAGTCTCCATCGAGGTAAAGCTGCCCGACTTCGGGACCCGCTTCTACGGCGACCAGCTCCAGTGCAACGAACTCATCTACACCATCTTCAACGCTGACGGCGACGCTATCGACGGTGTGACTGACGTCAAGCAAGACGCTTTCGGTCCCGGTGTCACTTCCGAGACCATCACTCTTAATCTCGTTCCGGGCGAAACCTACATGATAGCCTTCTACGCCCACAACAAAGGCTCTCTGTTCTCCGCTTATTCGAACGGCACCATCGACGTGAACTACGAAAAGATGAACGTCAACAACGAAATCGACGACGCTTTCTATTGCTACGTGCCCATTTCGACCACAGCGACCGAGCCGCAGAGCGTGACGCTCAACCGTGCCTTCGCTCAGATCAACTTCGGCACAAACGATTTCACCAACCCCCTCGTTCAGGAAGTGATCGGAAGCCTTACCGCTTCTTTCGACATGGAAGCTGGCGAAACCGGGCTCTACACCAGCCTTGACACCAAGACCAACGAAGTTTCCGTGCCTCAGACCGACGCTGTTACTATCACTAACTCCCTGACAGCCAATACTGACTTTCCCGTTGCCAACTACGGCAACCTGACTTCTCTCTATGTGCTTGTGAGCCCCGAAGAAGGTCAGATGCTGGGCAAAGGCACTTACACGCTCAACAACGGCGACAAAGTGCTCCGCACAGTCAACATGGCCAACACTCCGGTGCGCATGAACTACCGCACCAACATCTACGGCTCGATGCTGACCACCCAGATCCCCGTGACCGTAGAGATCGAGCCCAACTTCGCTGGGAGCAACATGATTGGTCCGGCTGTGGAATGGGACGGAGAGACAAAGGAAATCACCCCTTCAGGAAAGATCACATATAATGGGGAAAATTATGACCTCTATAGCGTATCCGATCCTGGCGAACTTGCTTGGTTGGCTCAGAATATGGACGCTAACTCGAGCGCGGACGCTTACATACAGCTTCAAAATAACTTCGATTTAAACGAGCAAGAATGGACTCCAATGTTTAGCGGTAGCTTTGCGAATGGCGGTTTCCAGGGTGTATTTGACGGCAACGGTTTTACTGTCCGCGGACTGCAAATTACCCAATATAATAATAACGGATATTCTTTTATCGGATGTTTAGATGGGGGAAAAGTAATGAATCTCAACTTCGAAGATATTTCTATCAATTATCAGAACGGTTCATACGCCGCTGCTATTGGGGTGATAAGGAACAATGCTTCAATTGAGAATGTAAATGTAAAGAGTGGAAATATCACGGGTTACAATAATGTAGGGGGAATATGTGGAAATATTTATGATTTGGGCTCAATCACAAATTGTACCAACAATGCGAATATATCGGGCCGCAGTTCTATAGGAGGCATCTGTGGAAGTTCGAGTAGTAATAATAATACCGACATCTCAGTAATCACAAATTGCACTAACAACGGCAACATCACGTTTACTATCAGTGGCCCAACTAATGTCGGAGGTATTATCGGACAAAATAAGGGAGATGTAGTCGGATGTACAAACACCGGTAAAATTACATCTGACAAAGGAACTCCCCAAAAGATTGGTGGTATCGTTGGATGGCAAAACCAAAGAGGCAGCGTTAAGAATTGTATTAATGAAGGTGAAATCAGTTTGGCCGGTTGCCAAGATGTGGGTGGCATTGTAGGATTAATTGACTATAAGATTTCGTCGACCATATATCATGAAGTAGTTGAAGTAAGTGGCTGCACAAACAAAGCGAGTGTACTTACTCAGGCTAACATAACAAGGAATGGTATTGGAGGAATCGTTGGCACTTGCTCAAGTTATGGAGAAATTCTCAATAATAACAATTATGCTCCGATGCTAACAGCAAAAACCGCTTGCGTTGCCGGTATTGTCGGACAAAGTACTGACACTTCTACAATGAGCGATTGGTCTACAAAGTCAATTATAATAAGCAACAACAAGACTTCGACAACGCTTGATGAAATCACTGTCGGAACAGACGGCAAAAAGGATCTCTACACGGTGATAAATAAAACTTATAATACTTCGCCTTTGGTAACGCTTGACGGAAATGAACTTGTGACAGCCCCATAAGAAAAGGGCATTCATGTGTAAAGAAAGACTTTATTAATTACCTGAATCAGGACGGACGATCTGAAAAAGATTATCCGTCCTGAGTTACTTTATGGAGACGAGTTCTCAAGAGATATATGAGATAGAAAAAGAAATAGAATAAAGAAGAAAGGAAAGAGTATGGGAAGATCTCTTATCTTAGCGGTATAAGACGTTGTGTGCGCAAGTTTGATGCCGGGTTTCAGAAACCAATGCCCATTTTTATGAAACCGAATTAATGATTTTATGTAGTAGACTCTAATGATTTCTCTCGATATTATTCCCCTCCGTGATTATTCCCCTCCGTGATTATTCCCCTCCGTGATTATTCCCCTCTGTGGAGGAAGTGCTGGAGGAATTAGGATTTGGATTTAAATCCGACCTTGAAATCGAATGAAAAGCGGTTGAAGTAGTTGACGCGTCCTAAATAAGCGTTACAAAAAAATGCTTATTAATTAGACAAAGTTA
>CAZNMC010000052.1:0-13498 GCA_964574285.1 uncultured Sangeribacter sp. | reverse complement strand
ACATCTATGGCTCGATGCTGACCACTCAGATCCCTGTGACCGTCGAGATCGAACCCAACTTTGCTGATGAAATTATGGTTTGGGACGGCAAGACTGCTACCACTCCTCAGCAGGATGAGGAAGGAAATTATATTCTTGAGCAGCCTTCCGACCTTTTGGGTCTGATCGAGATGGTAAACAAAGGTGAAAGCTTTGCTGGTAAGACTATTAAGTTGAACAACGATTTCGATATGGCTGACAATGCTAATATCGTATCTATGGGTGCCACCAGAACAACTCCCTTCTCCGGTGAAATTGATGGACAGGGTAACACCCTCAAAGGTTTGGTTAATCCACTTATCACTTATGCAGACGGAGCCAACATTCACGACATGACAGTTGAATTTAAACAAGTCAACTACGCTCCGATAGCTATTTATTCTTATGGTGAAACTCAACTCACAAACGTTACTTCAAACGGAACAAAAGTTGTCAACACTTCCACTGCCACTCATAAGGTAGGCGCAGCCGGTTTCATCGCTCGCGTCATGGATGGCCATCTGACTATTGACCAATGCATTAATAATACTCCCATTGACGACAGCGTATATGTAGCCGGTGGATTTGTGGCTACTACTGCGACAGATAAGTCCGGAGCGACTTTGGTTACTATCATCAATTCTAAAAACACTGCTACTGTCCAATCCACTCGTGCATCCGGTGGTAAAGCAGCCGGATTTATCGGTATGCCCGCGGCTATGGTGGAAATCACTGACTGTCAAAACGAAGGTGAAATTGTATTGACAACCGGAGGAGACTCAAGTGGAGCAGGCGGTTTCATTGCCTGGTCGGGTTCCCCCTTCACACTCACAAAATGCACAAACTCTGCACCTGTAACTCTTTCAATTAAGAATCAATCTGGGATTGCCGGTGCTGGCGGAATGTTTGGCGCTTCAGGATTTATGACTGGGCCCATTACTATTACCGACTGTGTAAATACGGCTGCAATTACTGCTGTCAACACTGTTGATATGTCACTTTCCGGGTATGCAAGAGGACTCTATGCCGGTGGTATGATGGGTACAAGCTGCTATGGTGGAATCTCAATCACGGGATGCAGCAACTCCGGTGCTATCAAGACTCAAGTTCCGGAGGGAAGCACTCAGAGTTGTTACACCTCCGGAATGATTGGAGGTTTTGGATGGCAAACATCTTTTGTCTTCACGGGTAATACTGTCGATGCAGCCACCACTCTTTCGAGCAACGCAACTACTAGCTTCCTGGCTGCTTACTACATTTTTGTAGGACAGCTTGATGGGACTGCCGGTACTATTAATTCCAATACCAACGCGACATCCTATATTGATAGCGTTGACAGCACAAAGAAGTAAAGTATAACTGACGGAACTGAGCGGCGGGTCCCTCGTCGGCTCACATGATAAGAAGAAGGCGGAATGTCGGGTAGATCACCGATGTTCCGCCTTCAGTATGTGGAAAGAATTCTTGGGAGGAAGAAAGGAAACAGAAAGATGGTTATCGGTCGATCTCAGACAGAATATGTTCGAGGTTGAGGGCGGAAACTTTTAGAGTCAGCGCACCATCTTTTGCAACCGAGATATTTCCCGTCTCCTCACTTACTATTATGCAGACAGCATCTGTCACCTGACTCATTCCCAATGCCGCTCTGTGGCGCAATCCGAGATTTTTAGAGATATTCATGTCGTGGCTGACGGGGAGAATGCATCCGGCTGAGACAAGGCGATGGTTAGCCACAATGAGCGCACCGTCATGGAGCGGGGAATTTTTGAAAAATATATTTTCGATTAGACGCATATTAATAAGAGCGTCAATAATGTCGCCGGTTTTTTCATAGTCAGTCAGCGGGATATGACGTTGCCATACGATCAGAGCGCCGGTCTTGGATTTAGACATACTCATGCATGCGTAGACCACGGCCATCACTTCCGCGTGAGCATTGTCGTCAACAGGTGTATGTCGGAACAGACGACGGAATATCTTCCATTTTCCTTGGGAGCCGATGTCGGTCAGAAAGCGTTTGATTTGGTCTTGAAAAAGGATTACCAACACGATCAGCCCGATGCTCATGAACTTGTCCAGGATACCACCGGTCAGACGCATATCGAAAATTTCGTAAGCGATCACCCAAATGGCAATAAAAGCAAGCACACCGTAGAAGAGAGAGAGAGTTCCGCTGTTGCGCATCATTCTGTAGAGATAAAACAGCATGAGAGCGACAAGCAGGATGTCGATAATATCTTTTATTCCGAAGTCAATCATAAGCGAATGGATCAGAAGGGATTTATGGCATAGGTGTTTTTCCTTGAAGCATCGAAAGCATTCTGACAGTTTGGACTGCCGGGAGGGTTTCATGGACGCGGATGATGTCAGCTCCGAGTTGAAGGGCAAACGCATCGAGAGCAACGGTCGGAAGAGTAGACTCTTCAGGGGTGATTCCCAGTAGTTTCCAAATCATGGATTTGTGGGAAACTCCGACGAGCACCGGCATTCCCATTTGACGAAATTGTGGAATTGCCTCAAGAAGACGATAGTTCTGTTCAGTCGTCTTGGCAAATCCAAACCCCGGGTCAATAATAATATCTGCCACTCCCATCTGACGGAGAGTGTCAGCTTTATATGCAAGATCAGAAATCACTTCGGCCACTACATCGCTATAGTCTGTGAGCGATTGCATGGTTTGAGGATTTCCACGGCTATGCATCAAAATATAGGGGACTCCCAGTTCCGCCACCGTGGGCCACATTTCAGGGTCAAGTGAGCCGCCCCCGATGTCATTGATGATATCAGCGTCCCATTCTTCGACACAACGTCGCGCCACTCCGGCCCTAAACGTATCAACAGATACGACAGCTTCCGGGAAGCGACTTCGGACAGCCTTGAGTCCGATGCATAGACGCCTGTATTCTTCTTCTTCCGATACAAAATCCGCGCCGGGGCGCGAGCTGTAGCCTCCGATGTCGAGAATGTCTGCTTTCTCTCTCATGGCTTGTTCCACTCGGCGCACGGTTTCCTCTTCTGAACGGCATCGGGCGGAAGAGTAGAATGAGTCAGGGGTGACGTTGATGATAGACATCACAAGCGGTCGGTCGAAAGATAGCAGACGTCCGCGAATATTGACTGATAAACCCATTGATTGCATAACTAAAATGCGAAATTAGTAAAAATCGGTAGAACCTGGCATATAATATGATTGAAAATTTGTAACTTTGCAAGCTAAAAATATTGCGCCCATAAGATGCAAGATATTCGTAACATTGCCATAATAGCCCACGTAGACCACGGTAAAACCACGCTGGTAGACAAAATGCTGCTTGCCGGCCACTTATTTCGCGATAACCAGACCACTGGAGAACTTATTCTGGATAATAATGATTTGGAGCGCGAGCGTGGTATAACCATTCTGTCCAAGAATGTTTCAATAAACTATAAAGGTACAAAAATTAATATAATCGACACTCCGGGGCACGCCGACTTCGGTGGAGAAGTGGAACGGGTGCTCAACATGGCCGACGGATGCCTGTTGCTCGTCGATGCATTCGAAGGACCGATGCCTCAGACTCGATTTGTGTTGCAAAAAGCCATTGAGATGGGGCTGAAACCGGTGGTGGTGGTCAATAAAGTCGATAAACCCAACTGCCGTCCTGATGAGGTGAACGAAATGGTCTTCGATCTTATGTTTAACCTCAATGCCACGGAGGAGCAGCTTGATTTCCCGACCGTATACGGCTCGGCCAAGCAAAATTGGATGAGTACTGACTGGCGGGAACCCAAAGAAGATATCACCGCTGTGCTTGATGCCATCATCAAGTATATTCCGGCACCGAAGCAATTGGAAGGCGACCCTCAGATGCTCATCACCAGCTTGGATTACAGCAGCTATGTCGGACGAATAGCTGTCGGCCGGGTGCATCGCGGTGTACTCCGAGAGGGGATGGGAGTCGGGTTATGTCGCAAAGACGGAAGTGTCAGCCGTCAGCGTATCAAAGAATTACACACCTTTGAAGGAATGGGGCGCAAGAAAGTGGCGGAGGTAGGCAGTGGTGACATTTGTGCCATTGTTGGTCTCGAAGGATTTGAGATAGGCGACACAATTTCGTTGGTTGCCAATCCGGAGCCACTTCCTCGTATTGCCATCGACGAGCCGACAATGTCAATGACCTTTACTATCAACGACAGCCCCTTCTTTGGCAAAGATGGAAAATATGTGACCTCCCGCCATATAAACGACCGCCTGATGCGCGAACTTGACCGGAATTTGGCCTTACGCGTTCAAAAGGGTGAGACGGAAGATAAGTGGACGGTGTTCGGCCGGGGTGTGTTGCATCTGTCCATTCTGATAGAGACCATGCGTCGAGAAGGATATGAATTGCAGGTGGGACAACCTCAAGTCATCATTAAAGAGATTGATGGTCGAAAATATGAGCCTGTCGAGTCTTTAACGGTAAATGTACCGGAAGAGTACTCTTCGAAAGTGATTGACATGGTGACTCGCCGTAAGGGCGACATTGTCTCGATGGAAACACAAAACGATCGAATCAACATAGAATTTGTGATTGCTTCACGAGGCATTATCGGGCTGCGGAATAATGTGCTCACTGCTACTGCTGGTGAAGCTATCATGGCTCATCGTTTCTTGGAATATCAACCCTGGAAGGGAGAAATCGAACGGCGTACCAACGGCTCCCTGATAGCTATGGAGGGAGGTACCGCCTATGCTTATGCCATCGACAAATTGCAAGATCGGGGACGCTTCTTTATCTTCCCTCAGGAAGAAGTCTATGCCGGGCAGGTTGTCGGAGAGAATGCGAAAGAGAACGACATCGTGGTCAATGTGACCAAGTCAAAAAAACTGACCAATATGCGCGCCAGTGGAGCGGACGACAAAGCTCGGATCGTTCCTCCGGTTGTATTCTCGCTGGAGGAAGTCCTGGAATATATTAAGGAAGATGAATATGTGGAAGTTACGCCCAATCATATTCGCCTGCGCAAAGTGATCTTGGACGAGACGGAGCGCAAACGCGCAAATCGCTCTTAAGAAGACAAGACATCGTCCATACAGAATCAAATCATAGAAACGCCTGAGGTGAATGAACTTTAGGCGTTTCTCGTTGTTTAGAATATAGAAAGGGTTAAAACCCTAAGAATTGAATAAATTGAATATAGGTTGTTAAGAAAAAGATTGTTGATTAGTTGGCTTTCAAAAGCCTGAAGCGATTGCGGCAAGTCTCTCCAGACGGCGCGAAGCCCCTTGCAGAGAGTCGCAAAAGAATAGGTTCTCAGAAAGCGTAAGTTATTAAAAAGTCGAGCGGAATTCAGAGATGGATTCCGCTTTTATCGTTTGGATGAGTCTAAAGGTTTTAGAGGGAGTCGAAGTGGACCATGGTCGCGTAGGGAGTGAAATTGGATATCAAGCTCAGAAGCCTCATCTTCAATCAGCTTTCGGGTGTAGTTACGCAGATAAGGGCCGACCACAATTGTCGGTTTGGACTCTTGTCCAAATGCAATATCTTTGAGACTGCCACTGAAGCTCCCGGCAAGAATGATCAAATCAGACCTTCGGAGATCTTCAATCTCGCTTTCCGAGAGTAAATCAAGTTTCTTTTGGAGCATCGTTACTTGCATATCGCCATAGGAGAGGACGGTAGAAGCTCCTCTTGCAAAGAAATCCGTACCGGTTCTCCTGTCGATCCGATAGGCTATTTGAGTCGTCTCTTGAGAAGAGGAAATCACTATCATGTCTTCGGGTGGAGTGGATAGGAAAAAGGCTGTCACCAAAGCGCAAATCCCGCACAAAGCTGATGGAAGATATTTAAATAATCCTTTTCTTGGGAGCTGAAGAGCAAAAGCAAGCAATGCTATTGCGACTCCCCACATTACACTGGCTTCCCAATCCGGTTGAAAATATACCGACGAATTTGGAATTGTTTCCGCCAACCCATAGAAAAAATCGTGGGCGAGGTCCAGTGGGATGCGTAAGAAGGGAAGATCTATTCCCATAGCTAATCCGACAGTGTAGACCAGGGCCGTTAAAAGGAGAGGGAACATGAGCGAGACCGCTATAAGGTTAGCCGGGAGTGTAAGAAGAGGTAACTGACCGAAAAAAGAAGCAGTAATCAGCCACGACCCTGTGGTAGCTAAAACTGTAACACCAAACAGAGAGGCAAGAGAATAGAGCCGGGGATGTTCTCTTTTTTTGAAGGGATTTATATAATCCACAAAAAGTATAATGGAAGCAACGCAACTTATGCTGAGAAGAAAACCGATGTCGAAAAGTGCATACGGAGAGAGAAACAATATGACAGCAGCCGATGCAAAAAGCGCATTAATCCGGGAATGTGGCCTTTCGAGAATAAGATCGAGATAGAAAGCGGTAGCCATTACACATGCTCGCACTGTGGAAGGATTCATTCCCGTGATATAGGTAAATATCCACAGTAGCAGAATGATGGCAAAGAAGCGCCATTTGTAGCTGATAAGAAGGTCGGCCGGCAATAGGATTGAGGAAAGAATTGAAGCCAAAATTGCTAAGTGGAGTCCGCTGAGAGCAAGAATATGTGCAATTCCGACATCGGCAAATTTCTGTGTGACGGAAGGATTAAGCCACTTTCTGTCGCCGGTCACCAAAGCTGTTACAAATCCCTTCGCTCCGGGTTTAAGCCTCGAATCTAAAATCAGATTCTCGAGTTTGTCGCGACAGCGAAGAGCCATTGCGTGCATTCCCGAAGCCTTTCCTATCACAACTATTTGATCTTCTTCAACGTATTCTTGCCAGCCAATACCTTTGGATTGCAGACGGCGGGCATATTCTTCCGAATCGGGGAATGGGAGGATAGCCGGACTCTCAAGACGTTGGGGAAAATAAATTTGGTCACCGGGCGTGAGGCCGTCCGCGTTAGAATAAAGAAGGATATTAATTCCAGGGACATTGCGTTTTTTGCCATTTGCATATTGAATTGTCTCCAGCCTGATTTGTGACCGGGAACCATTTGTGGTCATCGTTGAATTTTCGACTGTACCTTCCAAAATGGTTGCGCCGAGGGGATTTACCAGCCCTGACGGTGAATGAATCCACGCATCGATATTACCCACAGCTCCGAAAAGGAGCAGGAGGACACATGAAAATCCAATGGCATTGCGTTTCCATACAGTTAAATAGACCACCATCAGGCCTAACGCTATAACCAACATGATTCCACCGATATAAACGGATGGGAATAGCTTATACAATACTATGCCGGCAGCCAGCGCAAGCGTCGGTAGAGCTAATGGTGCTTTGGAGAAACGGGCAACTGGGGGCAGCATGAGTTTAGGAAATGAGGAGAGCGGTTATGGGATGTCAAGTAATCGGGAGACCCCATATTTCAGCATTTTTGATTGCTTGACCGTAGAGCATTGGAAGCCCGTTGCAAATGATAGCTCCCCGCTCTGCGCAAAGCTTCATAAAGTGCGTGACAGGAGGATTGTAGACCACATCCAAGCAGATTTGTCCAGGTAAGATGAATTCATAGGGGATGGGGGGTGCGGTTTCTATTTCAGGCCACATTCCCAATGGGGTGGTATTAATTATAAATTGGTATCTTTCAATAAATCTTCTGTTGAGTTCGGAATATGTTACTTTCCCTTCCGCTTGTGTGCGAGACACAATGGTTGTCTCTACTCCCAAGTGTCGGAGTGCGGTTTCCACTCCTCGCGAGGCTCCTCCGCTTCCGGCTATCATTGCCCGCATTCCATGCTTCGGATCGAAAGGGCGAATCATGTCCGAAAAACCGGCAATATCGGTGTTATAACCTCTCAAATAGCTTTTTCCCGTTGATTCCCGAGTGATTTTGACGCAATTCACCGCGTCCGCTTCCTCTGCCTCCGGAGAAAGAAAATCAATGAAGGGAATCACACTTTGTTTGTAGGGCACCGTCACATTGAAGCCCATAAGATTGGGATGTCTGGCGATCAGAGACGGAAGGTCGGAAAGGTCTGCCATCTCAAAGAGCCTGTATACGGCATCAATACCTTTCTTTTTAAAATTGGAATTGAAAAAATCGGCCGAGAAAGAGTGACCGAGTTTCTTCCCAATTAATCCGTAGAGGTGCATTTTGCTGAGAGTTTAAATCGGATTTTCTATCTCCTGCGATATATAAATGTTCGGGAATCAATCGCAAAATTAAAAAAACTATTCCTTTTTGCAAATAGCAAAAACCCTTTTTAATAATAGTTTGGGGTATGATGAGATTAAATGGCTGACGCAGGCTAAATGAAAAGAGACACATCCGTTTGCCGATGTGTCTCTTTTGAGATTATTGCCAAAAGGCAAATTCAACTGTAATTACAGAAAATTATTTTTTCTTTTTGAGACGGAGGAAGTAACCTGTGTAATCGCCTTTTTTACCTTTGAATTCAGTGTAACCGAGGTTAACAGCGTTATCGTCGAACTCGTCCCCTTTAGTTTCACCTTTTTTAGCATCAGCTTTAGCTTTGTTTTCAGCAGCTTCTTCTTCAGCACCGTAAACGTTGTTCCAGATTTTGCCTTTGACGGGTTTAACTGAGCCAACTGATTTGTAGGTCACGCGACCATCGTTTTCCTGTGCTTCAAGGATTTCATATTCGTCCTTTTCGTTGAGACCTTCTTTTGTGCCGATAGCAGCGTAGATTGTGCCGTTGCCGTCACCACCGATGATAGGCATTACGGTGCGGAATACTTCGTTTTTAGCTTGAAGTTTTGCGATAGCTGAGTCGATGGCACGAGTTGTAGCGCGCTTCACGAGGTGAGAAAGGGGCTTATCGGAAAGGATGCTTTGGCGAACGTTGGCAGAAGCTTTTTCTTTTCCAACGAATTCGAGTTCGCAAATACCGGCAGCGATAAGGTCTTCAAGTGAAGCTTTTTTTGCAAAAATATTTTCGTTGAATTTGTTGCTTACTTCATCGTTCCATTTGAGTTTGTAGAGGTGGCTGACGGCTTGCACTGTGTAACCGTCACCGGCAGCCGCTGAAGCGATGCTGCTGGCTGCAGTAGCCGCGAGAGAACCGAGACCACCAAACATTGAGCCGGCAGTTTTAGCCAAAGCGGCAGCTTCTTGAACTACAGCCTGATATGAGCGGAAACGGAGGTTGAACGCAATCACATAAGTGTTGTTGATCATGTCGAAGCCGGTATTGGCAATTTTGTTAGCCATGCTGTGGTCGGAAGCAGCGCGTTCGAGATCTGCCTGGTTGAAATTGTAGTTGCCGCGCTCCGTAATCAGGTCAAGTTTCCAAGGCTCAGAGTTTTTAGAATCGTATGCAAACCATTTGGCGAGCAGATTGGCACCGGTATTGTTTGCCTGGAAATATTTGTTAAGGACAGCGGGAAGCAATTCGTCAACGCTGTCAACGCGAAGCATTGAAGATTCGGATTTTCCGGCACTGGCTCCCATCACTCCACCAAGAAGACCTTTAGCAACGGCTCCGGCTTTCTGATTTTTAGATTTTGGATTGTATTTATCCCTTTCTTCAGGAGTAACTTTAGCAGCGAGTTTGTCGAAATCAAGCACACGCACTTCGAGGTTATGGTCGTTGAATTGAGTGGGGATTTCGATTGTGGGGAAAAGCTGAGCGGGCAGGGAGAAAATGTTGCCGGATTCAGTTTCGTTGGCAGCTTTTTTTGCATCAGTCCTGGCCAAAGTTTTTACCGTACCAAGGATGGCATCGTTGTTAGTAGCTGCGGTTGCTTCGGCAGCTTCGGTTTCATAGCGAGCGTTTTGCTTTTCAGAGTTGAGGAGGATAGTGTAGATAGAGCTGCGCATGAATTTATTGACCAGCGAATCAGTAGCTGTTGTCTTGGCCGACATGACAGGAGCACATATTGCGGCCAACGCCAATAAAGCAATGGATTTTTTAATCTGTTTCATTTAATTGTTAGTTAATTAATCGTTAGTTTATTGAAAAGTAATGTTTTTTAGATGAGAGGTTGGAGAGAGAAGGGGATTCCCATTCTTAAATTAATAGTAGTGATGATGATGTCTTGTTACAAAAGTATATCGATTAACCACTCTCGGACGACTCTTTGCCCAAGCTACGGCAACGTCCCTTGCTGCTCTAAGCCGAGTGCGTTCGACTGACGCTGCGCTGGAAATGCGATGATGTGCCAAAGAAGTTTCAGCATCAAGGCGCTTATGCTCGAGAGCCAATTGATCTTTGTATTTGGTGACATTTTCAAATTCCCATTGCTTCTGAGTGGTTTTGCTTATTTCTGCCGACAGAGATTTAGCAGCCGATGAAGCTGAGCAATTAGGATCGATTTGGGTAAGATATTTGTGGGCCTCGCGTGCACCGCTTTCTGTTGGGTCGGCTGCCCATGCAGCTTGTGCTTTTGCCAGGAGTTGGTTGCCGTTGTAATCCAAATTGTCGGAATTAATCTGAAGAGCAAGGGCGACCGCCTCGTTGTAGCCCCTGGAGCAAGAGGGGATCGAGGTGGCATAGAACAAAGCTTGTCCGTAGTCGCGGGAGGCCATTGCCTTACGAGCGTTGTTGATGTAGGTGGCATAATTGTTATCGAAATAATCGATAATTTTTTGCTTTCCTTTTATGATGAAGTCCACAAGCTTTGAGTTGGTAGGGCTTATCATATTGAGGGCATTAGTATATGCCTGTTGGTCTGTGGCGCCTACTCCTTTCAGATCAAATGATTCAGAAGCAAATACCTTTTGATTGTCGGCATCGCCGATGTAGAGAGTAAGAGTAGTTTTTACAACTACTTTCTGAGATACTCCGGCGATGATATCGTTAAAGGCATCGTCAAATCGACCTGCAATAAAGAATTGCGAATCGTAGGGAGCTGCAATTACACCGGCTTTGGCAAGAGCACGGGTTAGTTTTGCTTCCAAACGTGAGTTGACAGCTGCGGGTACCACTTCGCCTTTCGTGATGTTGGCAATTGCTATCTCTATGTCGCATTCCTGGGCGCTTGCAAAGAAAGGAATTGCAAGGAGAGCGACGGATATAAGCTTTTTGAAAAGTTTCATAGTCAGGAGATTAGTAAATGATGAAAGCTCGGAGATAAAAGACAATTATTTTTCGCCAATGTAAAGGCGTCCGGAGCCAAGACCCTTGGTGGTATTTTCAGCTCTGATGCCAAAACCTTTCAAATAATTTTGCAATCCTGATACAAAGTTTTTGGCTTGGTAAGGACCTCCGGTTCTATCTTTTAAAGGTATGCGCACTTGTTCGAACTGAAGACGGTTGCGTGTGGAGTTGCGCACAGAGAAATTGTGATTGACTGTGTTGTCGCTCACCCATTTCTGAATGATGTCATGAAGTTCCTGACCCCCAAATTCAGTGTTGAAGTTAACATCGCTGCTTCCGAGAATGCGACAATTTAATGTGATTTCACGTCCGTTTTCTTGAATGTCGTCGAAGTGATTTTGCATTTTGTTGGCAAAATTGCTCATGTGCTCTGTTGCGGCATTTTTTAGAGCAGCTCCATAGGAGATAGTCGACTTCAGAGTCGGGGTTTCTCCTGTCACAGCAGCTACCGATTTACCTGTGTAGGAGTCTTTTGCTTCGAGGCGGTAAGAAAGGGTATAGTTAAATCCTATTTTATTTACATCCCAGCCGATGTAGATAATTATGTCAGGGTTTAATTTCGAAAGAGCTTGTTCATAAGGTGTTCCAGAGAGCTCTGCACCAGTCTCTGCTCCTTCGAAGAGTTGTTCTTCTGCGTCTTCCGCATCATCAATTTCGGTGGTTGAACCGTAGTCTTTCGGTGGCAAACCATACTCACTGATGAGACTGTTTAATTGTACGACCACGTTTTTGAGATCTGAGTCCAGGAAAGCTCTGTCGTAATCTTCAGTAAAGCGTTGTTTGCCATTGCGTTCCGATGTGGTGCCATAATTATGAGCGTTACACCATGTTTTATCGGGAAGGAACATTACCGTTGGAGGAGCTGCCTGCAATGAAAGAGCTGTGAAAATTGATGTGGCAGCCGTTAAAATAAGGTTCTTTAGTTTCATATCAGGTTGTCGAAAAAGTAGTTATTAGAAATTTATTGGATTATTCCATCGCGACGGAGTTGGTTTTGAAGACCTGAACGATTGACGGTGACAATCACTCCGTAGTTTTCGCGAGAATTGTTTTTAGATCTGATGCGCGAACCGTCTTTATTGGAAGTCTCTGTAACAAATTTTTTATATTCGCCACCATTTGCAAAGAAACGATCGAAATATTCAGCATATCTTTCACGTGCGTTCACCTCAAACACTATTGGGTTCTGCTCGCACCCGGGACCTCCCTTAATGCCTTTGAAAATCACGTCGTTGACAGCGTTTTTCATCGCACGTTCAATGGCGACATCGATTGTAGGACCCGTGCCCCACGCACGCAGATCTTGGGTGCCGTCGCCGTTGTTGCTCACACAGGAGGTGTCGAATTTATACATTGCATACGTGTCGGAAACGGTTTGTTTGCTTCGGCATCCGGAGAAGAGCAGAAGAAGACCGCAGGTCAGAAAAAAAGAGAGTCGGATAGTAAGTTTCATCGCGAGAAAATTTGGGTTAGTTAAAATTCGTAGCCTACTTTGAGAGAGATAAATGAAACGAATTTAGTGTGAGGGTCGCGTGTGCCGAATTCGTTCCAGGTGTAGCCGGTGAGACTTTGACCGGTGTAAGTCAGGCCGATCAGGAAGGCGGAGCGTTGCTGGCCGATTCGTAGGCCCACCGTAGGTCGCATCATGAAGCCGTCGAGAATTGTGCCGCCGATGTCAAAAGAATAATAGGGCACCGTCGTGCGATAGTTTGTAGGAATGAAATTTCCTCTGACGTTCACATAGAGAGGAAATGCCCATTTTTCGGTCCGGAAGCGTACTTTATTATTGTCGAAATAGTAACGGCCACCAAATCCGGCGCCAACTCTGAGATATTCGTTGAAGCGATAGCCGGCGGTAACATCCACTTCGGCCAGCGAAAAGTTGGAGTTGGAAATACGGCAGGAATAACCCCCTACCGCTTCCGCCGCAATCCAAAATCCCGTTTCCTGGGCCGAATAATTCTTCTGAGTGTCCGAATTGGTGATTTCCGGCATCCGAAGCACTTGGTTCTCTTGTCCGAAAACGGAACCTGCGGCTAAGAGGAGAGCGGCCGCGATAAAGGATTTTTTTACCATCCTGTGCTGAGATTTTTACGGATACCTTGTTTTTGCAATAGTTTGGAAAGAGCCGTTGCGTTAACTCGGACCTTTGCACTTATTTTGAATAGTTTGCCGGATTTTAAGACGCGACGCGAATCGGAAACCACTTGAACATAGTTCATATAATCACCATTTTTGAAAAATGGCTCGAAGAAGTCAACGCGTTCTTTTTCTACTGTCGGGTCAAGAAGACTTTTTTGAGAGACTACACTTCCATAGCCGGAATTGGTCATATCATCATAGTCGCGGAAAAGGACAGCATGCACTGCGGCCTTGGCCAGATCGGCATCAGTAACATCCTTCTTAGTCGAAAGAATGCTAATTA
>CAZNMC010000051.1:0-14811 GCA_964574285.1 uncultured Sangeribacter sp. | reverse complement strand
ATTGCCTGTACGTTGACGGCTGTTCCCCATTCTTCGGGAATTTGGTTCATACGGCGGTAGATAATGGCGCGCTCGTTCATCCATGAATCAAATACTGCGCAAATACCACCCCAAAGTTGTTCCCAAGCTGATTCGGGGAAGTCTTTTCCGGTAAATTCTTTTACGGCTTTTTTGAAGCGAACGACAAGTTCTTTGAGGTCGTCGACATCGAGTTCATTGTCAAACTTAACGCCTTTTTCTTCTTTCACCTGATCCATGATGGCTTCGAACGGGTCAATGTCGGTTTTGGATTGTGGTTTCATTCCTAAAACTACATCACCATACATTTGCACGAAACGACGGTAGCTATCCCAGGCAAAACGGGGATTACCGCTTTTTTCAGCCATCGTGGCGACTGTGGCATCGTTCATGCCGAGGTTAAGGACAGTGTCCATCATTCCGGGCATGGAAGCACGGGCACCTGAACGTACGGATACAAGAAGAGGGTTGGATGAATCGTCAAATTTTTTTCCCGTGAGTTTTTCGATATGAGCGATAGCCTTTTCGACATCTGTTTTAATATCGCTGACTACTTTATCGCGCCCGTATTGAGTATATTCTGTGCAAACTTCGGTTGTGATTGTAAATCCAGGAGGAACGGGCATACCAAGAAGGTTCATTTCTGCCAGATTTGCTCCTTTGCCGCCGAGAAGATTTCTCATCGAGGCATTACCTTCGGCTTTTCCGTCGCCGAACGTATAGACTTTCTGTGCCATTTAGAAATTGATTTTATAAATAAATTTAAATTAAATTGCTGTAACAAATATATTTAGTCAACAAGATGCACCTGCACTTAAAGTGGAAGTGACCCGAGGGGATATTTCGCTGAATGCGATGGAAATATTATGAGATGCAAAAATAGTAAAATTTATTTAATTAGAGAAATCATGGAGACTCTTTTCTGCTTCTGCTAAGTCTGCTGGAGTGTCTATCCCCACTGTAGGATATGGGCTTACTGCAATCTCAATAGGAATTCCGGCCTGTAGCCAGCGAAGTTGCTCAAGGCTTTCTGCTTTTTCAAGAGACGACTGGGGGAGTGTGGTGATTTTCTGAAGGACTTCCGCGCGATAGGCATAAATTCCAATATGGGTATAAAATGTGGTGGCTTCTAACCAATTCTTCCATTCCACACCTCTCACATAGGGAATGATGCTTCTGGAAAAGTAGAGGGCCTGCATCTGCTCAGAGAAAACGACTTTGACCAAGTTTGGATCGAAGAGTGACTCGAATCCCTTGGATGTGTCGAATAGGCGCACGAGGGTAGCAATCCGTGCTTCGGATCGTTGGATGAAAATTTTTTTCAGTTGATTTATTTGTTCAGGATGGATGAATGGCTCATCTCCTTGGATATTAATGACCACATCGGCTTTTGAACCTATTTTGGAATATGCTTCTGCCAGTCTATCCGTTCCGCTTTTGTGAGTTGAAGACGTCATGACAGCTTTATAGCCGGCATTTACGACACAATTATATATTCTCTCATCATCAGTTGCAACCACTACTTGATCGACTGCTTTCAATGCTTGATCCACCACCCGGAGAATCATTTCCCTACCTCCTAATTTTGCAAGTGGCTTTCCGGGGAAACGAGAAGATGAGTAGCGAGCCGGTATTATAGCAATAAAGGTTGGATTCATGTCGTGAGTATTGTTGATTTGTTAGGATTCAGCATGAGGGAGTTTTAGAAGTTTCAGTTTGATGAGTTGTTTTGTTCCCTTTCATTTTGGAGAGAGTTGACTTTAGCCAGGACGGTACTATAGCGGCTCCGATACCAAGGTAGAGATAGTATGAAACTATTCTCCAAAAAATTGCAAGTATGAGGGCCATGCCGACTGTGGGGACCAAATCTCCGTAATATTCTGAGAAAAGCCATTCACTAAGGCCTGAGCCTCCAGGGGTAGGAGAGACCATAAGAACCACCCAGATAACAAGTTGCCGGGCTAAAATAATCCATTCATAGGGATCATCGGCGGGGAGGAAAGCAAAAAAAAGTGCATTAACGACCAAATAACGCGAAATCCAAGACAGAGCAGTGCCGAGAAAGACTTCTACCCAAAAACGAAATGGCTTAGTTTTTAATTCTTTAGAGGTTGCGATCATGCTTTCTCCGAGAGTTTCGGCGCCTGGCTTGAAACGTTGCATAAATCTGATGTTGCAAATTTTGGTTAAAACCGATTTAACCCATAAAGGTCGAACGATTATACCCAGAAAGAGAATCAGTGTCCATATAAACAATACCGCGTAAACACACCAGAATGTCAGTTTCAGTCCATGTGCGAACGAACCCGAGCCAGCTGTGAAGAGTTCAGATGCCGGAGTGAAAAGAGTGACGATCGGACACGCAATGACGAAAAAAAGTTCGTCGAGAAACAGAGTGGTCATCATAAGCGTAGTGGCTCGTCCGAAATTAATTCCTTGAGACCAAAGGAAAACCATGCCGAGCGAACTACCGCCTACAGCGGAGGGAGTCACACATGAAGTGAATTCACAAAGCATATCAACTTTCCAGGCTTTAGGCCAAGAAAGCTTTTTATCAGTGAGAGTCCTGAATCTCCATGTCAATCCGAAATCTCGTCCAAAAATACATAAGAAGGCTATAAATATAAAAAGGAAAGTGCGGGGTGTGAAATCAATATTTGATAGAATTTCGGATATCTTTTCTTTTTTAGCATCATGAAGAAACATAGCAATTACCACCCCCAATCCAATGACGACCGGGAGAATAATTTTCCAGGTAGCAAAAGTGTTTTTGGATATTTCCGGAGGTTGTTGGATTGGAGAATTGTCTGCCATAGAGGACGTCAAATATTCAAGGTGCGATTAAGTAATGATCTGTATCGGTCGGAAACTTCTTCGACAACGTCTTTCCAACTTCTTACAATTGAATTGCGGGCGGCTATCCCGACACTGGTTACAAGTTCTCTGTTGTGATAAAGATGTCGGATAAGACTCGCAATCTCTAAAGGATCTCGGTTAACTAAGAAACCGTTTTCTCCATTTCGAATAACTTCTGATGCAGTTGATCCAACAGGAATGATAGACGGAGTAAGCATGGCGGCTGCTTCGCGAACCACAAGAGGGGCATTGTCGTAGAGAGAAGGAAAAATAAAAAGATCGGCTGCGGCATAAAATTTACGAAGAGCTTTACGATCCTTTATCATTCCGTGGAAATGGACTCTATCGGAAAGATGCATTAAGTCAACCTTCTGTTTAAGTTTCCCGGCGGCATACCCTTCTCCAATGAAATCCATTTGAAAATCAATGTCAGGAAGAAGGCGTGGTAGAGTATCAACAATTATTCCAATTCCCTTTTCCCAAATATGCTGTCCGACAAAAAGCAAACAGAGTCTGTCGGACGGTATGCGGCGTTCTTTTCTTGAGGAGTGCTTTAGATCTATTATTTCCGAAATTTCGAGATCAGTATAATCAATACCATTTTCTACCACAGTCAGCGGCCCCTTAAATCCATACTCTCTAACGGTTTCTTCTACAGCAGCTTGTGGGATCCACACTTCATCGCATGCATTAAAAAAATCCAAAATACGTTTCATTTCCGCTTCTACGATCCAGGGTGAATGAGGAAAAGAATGTTCGAGGTCCGAGCGATATTTTGAATGAAATGTTCCAATAAGAGGAACATGTTGTTTTTTCTTGACATATACAGCCAGTCTTCCGGAAGAGAACGGACAATGGGAATGGACAAGTCTGAATGGGGTTTTCCGAAGTTTACTCCAAATGAATGGGTCAAGCCGTGGATACCCATATCGATATGGTCTACGTGAATATATTGGAAGAGAGAAATAGCGAAGTACATTATATCCACAATCAATTTTATCCGGATTCCATGGGGTGACCACACATGGATTTTCACCTTTAGCGCCAAGCCATCGTACATAATTTTCAACCGTCAGTGTCACTCCGTCGAGAATCGGCGGATAACTGTCGTTAAATATTCCTGTATATAAATTGTTGAGTTTGGAAGTACCGGACATTGGGCTTTTATGGTAGTTTTATCTTTTTTAACAACAAAACGAAACCAATTGTTATAGAAAAGAATAAAAACTGACGCTAAAGACTTAAAATTTTAAAATCAAGAGTGAGTAAATCAAAAGTAAGAAGTTTATTAGTCAGAAGAGTGCCGGATTTGGAAAGAAATTTTAAAGCCTCTGATGCCAAGATTGTTCCTACCACACCTGGAGTCGGTCCGAAAACTCCCGGAAGGGGAGTAGAAGTTCCTTTTTCGGTTTCGAATTGGGGTTCTGTGAAGATGTGATGATATGGGGTAGTACCAGGCAAGTAAGTAGTGATCTGACCGCTAAAACCGCTTACTCCTCCTATGCAACAGGGAATTTTTATTTTTTCTGCCCACCGTGATGTCATAAATTTTGTTGAAGCATTATCGCTTGCGTCAATTATGAAATCAAAATTTGGGAAAATCTCTGAAGCTTCTTTTGCGGTAATTTTACAGTTAAGCTGTGATTTTTTTACTTCCGGATTTAGTGCATTGATGCGTTCTGCCAGTGCTTGTGACTTTGGTTTGCCTTCTTCAGCTGTTGCAAACATCACCTGTCTGTGGAGATTACTGATTTGGACAGTGTCAAAATCAGCAATTGTAAGATTGCCGATTCCGGCAGCGGCCAAATATGTGGCTGCTACATTTCCTAATGCACCACAACCAACTACAAGGATTTTTCCTTCGGAAATCAAAGATTGTCCCCTAAGGCCGATCTCCGGTAACGCGATTATTCGAGAATACCGATTTAATTCCCCATCACTAAACTTTTTCATATAGAATAATAAATAGATAAAATGTATTCAGACAATCATCTTAAGTCGAAAAGTCTTAGAAAAGATGATTGTCTGAATAAATTACGGAGTTAACAAGCTATTTATCCACAATGCCAAAATTTACGAACCATTTCAAGCATTCCTTCTCGGTCTCCTTCAAGTTCCTGTCTGAGATTTGCATCGTCGAAGGAGGCAAGTTTGCGGATAATGCCGTCGATCATTTGCGGAGAGAATACATTGTAGCGTTCAAATGCTTCGCGTTGTTTTTCCAAAGCTTTGGCTGAAGCTACACAGCTATCGGGTAGCGATTCAAGAGATTCGAGTTTTGCGCGATTCTCATCATTATGAATGTTTACGCTAACATACATGTCTTCGGCACGTTTAAGCGCATCTTCCATTTCAAAACCGATTCGTGCAGCCACCACCATGCCGGCTATGAGCTGATAAATGTCGGCGGATCCATCCGCACTTCTAAGTTCGACGGTTTGCTTTTGCGGGGCTGTCGTCTTAGTGTCGGCTTCAAGTGGATTTGCTTGTGAACACATATCGTTTTCGCCTGTCCATCCAAGTGGCACACGAACTAAAACAGATCGATTGCGATCGCCCCAGCAAACTGATGTGGGAGCTTCTTGATGAGGTACGAGTCTAAAATAGCTGGTTGGCACTTTGTTGCCCATGGCTGTTATAGCCGGAGCATAAGTCAAAATCCCGGCAATTGCTTTTTTTGCTACATCGCTAAGGCGCCCGTTTTCGGTCATCATGTTTTGCTCACCGTTCATCACCTTAAAATGTATATGAAGTCCACTTCCTGCTTTTCCTGCCGTAATTTTGGGGGCAAAAGTAACATCATAGCCTTTTTTCATCGCCAAAGTACGTATAATCCACTTTGCAATCATAAGATTGTCAGCCGCTTGCATAGCCGGTATGGGCAGGAATTCAATTTCGTTCTGTTCGAAAATTTTACCATCGATCGTAAAGTTTCCTACTTCGTTATGCCCATATTTGATTTGTCCTCCGGCTTGGGCTATTAGTGCCATGCATTCTGCTCGAAAATCGTTAAATTTTGCATAAGGTGCAGATTCGTGATAGCCTTTTTGATCTGATGCGGGAAAAAGACCGGTGTCTTCCGAAATTACATAGTATTCCAGTTCACCCATGGCATAAAAATCGAATCCGGTCACTTCTCTAAATGCTTTGCAGGCTTTACGCAATGTTTGTTCCGGACTGGATTGAAGGGGAGTACCTTCTTTGTCGAAAAATGAGGCAAGCATTGTTAAAGTTGGAATTTCTGCAAATGGGTCAACAAATGCAGTCGCATAGCGGGGAATCACATATAGGTCACTGTTTCCGGCTTCAATGAAGGGAAAGAGACTTGAGCCATCAACTCGTTCGCCATAAGTGAGAATAGAGTCGAGATATTCTTCCGAATTAATAACAAAATTAAGAGTTTTGAGCCTGTTATCATCGGCAGGATACATAAAATTTATCATTCGGATTTCATTATCCTTTACGAATCGGATAATATCTGCTTTGCGAAACTCAGCCGGTTTCTTACCGAGAAATTGCACCACTTTATTGGGGCAAAGAGAGATTTGAGAATCCATGAGTGTGATAGTAGTATTTTAAGGTATAAAATTCAAAAAAATAATGTGCAACAGTTTTTGGAAAAATTCCCCAGCGGACATATCAAAAATCACGAGTCCATTGGCTTCCGCAGTGGGGTTGCAAAGTTACATTTAATTTGAATGTCAGCCAAATTTTCGGCTTAAAATATAAAATTTGGAAAAATAGGATTAAATTTGCATCCTATTTCAGTTTCATTGATATAATAATATTATTTTTTGAGTCAAAAATTATGACTAAGGAGATTCTCACTCGATATTCGAAATTTGTCTATTGGTTGCTTCTTTTAATTACTGCAATCCCATTTAAATATATTTGTGGGACTCAATTAATTACTCCAGCATTGGCTTTATTCCTGGGATTGGCGTTTGCCATCTGTTGTGGTACTCCGTGCCCTAAATTCAATAAGAAGTTGTCTAAATATCTGTTGCAAGCCTCTGTCGTTGGATTGGGATTTGGAATGAACCTTATTCAATCCCTTAAGTCGGGAGCCGACGGAATGGTGTTTACTGTGGTTTCTGTTATTGGAGTGATGATAATAGGTGTGTGGCTTGGCCGATATATGGGAATTGATCGAAAGACATCGTATTTAATTTCCTCGGGTACAGCGATTTGTGGAGGAAGTGCTATCGCTGCGGTCGGAGGAGTGCTTAAGGCAAAAGAGAATGAGATGGCGGTTTCGCTGGGAGTCATTTTTATTCTGAATGCAGTGGCTCTCTTTATCTTTCCTCCCATGGGCCATTTCTTTGGGTTATCTCAAACCCAGTTTGGAACTTGGGCTGCGATTGCCATCCATGATACCAGTTCAGTCGTAGGAGCGGGTGAAGCTTATGGAGCTCAAGCTTGTGAACTCGCTACTCTAATTAAATGTACTCGTGCTCTTTGGATTATCCCTTTGGCTTTTTTTACGATTTGGTGGAATAGAAAAGACAATCATGCTCAAAGTGGCAAAGCTAAAGTCTCAATCCCCTGGTTCATACTGCTGTTTGTGGTGGCAATGATTATCAATACATATACTCCCGAGTCCTGGAATTTAACCGGGCTTTATAATGTAATTGTCGACATTGCCAAGCAGGCATTGATTGTTGTTTTGTTTGCTATTGGAGCCGGTTTGAGTCTTAAGGTGGTTCGAAGCGTTGGAGTCAGACCGATGGTGCAAGCCCTAACACTTTGGATTATAATAGGGGTCACATCACTTTTGGTTGTTATATGGACAATAAAATGATGGGACTTATCAAGTCATCCTAATAAGATAAATCAAAAAATTATATCGCCACTTCACAAAGAAGAGCGATATATTTTTTTTGATTCAGTTTCATTTAGACTCCAAATAGGCGAAAAGATCGGCTACGATAAAGGTAGAACCACCTATATAAATGATGTCGTCTTTTGATGCATCGCTATTAGCCTTTTCCCATGCCTCTCCCACAGATTCAAAAGTCGCTCCGTTGATTCCGATAGCATTGCATTTTTCAGCTAATTTATCGACAGGAAGTGCTCGCGGAATCGCAGCGTTTGTGAGATAGTAAATAGCATCCGTCGGAAAGAGTTTAAGAATACTTTCTATATCTTTATCTGCCACAAAGCCCACGATCATACGTAGTTGAGCTTTATGCCGTTTTTTCAATAGGCGCTCTAATTTTGAAAAGTTATAATCAAGACCCGCTTTGTTGTGGCCCGTATCGCAAATTACAAGTGGGTTGTCAGATAATTGAGACCATCTTCCTCGTAATCCGGTTGCCTTTTCCACATTTTGTATTCCCGTTCCAACTGCTGTAGAAGGAATTTTAAATCCAACATTACGTAGCATTTTTACAGCTGACAAGACGGTCGCTAAGTTTTTAATTTGATAATCTCCGGTCAACGGACAAATGAAATCTCCGTCTTCAACACTGCAGCAATGCAATTCGTTTTCTCTTTCCGTATGACTTAAAAGCAAGTCTTCATCTTCAGCAAAAGTTATCTCGGCTTTTTCTTCGTTTGCTTTTGAGATAAATACTCTGCGCACTTCTCCTTCAGCTTCTCCTATGACAATCGGGATGCCCGGTTTGATGATACCGGATTTTTCAGCAGCGATCTGAGACAACGTATTCCCCAAAAATTGTGTATGGTCGAAAGAAATATTAGTAATGATACACGCTTCTGGATTGATAATATTTGTAGAATCCAGGCGTCCTCCCATCCCGACTTCTATAACCGCTACATCTACCTCCTCTTTTCTAAACCAATCGAGGGCCATCATCATTGTAAGTTCGAAAAAAGATGGTTTTCCGTCATAATCCGATTTTCGAAATCTTTCAATGAAATCGATCACCCCTTTTTTAGAGATCATTTCCCCATTTACCCTTATTCTTTCCCGGAAGTCGACTAAATGGGGGGATGTATAAAGCCCTGTTTTGTAGCCGGACGCTTGAAGGATTGAAGCAATCATGTGAGAGCACGATCCTTTACCATTGGTGCCGGCTATATGAATGGTTCTATAGCTGCGATGAGGATGATTAAAATAAGCATCGAGCTTTTGAGAAGTTTCCAGCCCCGGCTTATAAGCGGCAGCTCCTACACGAGAAAACATCGGTAACTGACGAAATAGCCAGTCGAGAGTGGATTGGTAATCTAAATTTTTAGAGTCCATAGATTAAATAACCGGCAAGACCGGCCAAGATAATTACCAATATGGGATGTAGTTTGATTTTTTTCCCTTTCCAGGGAATGGGAAAGAATACAAGGCAAAAAGAGATCACACAGATCAAAATGTTAACCCAAAGTTGCCAATCAATGTGGTTTGGGTTAAAGTTAGTCGAATTCATCAGCATTATGGCCGCGGAGGCGATTAAGCCCACCACGACTGGGCGCAGGCCGGAGAAAATACCTTTGATTGCACCGCTTTCGTGATGCCTTCTAATGAAATGAGAGGCATATAGCACAAGAAAGAAGGAAGGTAGGACAACGGCCAAAGTAGCCAAAATGGAACCCAAAATGCCGAAAATAGGGGAGGAGAGCTCGGGATTGACGCTTCCGGGAGCTACATAGCCAATGTAAGTTGCCGAATTAATTCCGATTGGTCCCGGGGTCATTTGAGAGATTGCGACAATGTCCGTAAACATCTGTTCGCAAACCCAGCCTGGGTCCACAACAGATTTTTCTACCAACGATAGCATTGCATATCCTCCTCCAAACCCAAAAATTCCTATTTTAATATAGGCCCATATAAGTTTTAAGTAAATCGACATACAAATCCTATTTATTGATTTTTTCAAGACTGTTTCTTCCTATCCGAAAGAAAATGTATCCTCCCAATCCTCCTAAAACGATGTATAGAATCGGGTTACTTATAAATCCGAGATTTAAGGATATCATCAGTGCTACAACTACCGGTATCCATACGGTTTTAAGTTTGAGTTTAGCCGCCTTCGCAGATGATATTACCGGTGCAATGATTAGAGCGACAACAGCCGGGCGAATACCCATAAAAATGGATGAAATGATCCGATTGCCTTTTATTACGTCCGGTGTCAAAAAAATGGCAATCAGTAAAATTATAAGAAACGAAGGAAGAATGGTTCCAAGAGCCGCCACACCACTTCCTTTTAATCCTCGCAATTTATCGCCTACTGCTGTAGAAATGTTCACAGCAAGGATTCCAGGAAGTGACTGAGCCACAGCTAAAAGATCCAAAAAATCTTTTCTTTCAATCCAGCTGTGTTTATCGACAATTTCTCTTTCAATTATTGAAATCATTGCCCATCCTCCTCCAAAAGTGAACGCTCCGATTTTAAAAAAAGAGGTGAACAGTTGGAGGTAGATATTTCCTTCTGCTTTTGTCGGTTTTTCAGCTTTGTCATTCATAATGACCAACGTGATAATTTCTTGCAAAATTACAAAAAAACTACTCCCCAAACGTCGATTTGGTTTCCAAATTTTATGACGTGTGGGGAGAAATTTGGTATGAGCTTATTATTTCGACCGATAAGGAGAAATAATAAGAGTTGTTAGCATTTAAGAATTGGTATTAAGTACCGGAGTAGCCGGTTCTTCCGAACAGAGGACCACCAGCAGATTGCTGACCATTTCTGCCTTCTTATTTTCATCGAGTTTGACAATGTCTTTCTCTTCTATTTTATCAAGAGCCATCTGAACCATTGACACCGCGCCTTCCACAATTTTTTCGCGAGCTGAAATAATAGCAGATGCTTGTTGGCGACGAAGCATTACAGCTGCAATTTCCGGTGCATATGCTAAATAATTTATTCGGGCCTCAACCACTTCCATTCCTGCAATAGCCAATCGTTCATTGATTTTATGCTCCAACAGTTCGTTGATATGTTCACTACCATCGCGAAGAGTCAGCTCATCTTTTCCCACTCCGGTTTGGTCATAGGCAAAATGTCCCGTCACCTCGCGCAAAGCGGCATCACTTTGAATACGAACAAATTTTTCCAGGGCCATATTATTGATGCCTCCTGTCGCACCGAGCGACTGAGAATCAAGATCGAACACCACGCGGTAGGTGTCTTTAATTTTCCATACCAATACCATCCCGATAAGCACAGGATTACCCACCTTGTCGTTTACTTTGATGGGGTCAATATCCATATTGCGGATCCTTAGAGAGAGTTTTCGGCGTGTCATAAAAGGATTTACCCAGTAATAGCCGACTTTGCGACACGTTCCTTTATATTTCCCGAAGAATATCATTACCCGAGCTTCATTAGGTTCTTGGACAAAATAACCCACCATTCCCAAAATGAATATTATAAGCAACGGCAGCCCTCCTCCAATGGAGAGCCAAAGATTATCTTCTCCGCCATAATAAATACATAAGGCAAACAGGATAGGAACCAATACATAAGTGAATATGATCATTAAGAACCCATTAATGGTTAATCCTCCATATTCGTACTCTTTGTTTTTATTTTCCATAATAAAAAGTTTGATAGATGTATTCTTTGCAAAAATACAAAAATATTAGTAAAATTCAATGGCTTATCAAAAAAAATCTCGAAATTTGTCTTTGAAATAAATTAGTCGAATTTATGTCTGAATTTTTATTAAAATATCATTTGGCCGGAATTGTTATTGGAATCTGTTCATTCCTGATTATTGGTTTGTTTCATCCTTTGGTAATTAAAGGTGAATACTACTTTGGTCGTAAATGCCGCTTATGGTTTCTGCTCGCAGGAGTTGTGTTTCTCGCCCTGTGTATTTGGATTGGGGATTATTTTTGGTCTACACTACTTGGGGTGACAGCTTTCAGCTGTTTTTGGAGTGTCAAAGAAGTGGCCGAACAGGAAGAAAGAGTTCGCAAGGGGTGGTTTCCGGCCAATCCTAATAGAAAAGTTCCACATAAAATTAACCACAAAAAATAGTATATCTCATGAAGAAATTTATATGTCTTCTCATAGTATGTTGTAGTGTCTTGCCATTAGCTGCTCAGACTTCAAAAGAGGAAGTCTTGTCAGATCTTAATCGCACGGGAGGTGTTTATTATGCTTATCCTGATAAAGATCATGTTTCCACTCCTGCACCAAAAGACTATAAACCCTTTTATGTCAGCCATTATGGGAGACATGGCTCTCGATATCTAATTTCTGACAATGACTATTCCTGGGTTCAAAAATTGATGCACAAAGCAGACAATGAAAACGCCTTGAGTTCTCTTGGGAAAGATGCGCTTCTAAGATTGGATTCTCTTTGGATTGAAACTCGAGGTCGGGGAGGGGACTTGTCGCCACTGGGGGTCAGACAACATCGTGGCATAGCAGAAAGACTTTACTCTAATTATCCGGAAGTATTCCATAATAACTCTAATATAACTGCGCGCTCAACCCTTGTGCCTCGATGCATACTTTCGATGGACGCTTTTTGCGAAAGACTGAAAGAATTAAATCCTAAGCTCAAAATCGAACGTGAAGCTTCTCAGAGGAATATGAATTATCTATGTTACCATAGTCCCGAGTCAAATGCGTACACATCTTCTGAGTGGAAAGAACAATATCGTAAATTCGAACAAGCCCATACCCATCCCGAGCGTCTGATGGCTTCTCTTTTTACCGATTCAATTTTTGTGGAGAAAAATGTGAATCCGCACGATCTAATGTGGGGGTTCTATTGGATTGCATCCGGAATGCAGGACGTTGAAACAAGTCTTGATTTTTATGATTTGTTTACTCCGGATGAGCTTTTTGATCTTTGGCAATGTTTTAACTATCGTTTTTATGCCTGTGATGGAAATTTTGCAGGTAATAAGGGCCTTCCGGTTGCAAACGCAGCCAATTTATTGCGCAACATAATAGATTCTGCTGAAGAAGCAGTTTCTTCAGGTGCATCGGGAGCCACACTTCGATTCGGTCACGATGGCAATCTTATTCCTTTGGCTGCGATTCTTCGTCTTGATGATTGCTATCAATCAATTGAAGATCCGAATGATTTTTATAAGGCATTTGCCGATTTCAAGATTGCTCCAATGGCCGGAAATATTCAACTTATTTTCTTCCGGAATACTAAGACCGGAAATGTAATAGTAAAATTCTTGTTGAATGAGGAGGAAATCGGACTTCCAATCCCCGCTTATTCTGCGCCATTTTACAATTGGACGGATGTTAAAACTTTCCTTGAAAAACGTTATCAGGAAGAGGCTACGAAAGTCACACTTAATAAAGAATGAATGTTTATTCACTCCAGTTCCTTGATAAATTCAACTCAATTTAATAGTTGAAAAATTGTCATAAAATTCTTTGAATAAATCTTCGATATTCATTACCTTTGTAGTCAGAAAAGAAGAAAATCTATTTTCCCACAAAAAAATTAAGCAACTTTCAAAAACTAAATAATATCATGGAACTTCCGTTTGCAGAATCCTGGAAAATCAAAATGGTGGAGCCGATCCGCAAAAGTACTCGTGAAGAACGGGAAAAATGGCTCAAAGAAGCCGATTACAACGTATTTCTGTTGAAGTCAGATCAGGTATATATTGATTGCTTGACAGATTCCGGTACGGGAGCCATGAGCGACCGTCAGTGGGCTGCAATGATGACCGGTGATGAATCGTATGCCGGAGCTCGTTCGTTTTTTGAGCTTAAAGACACAATCAACAAAATAACCGGCTTCGAATACGTTATTCCGACTCACCAAGGGCGCGCTGCTGAAAACGTACTTTTCTCTCATTTGGTTAAACCGGGAGATATTGTCCCTGGCAACTCACACTTCGACACTACAAAAGGCCACATTGAAAGTCGCAAAGCTTTTGCAGTGGATTGTACTGTAGATGAAGCTAAAGACACTCAATTAGAAGTCCCGTTTAAGGGCAATGTTGATCCTAAGAAACTTGAGAAGTGTTTGGAAGAAAACGCAGATAAGGTTCCGTTTATCATCGTCACTATTACTAACAACACTGCAGGTGGTCAGCCTGTAAGCATGGCGAACCTTGCTGAAGTGCGTCGTATAGCCGACAAATATAACAAACGGGTTATTTTCGATTCTGCTCGTTTTGCTGAAAATGCATATTTCATCAAAACACGCGAAGAAGGCTATAAAGATAAAACAATTAAAGAAATCTGTCGCGAAATGTTTGCTTTGGCCGATGGAATGACAATGTCGGCTAAGAAAGACGGTTTGGTGAACATGGGTGGCTTTATTGCTACTCGTTGGGAAGATTGGTATGAAGGGGCAAAGAAGTATTGCATTCCTTTTGAGGGCTTCCTTACCTATGGCGGTATGAATGGTCGTGACATGGCGGCCCTTGCTGTCGGATTGGATGAAAACACCGAATTTGATATGCTTGAAACCCGTATTCGTCAAGTGGAATATCTTGCAAAGAAACTGGATGAATACGGTATCCCGTATCAGCGCCCGGCGGGGGGGCATGCTATCTTTGTGGATGCCGATAAAGTACTCGACCAAATTCCGAAAGAAGAGTTCCCAGCTCAAACTCTTACCATTGAACTTTATCGCGAAGCAGGTGTGCGTGGTTGTGAAATTGGTTATCTTTTGGCCGACCGCGATCCCGTGACTCGTGAAAATCGCTTTGGTGGCAACGACTTCCTACGCCTTTGTATCTGCCGGCGCACTTACACCAATAATCACATGGATGTTATAGCTGCAGCCCTTAAGAACGTGTATGATCGTCGTCATGAAATCACACGCGGTGTTGAAATCGTTTGGGAGACGGAATTGATGCGACACTTCACAGTTAAACTGAGACCCCTCTCAGATAAAAAGTAATTAATCAGTACAAGTAAGGATTAATAAAAAAGTTATCTCCGATTTCCACATCAACAAAATGTTTGGAAATCGGAGATAATATTTTTTTATTGCTGTCCGATAAAAATCGGTTTAATCAAAATTGTATGGCTCGACTGCTGA
>CAZNMC010000050.1:0-15617 GCA_964574285.1 uncultured Sangeribacter sp. | reverse complement strand
TTTCCTTTTAAACTTGCTAAATGTAGTTAAAATTGATTAATTTTGTAGCCTAAATTTGATTACACGAAGCAACTGTGGATTAAACTATCCCAATAAAGTATATCACAGACTTCGAAATCAGATGGCGCAAAACCATCCATATAAATCAATTATGAAGCTTCTACAAAAGAAATTGTCGCGTTATGACGCTCCGCAGAAGGCAAAAGCCGCTGGAGTATACCCGTATTTCCGTGAGATAGACAGCGACCAGGATACTGAAGTCCTCATGAACGGCCGAAAGGTGTTGATGTTTGGTTCAAACAGCTACATGGGGCTTACTAATCACCCCAAAGTCAAAGAAGCAGCAATCGCAGCTACAAAAAAATACGGCACCGGAATGGCAGGATCACCATTTTTAAATGGAACACTTGACATTCATAAACGTTTGGAGGAGCGTTTGGCTGATTATATCGGAAAAGAAGACGTGATGCTTTATTCCACCGGGTTTGGAGTTAATCTTGGTGTAGTCTCGACTCTGACTGGTCGGGAAGATTATATTATCCTTGATGAACAGGATCATGCTTCCATAATTGAAGGGCGACGCCTTTCCTTTTCCAACTATCTCAAGTATAAGCACAATGATGTGCAGATGCTTGAACAGCAACTAAAAAAATGCGAGCCGGACAAAGTAAAATTAATCGTGACTGATGGCGTATTCTCAATGGAAGGAGATGTCGCTAATCTTCCTGAAATTGTTCGGCTGGCCAAGCAATATGATGCCACAGTGATGGTTGATGAAGCACACGGCATCGGAGTATTTGGCGAAGGAGGCAGAGGCACATGCAATCACTTTGGAGTAACCGACGATGTTGATTTGATCATGGGGACATTCTCCAAATCATTTGCTTCACTTGGAGGATTTATTGCTACTGACAAGGAAATAACCAACTTCTTGCGCCACCATTCCCGATCATATATATTTACAGCCAGTATTACTCCTGCAGCCACAGCTGCTGTGGATGCAGCCCTCGATATCATGCTCTCTGAGCCGGAACGCCAACAACATCTTTGGGACATTACAAACTATGCGCTTGAAAATTTTCGGGCTATGGGATGCGAAATAGGTCACACATCCACTCCTATCATTCCCCTCTTTATTAGGGATGATTACAAGACCTTTCAAGTGACTCGGGATCTACTGGACGAGGGAGTTTTTGTCAATCCTGTTGTCACCCCGGCGGTTGCACCCCACGATACATTAATACGCTATTCTTTGATGGCCACTCATACCAAAGAGCAGGTGACACGTTCCTTGGAAGCCATTGAGAAAGTATTTAAAAAACACGAAATTATAAAATAGTCCGAACTCCCCATCATCTTTCGGGCCTCTGTAAAAATTTTGACGATGGCGGTGAATAATTTTTTACCGCTTTCGTTATTTAATAAATAAGGAGCTTAATTGCAGACAATGGAATAAACTGTATATAAAAAACACTGTTTGTATGGTATACCGTTTTAAAATATTATCGGAAGAATCTGAATCATTTTGTCGAATTATTGACATAAATCCGGACGACACTTTCCTGTCATTTCGTAATGCCATCTTAGAAAGTGTCAACTTCCCCAAAGATGAGATAAATTCATTCTACCTTTGCGAGGATGACTGGAGTCGGGTAAATGAAGTGGCAATGGAAGATTTCGGCACTTCGAGTGACCGCGACCTTTGGCTGATGAGTGACACACCGGTTTCCGAACTTGTAGAAGAGGAAGGACAAAAACTGGAATTTGTCTTCGATGGTTTTACAGAGCGTTCTTTTATAATGGAGCTTAAAGAAATCATCACCGGGGAAAGAGTCGACCAACCTGTATGCGTCAGAAAAGAAGGGAAAGTTCCGGTTCACCATGTAGATATTGAAGAATTTGAAAAAGAAGTGGCAAAAAAAGCGGCTGATATTTCAAGAGATTTAGACATGGATTTCTATGGCGATTCAGAATTCAATGAGGAGGAACTTGGAGAAGGATTCGATAATCTTGACTTTTAAATTCTACCGGCCGATTTTATTATCCTCTGGAATTTTATTATCCTCTGTCATACAGTGAATGTTTGTTATTGTGGGGATAATATGTTAACTTTGCATCATAACATTTTTTATAAGAAAACATGAGAAAAAAAATTGTTGCGGGCAACTGGAAAATGAACACACTCCTTGAAGAGGGAGTTGAACTTGCATCTAACGTAAATGAAGCCCTAAAAACAACCCCTCATAATTGCGATGTGGTAATATGTGTCCCGGCAACCCATTTGGTATCAGTCAATGCTGTTATTGAACCGGAGATTATGGGTTTGGGCGCTGAGAACTGTTCGGAATACGAAAAAGGAGCTTATACGGGGGAAATAAGTGCGGCCATGGTAGCCTCAACCGGCGCGCGCTATTGTATTCTTGGCCATAGTGAACGACGTCAGTATTTTGGAGAAAACAATGTCCAACTGCTGGCAAAAACCAAACTGGCTCTTTCCAATGGATTGACACCCATCTTTTGTGTGGGAGAAGTTCTTGAAGAACGCGAAGACGGCTCATATAATGATGTAGTACGTTCTCAGGTAGAAGCCCTGTTTAGTCTCACTCCCGAAGATTTTTCAAAAATCATAATTGCTTATGAACCCGTATCGGCTATTGGCACCGGCAAAACTGCCACAGCCGATCAAGCTCAAGACATGCATGCGACAATTCGCAAAACAATTCGCGAAAAATATGGTGATGAAATTGCTGACAATTGTTCCATTCTCTATGGGGGAAGTTGCAAACCATCCAATGCACCAGAGCTTTTCTCAAAGCCCGATGTAGATGGTGGACTCATTGGGGGAGCTGCGCTTCAAGTCGACTCCTTTATGGGCATAGTTGAAGCATTTAATTGATTTATTCATTTCACAGCGAAGCTTGGTGTCCACAGTGCAACTCCGGCGTCACTTCATCTCTTTCTCAAATTATGCTAAACCGGCTATTTCTTCTAATCATCACCATTTTCTTTTTTCCGCCCCTAATATTAGCTCAAACTGAGTCTGAAACGGATAAAACGAATGTGTTTGAAAAAATTCAAGAAGAATCAGAAGGGAAAATCAACATAATTGTCTCTGAAGATTTGCAAGATTTAATCCTTGCCACTCCAAAAGTTGGCCCCAAAAAAGGAGGGTCAAAATTGGTGAAAAAGAGATTAAGCAATCAAGGGTATCGAATTCAGGTCTTCAGTGACGGACGAAATGCTGCCACCTTACAAGCACGGGCTAAAGCTCGAGGGAATGCTATAGCGGCTCGAATAGCCAAATTTCGCGGCCAAGTCTATACTTTTTCTCGCTCACCTAATTGGTACACTACTGTAGGAAATTTCCAGACTCAAGCTGAAGCTTCGGCAGCGTTGCAAGAACTACGAGCTGCTTTTCCAGCCTTCGCCTCAGAAATGAGAGTGATCAAGTCACCAATCGTAATATTGAAATAGTCATTTCATTATTCTCAAAGTGAGTAGAAAAGAAATACATGATGAGAAGCTCGTTGATGAGCTTGCATACCATTATCGGGAAATCATTCGACTCTTAGGAGAAGATCCTGAACGCGAAGGTCTGAAAAAAACACCCTTGCGTGCGGCCAAAGCTATAATAGATATTTCAGCGGGCTATAGAACCAATCCTCTTGAAATTGCTCAAAAAGCCATTTTTGAACATGCCGGTTCTCAGATCGTAATTGTTAAGGATATAGAATTCTATAGCGTGTGTGAGCACCATATATTACCATTTTTCGGCACCGTTTCCATTGGTTATTTGCCGAAAGGGAAAATGATAGGATTGTCAAAATTAGCAAGAATTGTTGATTGCTTCGCGCGTCGTTTACAAGTACAGGAGCGCTTGACATCTGAAGTATGTCGTTTGCTTTCGGAAGCATTGCCAAATGATGGTGTAATTGTTAGTTGCACCGCACAGCACTTATGTATGAAAATGCGAGGAGTTGAGAAACAGAATTCAGCTACCACCACTTATGATTATACCGGTAGATTTGCGGAAGATCCAGCGCTTCGTACGGAATTCCTAAATCTTTTGGAAAGAAACTAAGTTTTTTATATAAGTCAATCATTAGATTTTGTAAATATTAAACTGTCCTCCTGAAGTGAGTCGCTTCAGGAGGACAGTTTAATATTGTCTTTAATTTAATACTGTATAAGAATTAGCTACTTTCATGAGGATAATTCCTTTTAAAGATTAGCTATTTTCCTCTAAACATATATAAAAACTTAGTAAAGAAATTCTTTAAAAAAGTGAGACGGAGGATCATCACTGACACTCCGTCTCGAGGGATTATGTATTTGAGAGTAATGAAGTTCTTATTTTGCTTCAGCAATAGTCACTGCGCGGTCAAGCGGAGCAGACTTGATACCAAAGTCAGTAAGATTGTTGTTGTCGATACGAGCATCAAGTTTGCTTTCATCAACACCACAGCTTACGAGGAATGCTTTAACACCGTTCACACGTTCGTTGCGGAGACGTACGTTAATTTCTTCGTTACCGGTGTAGTTGTCAGCCCAACCCGTCAAGACATAATTTTTATTAGATTCCATCATCACAGCAGCTACAGAACGGAGAACGTTCTTTTCACGAGCTGAAAGAGTGGATTGGTTAATCGGATAGTAAACTGTGCAAAGACCTTCGCATTTTTCAACAACAGCTTTCGGAGCGGGACGACGAAGGCAGTCATCAAGTTGACGTTGAAGATCGTTAATTTTATTGTCAGCATTTGCAAGACGAGCTACCAAAGCGTCACCTTCAGCATCTGTGTATTTCCAAGTGGGGCATACAGCAGTTGTCGGACAGTTCCAATCGGTCTTACCGAGGTTAACAGTGAAACCGGCGGAAACAGCGAGGTCTGAGTTCTGACGGTGGAAGTCAATCAGATTGTATTGAACATCAATGAAAAGCTCAAAGTGCTTTGAAAGAGCGAAGCTATTCATGATACCAATATTGGCAAACATAATTGTGTTATGTGCATTTACCCACATAAGTTTATCACCTTCTGTCTGGTAGTAACCATCGTGGTTATAGCGACGAGCTTGTGTCCAATATGCGCCAGCACCTCCGTGGAGAGTAGCGTTGTAAACACGGTTGGGTTTGTAACCACACCACCAGTTGGTCAGGTTGATAAGGATGTCAAATTCAGGACCGATACCCATGAATTTTTCAGGATAGAATGTTCCGTCAATTGAACCATCGTTCATTTTCTGATACATTGCGCCGGGATAGCAAGCACCCTTAGCCATGATCCAGTTAGCGCCAAAACGGAAACCGAAAGTCGGGGTCACCCATTTACCCAGGTAAAGAGCAGCGTTAGCACCAAAACGGTTTTTAAGATCGGCATGTACATCGTTTTTGCCGAAGAGAATGTTGCTACCACCCTCAGCGGTGATGAACCAGTTGTCTTTAGCACGGTTCATAAGGATGCCTTGAGAGCAATCTTCAACGTAAGTTACCTCCTGAGCGGAAGCAGCTCCGAATGCGAGAGACGCAAGAGCTAACAATGTAATTTTCTTCATAGAACAACAAATATTAATAAAGTATTTTCTCTGTTTAGATAATATAAAATTTCAGTGGAATCGAAATTTCGGTGCAAAGATAATATCTTTTTTTCTAATTAACAGCTTAAACCTAAAAATTGTTTAATTTTATTTAAAATATTATCTAAAGTAAAGCCAAATTTTTGATCAAGAACTTTGTAAGGAGCTGAAGCACCAAAACGTTGGAGTCCGAAAACTTCATGACGAGAATCGATCAAAAGAGGCATAATGGCGGCTGGCAAACCGGCAGTGAGACCGAATACAGGCACTCCCTTAGGCATTACTTTCAGTCTGTATTCTTCCGGTTGCCGCATGAAAAGACCTATAGAAGGCACAGAGACAACTCGTGCGTTTATACCTTGTTCTTTAAGGGCTTGGGCAGCATGGCAAAGAAGAGCCACTTCGCTTCCATTTGCAAGTAAGATGACCTGAGGATTTGGTGTATCTATAACAATATATCCTCCTTTAGCAGCCATACGAGCTTCTTGGCGACGATTCACACCAGGAAGATCTTCAAGATCTTGTCGAGAGAAAATAAGAATTGTGGGCGACTCAGAATTATTCATAGCGAGTCGGTAGGCTTCAACAGTTTCAGCAGCATCCGCCGGACGAATGACAAGAGCAGCCGGACGACCTGAAAGATTATCCATCTGTTCAAGAAGTCTAATCTGAGCTTCATGCTCTATGGGTTCGTGTGTAGGGCCGTCTTCTCCTACTCGGAAAGCATCGTGAGTATATATGAATTTCACCGGAAGTTCCATCAGAGCAGACATTCGGATAGCGGGTTTCATGTAATCCGAGAAAACGAAGAATGTGCCGCATGCACCGATTAAACCACCATGAAGAGCTATTCCATTAATAAGGCAGCCCATAGTCAGCTCAGCAACTCCAGCTTGAAGGAATGCACCGGAGAAATCTCCTCTAAGAAAAGCATGAGTTTTCTTGAGGAAACCGTCTGTTTTATCAGAATTTGCAAGATCGGCCGAAGACACAATCATATTTCCGACATGCTCTGCAAGATAACTAAGCACAGCTGCCGAGGCTGCTCGAGAAGCCATATTAGGTTTTAGAGGAATAGCATCCCAATCGAGTTCAGGAAGCTTACCATCAATATAGCTTTGAAGCTCCGCTGCCTTTTGAGGATTATTTTTTGCCCAGTAATTATAGGCTTCCCTTTTCAGAGCTACGATAAGTGACAGTTGATCTCGCCGATCGGCATAGAGTTTTTTTACATCCTCCCAGATCTCCCAGGGATTGTCTGGGTTGGCACCAAGGTTCTTTATTGTAGTGTCAATATCAGCACCGGCCTTTGAAAGAGGTTGTCCATGGGTTGAAATAGCTCCCTCAAGCGATGAACCATCAGCAGCAACAGCTCCATGAGCCATAATGGTACGTCCAATGATAAGAGTAGGACGATTTTGCTCTTGTTGTGCGGTTTCAAGTGCACCAGCAATTGCAATCGGATCAGACCCATTAATCTCTAATACATTCCAATTCCAAGCCCGATACTTGGCAGCTGTGTCTTCGTCAGAAACTGCATCGACCATAGTTGAAAGCTGGACTTTGTTGGAATCATAAAACATTATGAGATTATGAAGCCCTAACGTACCCGCAATTCTCCCGGCTCCTTGACTTACTTCTTCTTGAATACCACCGTCGGAAATAAATGCGTAGGTTTTATGTGCAACTACTTCTCCAAAACGAGCGGCAAGGAAACGTTCTGCAATAGCCGCTCCCACGGCCATGGCATGACCTTGCCCGAGAGGGCCGGATGTATTTTCAATACCTCTTTCGGGATCTAATTCGGGATGGCCGGGTGTAACACTCCCCCACTGGCGAAATTGTTGAAGTTCATCAATGGTAAATTTACCGGTTAGGGCCAAGACGCTGTAGAGCATAGGCGACATATGACCCGGATCGAGGAAGAAACGATCGCGTGCTATCCAAGTAGGATCATTAGGGTCATAAACGAGAAACTTAGAAAAGAGGACATTGACGAAGTCTGCCCCTCCCATTGCTCCGCCGGGATGGCCGGATTTTGCTTTTTCAACCATTTCGGCTATAAGAACGCGGATGTTGTCGGCTGCCCGATTCATTAACTTTGCATCCATAGAAAAGAAGATGGGAATAAATAAAAGAGTTTTAGAAGGATATTGATGAATAAGGAGAATTAAAGAGCATTGGGTATCTCTTCTTCGTCAGCAACCGGAATATTGGTATTGACATTTTTTGAGCCTGACAGAGCATAATAGAAGAGATAAATAAACATGGCAATTACAAGCCAGTATGAAGCCATATATCCAACCGATTTAGCAATTGCATTTTGCACTAAAGGCATTACACCGCCACCAACGACCATCATCATAAATATTCCGGAAGCCTGTGCAGTATATTTCCCAAGTCCTTCGACAGCCAGATTGAAAACACCTCCCCACATGATGGATGTGCAGAGACCACAAAGCACCAGGAATAAGGCTGAGATGGGCACGTGTGCCATACCGAAGCCATTTTCCACTGAATAAGATGGCATTGAAACGCGAATGGATGTTGGCAATAGAATTGCTAAAAGAATTAGGACTATTGCTGTAGCCGACACCACAATAAGTTGGGTGCGACTTGAAACTTTACCTGAAATAGCGGACGATGACAAACGCCCTACCAACATCAGAAGCCAATAAATCGAAGCCACAGCTCCTGCAACAGCCGTAGGATTATCCACAACACCAGAAGCCTCGGAGTCAGAAAGATAGAAAATTAGCACACCCGGTATGCCAACTTCCAAACCGACATAAAAGAATATTCCGATCACTCCCAAGACAGTATGGCGAAAGCTCCAGGGTGAATGGGTAAATACAACTTTCTTACCCTTTTTATTTAAATTTGGTTCCGGAATACGAACAAATGAAATAATGATGAACGCAATCCCGAAGACAGCCATTGCAATCCAAAGCAGAGGAGTAACATCGGTCATTGAGGTAGATTTGCTAACTGTGCCGATGAGCATGCCTACAAAAAGGGGAGTCAATGTACCTGTTAGTGAATTTAAAGAGCCACCAAGTTGAATAAGTTGATTACCCCGATTGCCACCTCCCCCAAGAGTATTGAGCATAGGGTTAACAACGGTGTTGAGCATACATACGCAGAAACCGCCCACAAACGCCCCTATAAGATAGATAATGAAGTTGAGCATCACCGGCACACCATCGATAGAAAAGGTAGCTGTTTGCGATCCCACAATACTCGAAAGATATTGCAAACCTATACCAATAAAGCCAATTGCAATAGCCCATAGAGCAGTTTTCTTATAACCTACTTTTACAAGCATATTACCTGCAGGAATACCCATAATCAAATAGGCAAGAAAATTCATAAAGTTTCCAACCATTCCTGCCCAAGAATAATTTCCTTGCCAAATGGTGCCGATAGGGGCAGCCAAATTCGTGACAAACGAAATCATGGCAAAAAGAAAAAACATAGCTATAATAGCCACTGCCCGACCATTTCCTTTTGACACGTTGGTATTATCCATAATTTTAATTTTCACCTTAAGTATTTAGTATTTTATATATCAGTAATTTCGCGCTCCAAAGATTGCCGTTCCAACTCGGACAAGGGTTGCACCCTCCTCGACCGCAATCGGCCAGTCACCACTCATTCCCATCGATAAAGTGGAAAATCCCCGCAAATCCGGACAAAGTGCCTTAACGTCTTTCATCAACGAAGCAATACACCCAAAATCTTTTCTTATTCGAGTCACATTTGAAGTGTTGGTCGCCATCCCCATCAGACCACAGATATGAACGTTGGTTAAATTTTCATATTCTCTCTGACGGAAAAACTGTAGCAATTCTTCGGGATAAAAACCGGATTTTGTTTCTTCCTCCGCGACATGAACCTGAAGCAGAACGTTCGTCAACACGTTGGCCTTTCGTGATTCCACATCAATTAGAGAGAGTACTTTTACGCTGTCGACACTCTCAATCATTGCTGTTTTGCCTATAATGGAACGGATTTTATTAGTTTGCAAGTGACCAATAAAGTGCCATCGGATGTCGTTTGGAAGTTCAGGGATTTTTTTCAGCAACTCTTGAACGCGACTCTCGCCAAATATTCGTTGACCTGCGTCGTACGCCACCCGGATGGCTTCAGCAGGATGAAACTTGCTTACCGCCACCAAACCAACACCTTGAGGGAGTTCCTTATGAAGCCGAATGATTTCTTCAGAAATATGACTCATCCTTTAATTGAAATTATCTTTTACCCAACTGTAAAATCCCTTTTTTCGGAAAAGGTTTAAACAGCTGAGGGTTTACCAGGCACAGCAAACATCGGGAATACATCGCAAAGCGGAGTTTCTGAAATTGAAGCAATCTCATAGTCTGCCACCGATCCCTTCATCCCTTCATTAAACTTATCCAATGCATCGCCAAAATTCGAGGCTTGAACCAGAATAAACGAAGCTGACTTTTTTTCTGTTCCAGTTTTTTCATCAAGGGTAATAAAATTTACCTTTACCATATAATAACGATCTCCCTCTTCATTAAAGAATATTTCTGCGATCTTAGTTTTTTTAACAGCTGTAATACTAAATTCACCGGAAATATAGGGAGTAATGGCTTCGATGATGCGAGCTTCTGCTTCTGTAAAAGAAGTTGCATCAACTAAATACGGTTCAGTAACAGGTTTTACCGATCCGTTTTCTTGCATTTTATGATAGCGTACCCGAGTTTCAAACCACATTGACATATCCTTCTTTAAATATTTATAAGGTGTAAATTAAACATGGGTTCATTGCCGACGACAAATAACTGAACCTGATCCTTGGTGAGTAGCCAGGACCAAGACTTCAGCGATTTGAACATGTGCAGGCGCCTTAGCCGCAAAAACTACCACATCTGCAATATCCTCACCGGTCAAGGGTTTGATTCCACTATAAACTTTATCGGCCTTTTCGGCATCACCATGGAAACGCACCCGACTAAACTCTGTTTCTACCAATCCCGGCTTAATATTAGTGACTCTCACAGAGGTTTGCGCCAAATCTATCCTCAAACCATCGGTTATTGTCTTGACGGCAGCCTTAGTGGCACAATAGACATTCCCTCCAGAATATGCCGCATCGCCGGCCACAGAACCTATATTTATTATCATCCCCGAATCTCGCTTAACCATTCCGGGAACCACAAACCGAGTCATATTGAGCAACCCCTTGATGTTTGTATCAATCATAGTGTCCCAATCATCAAAATCGCCATCATAGGCAGGCTCAAGACCAAGAGCGAGACCGGCATTATTTACCAAAACATCTATTTTACTCCATTCAAGTGGCAATTCTTGCACAGCACGCTTACACGCATCTCGATCCCGAACATCAAACACAAGCGCTAAGACCTCATGGCCCTCACTTCTTAATTCATCTGCAAAAGTCTCAAGTTGCTGGGTTCTGCGAGCGGAAATAATCACACGAAATCCGGCTTCAGCAAGTTTACGAGCGGAGGCTCTCCCAATACCACTTGTCGCACCAGTTACAAACGCTGTCTGCTTCATTTCTAAAAAAAGAAAAAACTTGTCAAAAATTATTGCAAAGATAAACATTTTGGGGTATATTTGCAACACTATTTTTCTCATAAAATAGAAACACCTTTTTAAAGATTTGTAAGCTCCTAAGTCTTAATCAAATAGGTTATGTCGCACGACAACACCAACTCATCGCCATCGGTTGACCCTTCCCCATGGAAAGGGCGCAGATTCTTTATTTCAGCCTGGCAGATGTATAGAGACGGATTTCGACAAATGACAATTGGAAAAACGCTATGGATTATTATCCTTGCCAAGTTATTTATCTTTTTTGTAGTAATCAAATTACTGTTTTTCCCGAACTTACTTCATAAAAACTTCAACAACGACACTCAGCGAGCCGACCACGTACGACATGAACTGACTCGGCCACGATAATATCTTACCTAAATTTATACAATAACCATGAATGATTTAATGACAGTAGTCGACTGGTCCAGATGGCAATTTGCATTGACTGCCATCTATCATTGGCTCTTTGTTCCCCTTACCCTCGGCCTTTCGGTAATAGTAGGGGTAATGGAGACTCTCTACGTTCGAACCAACTCCCAGTCCTGGCTAAAAGCCACCAAATTCTGGATGACAATCTTCGGAATTAACTTTGCTATTGGAGTAGCAACAGGACTTATTTTGGAATTTGAATTCGGCACAAACTGGAGCAATTACTCTTGGTTTGTCGGCGACATATTCGGTGCTCCTCTTGCTATCGAAGGTATACTGGCTTTCTTTATGGAATCCACCTTTATTGCTGTCATGTTTTTTGGATGGAATCGTGTTAGTAAAAAATTCCACCTCGCTGCGACATGGCTCACTGCAATCGGAGCTTCAATCTCAGCGCTTTGGATACTGGTTGCGAACGCATGGATGCAATATCCCGTCGGAATGAATTTTGATCCGGCACAAATGCGTAACGTCATGGATAACTTTTGGGCACTATTTTCCGGTATTGCCGTCAACAAATTTTTCCATGCAGTATTTTCGGGATGGGCGCTTGCAGGAATTTTCGTAATTGGAGTTAGCTGTTGGTTTCTCATTCGAAAACGGAATGTTCAATTTGCTATCCGAAGCGTCAAAGTGGGCGCTTGGGTAGGGCTTATCGGTATGCTGCTCACGATGTACACAGGGGATGGATCTGCTGTCGAAGTCACAAAACATCAACCAATGAAACTTGCCGCAATGGAAGGTCTCTACGAAGGGTCTCAACAACAAAGTCTTGTAGCATTAGGACTTGTCAACCCTGAGAAAAAATGGGATAACGATGTTGACGAGTATATCTTTGCAATGGAAATACCTTATGGACTCTCAATTCTCGGCAAACATGATCCGAATGCTTTTGTTCCGGGAATTAAAGATATAATAGAGGGAACCGAGATTGACGCCAATGGAGACACAATAAATACAATCAGCTACCAACAACGAATTGAACGAGGTAAACTTGCTCATGAAGCTCTGCGAGCTTACGACAAAGCAAAAGCCGTAGGTGACACAGCCGCACAAACGAGGGCACAAGCAGAACTCCAAAAAAATTACCAATTCTTCGGTTACGGCTATTTTAATTCAGTGGATGAAGCAATTCCTCCTGTCGGGGTAACCTTCTATTCCTTCCGAATTATGGTAATACTTGGAAGCTTCTTCTTCTTGCTGATAATTGTATGTCTCTTTGCCGTGTATAGAAAAAATTTGTTCGAAAAAGCTACTTGGCTTCAGTGGATTGCCCTCATTTCAGTTCCGTTTATGTGGATATGTTCGGAAGCCGGATGGGTTGTTGCAGAAGTCGGAAGACAACCATGGACTGTGCAGGATCTCTTGCCTACCCGCGCCGCCATCTCTTCAATCTCAACCTCAACTGTTGTAACCACTTTTTGGCTATTTGCTGCTATTTTCACTATTCTTTTGATAGCTGAAGTCAGCATAGTCCTACGTCAAATACAGAAAGGGACAAACACTGATTTAGATTAAACCACTTAATAACTCAAACACAGACTTATGACACTCGAACTTCTTCAAAATTATTGGTGGCTGCTTGCATCCGTGCTTGGTGGCCTATTGGTCTTTCTGCTGTTTGTGCAGGGTGGTCAATCCATGTTGCTCGAAACAAAAGACCCGGAAACACGCTCCTTAATTGTCAATAGTATTGGTCGAAAATGGGAATTAACCTTTACTACTCTTGTCACTTTCGGGGGAGCAATGTTCGCTTCTTTCCCATTATTTTATTCCACAAGCTTTGGGGGAGCATATTGGCTGTGGATGCTTATCCTATTCAGCTTCATACTTCAAGCCGTCAGCTATGAATACCGCAACAAGCGAGGAAATCTCTACGGAACGCGCACATACGATATTTTCTTGTTTTTAAACGGCTGCATCGGATGTATTCTTTTGGGAGTCGCAGTTGCAATGTTTTTTTTCGGTGCTCATTTCAATGTTGAAAAAGGTAATCTACTTGATAATTCAGCTCCGGTGATATCTACTTGGGCTTCCTCTCATGGACTTGAAGCAATCTGTGCTTGGAAAAATCTTCTCCTGGGAGTTGCAGTCCTTTTCCTTGCTCGGACCCTCGCTGCTCTCTACATGATGAATAATATTTCATCGGATCCAAAATTTTTCCAATCTCTCAGAAAAAAAGTTATAGCAAACGGAATTGTCTTTCTACTCTTTTTCCTAATATTTCTTGGGGTACTACTTACCACTACCGGTTTGTCCATCACATCTAATGAAACCGCTACACTACGCATAACCTCCGAGCCTTTCAAATACCTCCATAATTACTTAACTCTTTGGTGGGCTCTAATAATCTTTATTCTCGGCGTTATTGCAGTGCTTTATGGTATCGGTCGTTCCGCCTTCGACAATCATTGGACAAAAGGTATATGGTGGGCCGGTATAGGCACATTTCTCGTTGTAATAACTCTATTTTGGGTTGCCGGATATAATAATACTCCTTTCTATCCTTCAATCGATAATCCCGAGGCTTCCTTAACAATCCGCAATAGTTCTTCTTCGTATTTCACACTTGCCTGCATGTCCTTTGTATCCATACTTATTCCATTTGTAGTAGCCTACATTTGGTACGTATGGAAAGCTTTGGACGCGAAAAAAACCACACCACAGGAACTCAAAACCACAGACCATAAGTATTAATACTCTCCCCCTAACCTTTATCACCCCCGAAAATTTAATGTTGTTTTCGGGGGTGATTCACACCATGATAAAACACCCCTGATATTCCTCACGTGAACGACAAATATAAAGTCCCCGAAAGAGCCGGGAAAGCCATCTTTAAAGAAAAGATGAGCAAATTCATCGCTTTCTCTTCTCCGGTCCAATCTGCAGAAGAAGCCCGGAGTTTTATCAAATCCATCCAAAATGAATATCACGATGCACGCCATGTGTGTTGGGCCTACATGATTGGACCAATGCGAACAGAGTGGCAATTAAACGATAATGGTGAACCATCGGGAACAGCCGGTAAACCAATTCTTGGCCAAATCAACAGTTTAGGTCTGACAAACGTGGTAGTAGCAATAGTGCGCTATTTTGGAGGTATTAAACTCGGGACGTCGGGTTTAACAGCCGCCTATCGGGAAGCCGCACGCTTAGCACTCCAAGAGGGGGGATTTAAAGAGCTCCGGCAAATGCAACAAATTGAAATCACATTTCCTTACATTTCCCTCAACGATGTGATGAAACTAATTAAACAAACACCCATAAACGTCCTCAATCAAACATTTGATAATACCTGCCGAATCTCAGCCGAAATCCCCGTGGATGACGCTTCCTCAGTTCTTCCACGTCTTCTCTCAATTGATGGAGTAACAAAAGCCCTATAACATCAAAAAAAATTTAGAAAAATTTATCAAGACAATAAAAAATCTACAATTTGAATCATTCTAACAACTTTTTTTGCTGAAAATTAGGCTGACACACTCGCTAATTCAAAAATTATTCCGATATTTGCACTGCCAAAACGAGGGTAACCCCCAAAACCTCTATTTTTTGGCATTAAACGGACATATTTATCTCATTACTAATATACTTTTCATACACCATGACAAAAGCTGATATTGTAAACGAAATTTCCCGTAGCACAGGAATCGAGAAAGCAGCTGTTTTGGCTACCGTGGAGAAATTCATGGAAGTTGTTAAGGACAACATGGCCAACGGTGAAAACGTTTATCTTCGCGGATTTGGAAGCTTTATTATCAAAACTCGCAAAGAAAAAACTGCTCGCAACATCTCCAAGAATACAACTATTCGTATTCCCGAGCACAAAATTCCCGCATTCAAACCCTCTCGAATTTTTCTCGATCAAGTTAAATAAAACCCTCTTGTTTTATTAACAATCTTCTTTCTTCAAATTTAACGTAATTTAAATTTAAAGCTCTATGCCAAGCGGTAAAAAAAGAAAAGGCCACAAGATGGCTACGCACAAGCGTAAAAAAAGACTGAGAAAGAATCGTCATAAGAAG
>CAZNMC010000049.1:0-16179 GCA_964574285.1 uncultured Sangeribacter sp. | reverse complement strand
CAGCTACTTCGGGATAGCCTTCGCGGTCGGCCTGACGCGACATGGCAAGATACATACCCACTTCAGTGCATTCACCCATAAAGTGATTGTTGAGGTCTTTTATCATTTCTTCGTCAGCATCTTTAGCGACTCCGAGTTTATGTTCGGTAACGAAAGCGAGTAAAGCTGATTTGTCAAGTTCGTTGAATTTGGAAGCGGGCGCACCACATTGAGGACATTTAGCAGGAGGATTTTCGCCTTCAGCTACATAACCACATACGGTGCAGATCCATTCTTTTGCCATAGTTCTTTGATAATTATTAGGGTTAAAGATTTTTTTGCTTAGAACCTTTCGATGTCTGCGAAAAGTTGATTTAAAGTATAACAAATTTAGTGATAAAATTTCTTTTCGCAAAGTGATTTTTTTGCAAGAAATTTTATTAAGTCTCGGTTGAATTTAAAAAAGCTTATGGGATTCTCACTTTTTCGACTTTATTACCCCGTCGAACGATGTAAATTCCGCTTGTCGGTTTTTGAACGCGAAGACCTTGAAGATTGAAATATATTGGAGTCTGCAACTCCTCGTCTATCGATGAAACTGCGCCCGGTTGATAAGGACTTTCGGGTACGATTCGTTCGATTGAGCCGTCGGGGAGATATATGGCACCATTAGTAAACTTTAGGTCTTTGGTTTGAGAGCCGGATGCGCTGAAAATAATCATGGCATCGGTCGGAAGTTGATTTTGGTTATAAGTCCATTTCCAGTAATTATTACCGAGATTTTGACAGAGAGTGCCTGGCCAGGACCCCCCGGTGAAGTTTTGATTGGCATTCCAAACCCAGGCGAAAACGTTACCACCCCATCCGGCTGTGTTGTGGAAGAATGCGCAATACTCGCCTTGATATCGTGTAGGCTCGATGGGATCAACCGGATCGGGATCAGAGTCGCGTTTTGTAGTGGTTTCGGGAGCTTCCTGGTTTCCGTCGTAGGAGAGTTGAGTTGCGGAAGAGGGAGTTGAGGTGTAGATAAATTTAGTGTCGGAGCCGATTTTTCCGGGAGCCGGGGTTTTTTCAGTGGATAGTACGAAACAGCGAATATTGCCTTTACCGGAACAATTAACAGTCATTCGGCCATCGTTGACAGTTTTGACCTCTCCAGTGACGGCATCGGTGTATGTGCCGTTGAGAATGCCGGTAAAAGTTGCATTTCCACTGATTGTCACCAGACAATATGAATCGGTGTTTGAGTCGGTGTATCTGCGTTTAAATGCCATTTTCCCTGAACAGCCATCGGTGGAATATTGCCCTTTACGGAGAGCCGGGATAGCGGCACGGATTTTATTGAGTCGCTGAAGATTGAGAGCGAGAGGATGGGAAAGAGTGGCGGCCAAATTACCGGTGGCATTGGAATATTCGGCGAAATCAGAAGTGTTAACTGAACCTGTCAAATATCCTCCAAAATAGGCGCGTGCCGTGTTTTTGAGTGGTTCGATAGCTCCTTTGTCGACAATGCTACCCTTACGGAAGTATGCCTCGGAGCCTTGGAAAATGCAAGGTATACCACGCCAGGTAAACATTAAGGCGAAGTTTTCAGCCCATTGTTCTAAGGACCCTCCAAAGCTTTTTGTATCCCATCCATTGGGCCCATAATCATGGCCGTCCACATAGACTACATTCCATGTCGCGTCGTTGTAGAGATTATCTTGTGAGCGTACTCCGAAAGCATTTTCCGCGTTGTGGAAGCGCCAATGCATTGGAAAATCGATTACGTTGAAACGGGAGCTTTGAGAATAATCCGGAGAGTGATATTCATTTCCGTTGAGCCATGCGTTGGACGATTTGAGCATATTGCCTTGTCCGAGATAGTCGTCAGCTTGTTGGAGTACTGAGCGAGCGTTTACATGGTCGCCTATTGCTCCCTCCATGACAGTATAGTTGTCCCAAGATGTTGTGCTATAGTCCCATTCGTAGTTTTTGGTTTCAGCCCATGTGTAGAAACAAGGGGAGCAGTTGTAATTTCCGTTTCGATAGATGACTTCTTCGGCGCGGGCGCATACTTCACCAAACATGTAAAATGGTGAACCTCCACGACGCTCCTTAGCATTTTCAGCGGCGGCATGGAGCTGAGGGATAAAAGCCTTGTTGAAAGTAAGTCGGGAAATATGGCCGGATGTATCGATTCGGAAACCGTCGATGCCCATATTTATAAAATTGGTGTAGCACTCTACAAGGTAGTTGCTCACGGCCGGGTTTTCCGTATTGAGGTCGACACAGTCACCGGCAATCTGTCCCCACCAACGGGAAGGATCGTCCCAGTTGAAATGGGCATAGTGATGCCAGTAATTATGTGTGTCTTGATTGACTCCGGCAGTATTTTTCATCAGAGCCAGTCGAGCGTTATACTGGTTGTTGGAGCTTAGAGAGAAATAATTGTCGGGCAGTCGGCTTTCGGGATGGAGTTTCATAGATTTGTCGATGTTGCAAAGAGGTTGAGAATAGTCTTTTTGAAACATAGGACAGAGTTTATTTTCACCGAAATTGCCTGTATGCTGAATCACAATGTCGAGAATAATTTTCATTCCCCGCGCATGAACAGCGTCGATCAAGTCTTGAAATTTACAATCATCGCTTTCGTAGCGAGGATCAACTTTTTCAAAATTAAAAGCATGATACCCGTGATAGTCGAGGCCGGACGCATTTTCGACGACGGGAGTAATCCAAATGGCGGTGAATCCAAGGGCTTTAATATAGTCTAATTTTTCTATCAGGCCTTTGAAGTCTCCTCTCCACTCCGGATCGTTGATATTATTTACTCCGTCCCAACAATAAGTGTTGTTAGATATGTCACCATCGTAGAATCGGGTGGTCATTGCGAAGTAAATTGTCTCATCGCGGAAGTCGCTTCGACCGGGAAAAGCCGTAGCGGCATTGATAGAAAAAGCAGATAGCAACGCACCTAAAAGTAGGAACGGCCACAAGTGTTTCATAATAAGGGTATTAAGTGGTTGAACATGTAAGAATTAAGCATATTCGTCCGGCCAAGGCTACCGAACGTGATTGCAAAGATAGTTATTAAACCGGGAAAATACAAGTGGATTTGATGGAATAAATAACAATAGGAAGATATAAGAGAGCGAAGGATGAAAGTAGCTGCGTGGAGATAAATAAGTAAGTAAGCCTGTTGTCACAACAGGCTTACTTACAATGTTTTCCATAATACTTTTTCGAACTAACCTAACATCATGAAACGATTTTTCATTGTCTTTGATATTAGAACATCGGAAGATGGAAAATGGTTCGACCGGAATAAGAAAATTTTTAAATTATTTTTTTGAATTGACTTTTATCTCTTTTCCGGCAGAGTGCGCGGTGATTTGAGGAGCGTATTGAGATTGAGCGTTTGCAAGTCCGAGTGAATAAGTTCCGGCTCGATCGGCAAAGTTATCATATGATATGGAATGTGTGCCTTTGGGCAGAAAGGAGATGAAGAAATTTGTTGCTTCATCCCGAATTTCTCGATAGAGCCAAATTCCGTCGACACATGAGTAGCCGGAAAGTTGATCAATTGGTTCGAGACAAGCAGAACGAGCATCGGCCAACGCGACATAATCCATGTCACGATCAGTAGTGATAGTGAGCACCACTTTGATTTTATCGCCGGGTAAAAGAACGTCATTTTCCGTTATGGGTTCCAGACGATCAGGCTGGACTCGGAAAAGGTCTTTGCGGACACTTATGCCCGGACCGGGTGTCGCTTTTACATCTGCCATCGGCTCAATGTATTGAGCTATTATGCTTCCCCAGGCGGGGCCATTGGAAGATTGACGGGAAATTGAAAGAGTTGCTTCCGAAGCCTCGGTAGAAGATAAATTAAAATCACAGGAGTAAAGAGAAGAAGATAAGTTGGTTGAAGTTAATTTATTTCCGTTAATTGAAATTGTCGGGGATTGATTGGGTTCAAGCCAATTAGAATTAGCCATAATGATGGCTTGGATGACATCGAGGGTGTAGGGATCGGCTCCCCAATTTTCGGTTTGGCGTTGTAGGATAAGGCCTTGCGAAAGCCTGCTGACAGATTCGGATTGGGGAGAAATGGATGTAAAAGCTTGTAGGACCATAGCGGTGGAGAGTAAGGGGGCAGTTCCATTATAACCCGAATGAAGGTTTTCGTATCGCATACCCTTTTGGGGAGAGTATACAGCCAGCTGACGAAGAGATTCAAGTATAAGTGAGGCGTTGGAGGAATAACCGGCTTTCTGAAGAATCATGGCGGCTTTTGCACGCGTAGGTAAGGAAAGCGAACGCCATTGGGAATTTAGCAGTCGAATGGTCTTTTTCTGCAGTGAAGTGTTGGGGGTGTGGAGTCCCGGTAGAAGGTAGTGGAGATAAAGCCATTCAGTAGCATTGTCGACTGTTAGTCTCTTGGGGTATTCTTGATCTGACTTAAGCATTTGGTCATCAATGAATGTCAAGGCTTTACGCAAGGCGGTATCAAGATTTTTATTTTTTTGCAGAAATCCGTTTGCTTTGAGCATTCCAAGTCGAGATATAACCTGGTGAGTCATGAATGATGATGAGGGCATCCCGGGACACCAACTCCATGCTCCATTTGAATTTTGGAGAGCGAGAATATCTCGGAGTAACGCGTTGAAATTAGCCGAAGGATTTTGGGCTAAAGTCGCGAGTGCACGCATCCGGGCCGCTTCGGCAGCCGCATCATTGACCCAAGGAGTGTTTATAAGGTCGAAGGATTTCAAATCGGAATTTGAGGCCAAGGGGGATGAGGGTTCTTGTTTAAGCAAATCGCTAAGACGCGAAGCCACTTGCGGATAGCGATTTAGGAGCCCTATAAGAGTGGAATTGGCATAGTATGCGCGAATGAGAGAAAGAATGTTTTTGGATTGAGGAGTAGTAATGGAGGGAAGAGCTGTCAAGACATACCATATGGGATTATCGCAATATTGAATAGTGACATTTGCTCCTGATGGTAAATTGGGCAATTTTATGGAGGCCTGAGTTTGGGAAGGAGCCAGGTAAAATCCGACTGATTGAATTATCGGAGTAGAGGAAGGCAAGACGGGAATTAGTGTTTGTTCGCCATCGGTATGTAGAGATGATGAGGCAAAGCTGCGTATAAGCAGACAACTGACAGAGTCCGGCACCGAGAATGGCAGAGATATCACTCGGTTAGCCTTTGGTTCAAGCCACTCCTCTTCTGAATTAAACTTAGCAATTATGACTCCGGATATGGGGTCGATTACTTCGATTCTGCCACTCACAAGTGTTGAGTCGGAGGACGAGTTGGCAAGGTTTGCCGAGATGGATGCCATGTCGCCTGTGCGAAGAAATCGAGGGTTGTTAGTTCGAACAATTACCGGTTTGACGGCAGTAGCTTCAAGCGTGGTTGATGCGCTCAGAAGTCGATCGGTATATCCGATAATCTGGAGTTTCCAGGTTGTATTGAAGTTGGGCACATTGAATGAGAGCGATAGACTTCCGGAAGCATCCGAGGTGAGCATAGGTCGGAAGAATGCGACGGGCATGGAAGAATCACGAAGATAGTTTTGCGCCGGTAGAGGATCGCTTTGTGACTCTTCATTTCCTTCATCAGTTTCGAGAGTTGCTTCGGTTTTAGATGCAGCCAGCATCATGGGGGCAGCATAGTCTGCCATTTCTTCCTGGACAACTACACCATTGGAGGTCGCACCGGCGGAGCGCATTTTATATCGGCGAGTGAACGCATAGTCGGACGGAAAGAGAGAGTATCCGAAAGTGTTCCATTCCGGGACGGATGGCGCGGGGGGAGTTTGGAGATAGGGTTTGATGTCCAGGAGGAAACTGTTGTTTGTCGAATAGACAGACGTGTGTGAAAGAGAAAGAGGGTTTGAGAAATAGGGTTTATAAGGGTTGAATTTCCATGATAAGGGAGCAATGTCGTCAAGAGCAAGATCAGTTAAGACCGCTATTGCGGGAGTGAATTGTGCCGGTTTTCCGTTTAGTAAAAAAGAGAATTGCCAGGATTCAGTTTCTCCGGGAGTAAGTTTGTCGCGGAATGATTGAGTGTGGATAGTGAGTTTATCGTTGGCCTCCGCCGGTAGGATTTCGACACTTTGGGAATATCCTTTTGTATCAGCCATAGTAGCGAATGAAACCCAGGTCCGATGTCCGAACATCGGTGCATCGACTTTTACGGAACTGTTTCGCGCATCAATTTTAAGCCATTGCGCTTTTGGAGGGAGAGAGTCGGAGGTAATGAATGTAAGGATATAAGAGTCTTTGGCAGAGCTTCCAACAGGAATATTTATTTGTTTTTGTTCGGGTTTTGCGGTTATGGATGAGTAGGGGAGCCATAGGCGAGAATCAATGGGTGGGCGTGCATCGGTAAGTCGATATAGGATGAACGAAGACTCGGCTTTAGAGGTAGAATCATCGACAACATAAAAATTTATGGAATATTTCCCTGATTTGAGTTTAGAGAGATCAATTGGGCATTGAGGGGAAATGAAATTACCGGAATCGATAACTTTATTGTTGATGTCTGAAAGGGTAAAGTGGAGCAATCGAGAAGTCGGTTTGCCAAGGATGTCAGTGACATTGGCGGCCAGGGAAGGCTGCTTATTGTCTGATAAATTTATGCGAGCTGGGATTGATGGAGAGATTTGCCATGCTGAACCGATTGCAAACGATTGAGAGGGTGCAGATCGAGTTTCTCCATCAGGTGCGGTTACATCAATGTTGAGTTGATAGGCACCAAACGCAAAAGGAGTGTCTTTGAGCATGGAGGTGTCAAGGTCGATGGAGAAAATGCCTTGAGAATCGGTGGTGGTTTGTCCTGCGAAAGAAGCATTTTCCAGTCCGGGATTATATCTGAACCATCGGCTGACATACCGGATTGAAAATGAAACGTTCGCATTGCTTACCGGCAGTCCGGAGTAGGACAGAGCTTTGCCAGCAATACGAATAAGAGTATTATTTCCGGTTGCGGAAGCGACAGAGTCTACATCGACGAAAAATGAAGGGAGTTTGTAGTCGGCCACTTGGAAGTAGGCCCGGGAATTTGTGGCTCCAATAGACCAGTTTCCGAGCAATCCATCGTCGGGGACAATGAAGTAATGTGAGAAACGGCCTGTGGAGTCAGTTTGACCTTCAGTTGTGGTCACGAGGGTGTTGTTTGCATCTCGGAGTTCAAGTTTGATTTTAGTATTCGGTTGGAGAGAGGATTCTGATTGTGTAGTTAAATAGCTGACGGCCACAAATCCGATTGAATCTCCGGGACGGCACACCTGTCGGTCGGTGAGAATTACAAGTCCGGGTCGAGGGGAACCGACTGAGGAAGTTCGTGGCGTAGAAAAGTATTCATTGAAATAGTTGACATCCTGGCCATTTGATAGGCGTATAGTGAGAGAGCCCACGGAGGGAGGTGTGACCCGACCGTCGAAATCAGTTAAAGCAGATGAAGACTGATTTTTTTGGTTAGCGCGATTTGAGATAAATTCGACTTTAATGTTTTTCAAAGGTTTACCGGAGATGGCGTCAACAATATATAATGCATTCGAAGGCTTTTCGGAGCGATCCGAAGCCGAGAGAATGGAGAGATTACTGATTCGGAAAAAAGATGGGTAGTCAGAAAGAATGTTTTTGGGAATTCCGGTCACCGAAGAGGAAAGTGATGGAATGGCGATATAGAAGCCGAATGGTATTACTCCGAGATTGATTGTAGTGTCGAGGCGACCAATGGAGTCTATACCGGTTGTGATTGGAATAGATTTAACTAAGTGAGCCTTTGGGATGAGTTTGGAAAGAGGTTGACGTAGAGAGGAGGGATCGGAATGTGGAAGGGAAAAGAGTAAAAGATTGAAATTGGATGTATTGCAGATAGATGTTTTTATTTCCACCGGCATTGCTGAAGTGAATTGTCCTAAAGCTGATGTGCGTAGTTGTTGTCGGGTTATTTCAGTTAAGTCATTTTGTAGAGCCGTTGCATCGGTTGCATCGGGGAATTTGACAAGAGTTTTTTTTGCCCGAGCATAGAATTGCTGCGCATAGACTATTGTCTCATGGTCGACCTTGGAAGAATAGAGGAAGGAGGAGGGGGATTTGTAGGTGGCAAGTTGATGGAGGAGCATTACTGATTGAGGAGTATCCTCCATCATTTTAAGACATTCTTCGAGCCAGCCAACGCGTGCTGAATCAGGGAGAAGTAGAGTCCGTTGCGCCATGGCAAAAGCTCGAGGATTGGGTTGATCAGTCTGAAGTGTTGCAAGTGAGATTGAATCAATTTCGGCGTGGAGAGGAGAGGAGGAAGAAATCGGGCTTGAGCTGTTTGAGTTGATACGAAAAGGGATGATAGGAGAAGAAGCCGCAGTCTGAAAATAAGAGAGAAGTGAAAGAGAATAATAATTTATAAAAGATCGTGAATCAGGTATGAAAGGAGCCGCCTCTACCGAAGTAAGCAAAGGTGACAATTGTTGGAGAGGAAGCGCGGGAGCTGAGTTGCTGAGAATCCGAGCGTCGCGGACAAGACATAGGACTTTTTTGGGAATTGAAATTGTAGAGTCTATAGCAGCCAAAGGAGAGGAAGCTCCACCCTGAAGGTATACATCAGTATAAATCCTTGCACTTATCAGCCGGGCTAAAGCACGGTATTGCGAAGGGATAATGTTTGCGACTGAGTCGAGACGTGCAAGGGTGGACAGTACGTTATTTCGGTCGACGATATTGTCTGCTATAGTCAGTTGAATACAGTTTTGCAGAGCATCAATGTATTTTTTTTCATCCAAATTGCGCTTGAGAGCTTTCGAAGCATCGGAAGCAACTGTTTTGGGAAAGGCGAAGTCGGGAGTGGTTGGTTCTGCAAACGCAGCGACTCCTCCTAAGAGAAGCAGCAGATGAAGAATAAAGTTTTTCATAGAATAAATAAGATTTGGTTGGGAGTAAGAATCCGACCTAACGTTCCTCGCATGCCAGATTTACATTCTGGTTGCTCTACTGAAATCTCCGGACCAATGGTTACCTAAAGAAAATGGAGTATAAAAGGAATAAAGAGTTATTTCTTTTTATCTTTATGGTTTTGACGGATTTGTTTCATTTTGGCTCTGAAGGTGTCTTCGGCTTCTTTGAGTTTAATGATTTGACGGGGAGACAGGATTTTGGATAATTTTTCATCGAATCTCGAAGTTATCTCAGCGTCTTTTGTCTTGGATTTTGAGATTGCTTCAGCAAGTCGGGCATAGTCCTCATCAGTGGCATTCTTGTTTCCTTTGACGGTTCGTTCGATTTTGCGGAGAGCGGCGAAATTGTCGTGACGCTCTTTTTCAAGTTGAGAATAAAGTTCAGCGAATTCTGAAGCTTTTTTTGAGTCAAGTTTGATTTGTTCGGATAGATATTTGATTTTAAATTCCCGAAACTCGCGGTGAATGTCTTGAGGAGATTGTTTTTGAGCGAAAGCTGCAAAGGCCACCACGAGGACAGCCATAAAAGTAAGTAATTTCTTCATTGGTGTATTCATTAACTAAAGGGAGGGAGGAGAGATGCTATTTTGTATTGCGAAAATCTTCTTCGAATTCGTTGATTGAAGAATAAGATTCAATAATGTCTTGTTCGAGTTCGAAATTAGCAGCTCCGGAATTTATTTCCATCCCATCGATGATGAAATAATCCGAGTCGGAGTCGGCTACTGCTTGCGCGACGAGTGCTGGCGGATTGTCTAAGTCGAGAGGACGTTCGCCCGACATAGTGTGGAACATTTTCATCATGCACCATATTCCGGCAAACATTGCTGCAAGATAGACGTAGGGACGCACTTTTTGCCACCGCGAGAGTCTGATTTCGCGTTGTTTACGCTCGGGTAATGATTGAGAGGTGTGCTCAATAAATTGCTCAAAATATCCTTCCGGCACACGGAATCCGGTATCACGAGCTATTTTTTCGTTTAAACGGTCTTCAAATTTCATATCAAAATAAGTCGGGGGAAATAAACCATGAAGTGATTCCCCGATTTATCGGTTTGACAATGGAATTTGGCAGCGGTTTAAGCGATGGGATAAATTTTTTATTCAGGAAAGCCAACGACGCAACATGAGTTTAAACGAATGGCGTTTTCGAGTTCTGAAAGCTTCGTCAATGAGGACTTCCGGATTCGTTTCTATCCCGACTTTTTCCCAAAAGCTGCCTGCCAAAACAGGGGAGAGATAGTGGACCACGGCTTGACGGGTCCATCCGAGCCGGAAGATAAGGTTGCTGATGTAGTGAGCCAAATAAGCTTGGAGTTCCGATCTCAGACCGTCGATTTCGTTTGGGGATGCTAAAATTTTGAGTTCGTAGACTTTTTCGAGATCGGAAAGACGACGATAGCTGATGGCATTCCCATGTTCGCTCCAGGCCCGATTGCTGATTGGGGTATTTGTAAAAGCGATTGAGCGTGCATGCCGGAAATAGTGGAAGGATAAAACTTCTCCTGTACCCCATTCACCGTTAAAAGAAATTCTGAAAGTTTCGTTTAGTAGATCCCGTCTCCACAGCTTGTCACTTATGTGAGGAGTAATCAGGCGAAGATCACCGCTTAGGCTGATGATTTGACGGTAATCTGATCCATCGATACGGGTTTCGGTAGGGAAAGCATCAAAGAGAGGTTCTTTAACGGTAATCCCTTTTATACGCTTTATTCTTCGACCTTGAACTGCATCAGCCTGGATAGTCTTAGCGATTGATTCGAGGTTGGGAATCGAGGAACCCTCAAGCCATTCATGAGCCATGGAAATCAGTATATATTCGCCATGAGCGTGCCCGACGGCTTGACGAAGAATATGCCACATTTGGCGACGCTCAAGACATCGAAGAGTGGATATGCTATTTTCCCAATCAGGTTTTTGAGATACCATTCGTGATGCAGAGCCAGAAAACCCTCCATCGGCAAGTATTATTTCATCGTCGGGTCGAGCCGCTTGTATAGCAGCCTGAATTGTGCGGGCTAAATCAGTCTCTTCGTTGAGTACCGGTATGATAATGCTGACCATCAGGTTTGAATGGATTTTTACCGGAATTTTTGTTCAGTTTCCTTTTACCCGAAGTATTCGGAAACCTCCTGTCTGTTTGGCTTTAAGCTTAAATACGTCCTGTAACGACTCGGATTCTATAGTTACTTTTCCTGCAGTGCGGGAGGCATGTAGGAGATGAGGGACTCCTTCGATAAAACGTATGAAGCCAGCATCAAGAAAATCTGAGTCAGAAGATCGATCGAGAATAATAATGATGTCGTTGTCTCGAAGCATATCAACCACAGCTTTTTTACCGATAGCTTGCGATTTCATGTAGGGGATTTTGTGAACTCTAAATCCCATTTCGAGCATTTGCATTCGATCGAGAGTCATTGAGTCCGCAAGGGCCGGATATCGGTCTTTATTACGAGTTATGTGGTCAAGAGTCCGGGCGGTAGAAATGTTTCCCGGAAGATCGAAAGTTATTTCCTGCAGGGCATTGCGATAGCAGTTAGCGGCAATCCAGTCAGACGTATATCTCAATCTGGAAGTGAATCCCGTGTTTTCACCTCTTCGATAACGGAAATCAGCGAGCGCTTTTTCGAAGTCGGAGGGTCGGGGTGCCGGCTCAAAAGACGCAATAGCTGCCGCCAGGGCATATTCGATAAATTCCATCTCATCCATTGAATTAAGATCCACTCGCATATTGCCTTGGGGAGGATCGAGATGAGCTGTGGATTCATATGAACTTCCTATCATAAAGTCGGCAGCTGCACCGATGCGCTGTGCCGGAGTTGATCCACCGGAGCGCGCAGCTTCGAGTAGGGAATCGATACGAAGAGAAGGTGTCGGTGTTTGCGCAGAGGCAACACCGACTACCAAAATTTGAATTAGAAAAATTAGCAAACGCATTGTTAGAAGAAACGAGCGCGAGAAAGTAAGGATAATTAAACTTTAGCTCTCCGTGAGTCCCAGATTAGATATATGATAAGTAGTGCATAGGCCACACATCCGAGAATCTGTGTAAGTTCGAAAGAAAGAGGATTTTCGTAGGTGAAGCCTGCAAAACGTGTGATAGCGGCGAATACACCGAAGAGTGCGCCACCCGCAATTAGACCGGAGGAAATTAAAGTACCTCTGTCGCGACGCAGATCACATATTTTTTTATCTTTGGAAGAATTAGCTACAAAGTATGCTACAGCACCTCCAACGAGGAGCGGAGTGTTGAGCTGCAAAGGGATAAACATTCCAAGACAGAAGGCAAGAGCTGGCACACCAAGCCAGTTAAGAATGAGGGCCAGGATAGCGCCGACCATGTATAATATCCACGGGGTGTCTCCTCCCATCATTAGGGGTTCAATCACTTTTGCCATTGCATTGGCTTGTGGGGCTACCAGCGCATCGGGTCCGGAGAAACCGTAAACTTTGTTGAGAACGAGAATGACACCTCCGACTGTAGCGGCCGAAACAAGGGTGCCGAGGAATTTCCAGCTTTCTTGTTTCTTGGGTGTGGAACCGAGCCAATATCCGATTTTGAGGTCAGTAACAAAACCTCCTGCCATTGAAAGAGCTGTGCAGACTACTCCTCCGATGACCATTGAAGCCACGATTCCGGAAGTGCCACTAAGACCTATACCCACGAAGATTGCAGATGCGATGATAAGGGTCATTAGAGTCATTCCTGACACCGGGTTAGAGCCTACAATTGCTATTGCGTTGGCTGCAACCGTTGTGAAAAGGAAGGCAATGACGGTGACAACGAGCCAAGCAATGGCTGCTTGCCAAAGAGTATGGATAACTCCGAACCAAAAGAAAAGGAATACGGCTATAAGAGCGAGGACAACGAAGAACACGATATGTTTCATCGAGATGTCGAGTTGCCAACGGACTTCTTTCGTGGCGGAGGATTTTCCTCTAAGTTCTCTTCCTGCAAGGCCGATGGCTTGGGCAATAATACCCCATGATTTGACGATACCGATGACACCGGCCATAGCTATACCGCCGATTCCAATCATGCGGGCATAATCACTGAATATTACCTGCGGCTCCAAAGATGCAATTTCGGGTGCGCCGTAGGTGCCGACCAAAGGAATAATAATCCACCATACGAAGATGGAACCGGCAAAGATTACAAAGGCATATTTAAGGCCGATGATGTAACCAAGACCGAGAAGAGCGGCTCCGGTGTTGCAGCTAAGCACAAGCTTTGATTTCTCTACAATGGCCGTCCCCCACGTTGATGCAGTAGAGGTGATGGTTTCAGCCCACCATCCGAAAGTGGCGACAATGTAGTCATAAGCACCTCCGATTAAGGAAGCCAAGACAAGTGTTTTCGCTTGACTGCCGTTTTTAGCGGCAGCTCCCTGCCCTGAGATAAGGACTTGAGTTGTAGCTGTGGCTTCGGGGAAAGGATATTTGCCGTGCATATCTTTTACGAAATAGCGACGGAAAGGAATGAAGAAGAGGATTCCAAGCACACCTCCAAGGAGGGATGAAAGGAAAATTTGGTAGAAGTCAACAACAATGGTCGGATATTTTGCTTGGAGGATGTAGAGAGCCGGGAGGGTAAAAATTGCACCGGCAACGATTACTCCTGAACAAGAACCAATCGACTGGATGATCACATTTTGTCCAAGCGGATTCTTTTTGCCTAAAGCATTAGAAAGCCCGACGGCAATGATGGCGATAGGGATGGCAGCTTCAAAAACTTGTCCGACTTTTAAACCGAGATAAGCAGCGGCCGCACTGAAGATAATAGCCATGATTAGACCGGTGATGACGGAGTAGGGTGTCACCTCTTTTTGGTCGTGTGCCGGATGCATTACCGGCCGGTAATCCTCATCGGCTGCCAGTTCGCGAAAGGCATTTTCAGGTAGCCCGGTTCCCGTGGTCAGACTGTCGTCTTCCACATTCAGGAAGTTTTCTTCTTCTTGTTGTTTCATGGAGTTTGGGTTGAGTAAGATTTCCACTCGCATGGAGGGAAAAGGTTAGTCTTTTTTCAGATTGCGAAGATAGCAAAATATTTCTATTTGGCGAAATTTTGTGTTGCTAAATTTGGACAGGACTCTATGCGAAGGATTATCATGATTAATGACGCAGTTTTATTCTCCACGCTTTAAGGGGGGGATTTTTAAGGTCTATGAGGAATTGGCGAGATCGTTTTAATCCGGGTATCCATACGATGCATCCCGATTGTTTATGCTCTACCACCACCACTTGATTCGCTTGTGTATGACTCAGTCGTGCATCTTTAATGATGTCCGCAACTCTTTGATGTCCCTTCATTCCGAGAGACTGGATTTTATCACCTTCCCGTCGATGTCTTATTTCGAAGTGTTGGGGTGAGAGGGTGGTCCACAACTCATCGTGGTTGCGGTTTTGCTTCATCTCTATAATAGATGATGTGGTCAAATTAACTTCTTCGCCACTAAGTTGAGGAAATTTAATGGGGAAATGAGGGATTTTTTCGAAGCCATCTCTTCCGGCTATTATTTTTCCGTGAGGAGTTGACCAATGTGCTCCGAAGCGCGGGATGGGATTACACGAGCGGGCCATCTCTTCCGCTTGAATGGTAGTACCTCCAAAGGAACGAATAAAGTGATAAATCAGGCTTTTGGGGGCAGCCGAAGATGTGACATGTGAATAGGATAGAACAGGAGCTTGGGCAACAGGTTCAAGAAATTGCTGAAGAAGAAGAAAATCTGCCTGAAGGGCTGCAATAGACCGATTAAAGGAGTTTCGGGCTGCCGGCCAACGCTTTTCGAGGGCGGGAATGATTTGATTACGCAGATAGTTGCGTTTGAAATCATTTTTAAGGTTGGTAGAATCGATGATGAAATTTTGGCCGATTTGGTCGAGCCATGCTTCTATTTCGCTTCTTGCAATATTGAGGAGTGGTCGTATAATTCGACCATCGTCATAGGTCATGGCTTTAATACCACGCAAGCCTGCCCCTCTCATTAGAGCTAAAAGTAGTGTTTCCGCGTTATCATCGGCATTGTGAGCTATCGCTACTCTTGCAAAGTCCCTTTCTTCCATAATTCGGAAGAAGAGGTCGTAACGCAGTCGTCGGCAAGCGTCCTCAAGCGAAAAATGATTTTGCGAGGCATATTGAATTGCATCGAAATGATGGATAGTTAATTCTACACCTAATCTTTGACAAAGATCTGAAACGAAAACTTCGTCGCGATTGCTTTCCGCACCTCTAAGATGAAAATTGCAATGGACGGCCGTAACCAAGCATCCACGGGCGATAAGGGCGCGTAAGAGAGCCACACTATCCGCCCCACCACTGAGTCCGAGCAGCAGCGGTCGGTCGGGGAGTTTGGGAAGAAATGATGGGAGATCGGTTATAAGAGAGGGATGATGCATCCGCTTGTTATTGTCGGTCAATAGCCTCAACGGATATAAAGAGGTACTACACAAGTGATTCGAGCTATATCTCGGATTTCAGTGCGACTGAGAGTGAAAGGAGGGTAATCGGTGGAATTATAGCTGACGCATAAGATTTTATTTTTGTCGTTGTCCGGGAGAATACGTTTAATCATGATGCCATCGGGAGTGGCAATAGCATAAGTTTCTCCCCAACGGATACCTCCTTTCATTTTAGAGATTCCGATTAAAGAACCTGGGGGAATTGACATTTCCGGATGATCGTTGTCAACCATGCTGTAGCCGGTAGCTCTGATAAAGAACTCGGTGTCGCGTGGCACACCGGGGATTTTCATCCGCGAGAAATTAGAAAAAGAGCTTGCATCGAATATTCCCTCAGCTTGGCCGCATTCAGCTGCAATGTCTTCTACGACAGGATAAGAGGGGGAGGAATCGTAATCGTCCGAAATAATCATTTCTCCTTCGCCACTCATGAGCCAGACGCGATTTAGTTCCGGATAGCGCGAAAGAATAGCTTCGCATGTACGGCCGGTGATGTCTTTTCCTTCTTTTCGACTTTTTCCGAGAGTTCCAATGGATATACCCGTGTCGTGAGTGATTTTATTATCATTATAGCCCTTGTAGTTGGCATAGATGTCGAGACGATCTATGCGACGGAGAGTGGTCAGGTCTTCTTTCATGCGCGTCGGGGAAATGTGTTGAGGTTGGAAACAGGAAGGCAAAGTTAAATTTTAATAATCAAACAGACAAATTTTTTTAGTAAATTTCTTCATAAAGGACACGGCTCTTTCATTTAAAAACGCTTTGCCGTCTCCCCGAAAGCCATATTTTA
>CAZNMC010000048.1:0-16281 GCA_964574285.1 uncultured Sangeribacter sp. | reverse complement strand
GACCACTCCGGCATCTCTCCTTGGTCGTTTTTGATAGCAGATGCAAAGGTAGAAATTATTTCTTTACTGACAAAATTTTCATGTCAAAAAACGGTCAAACGATTTTGAGTAAATTTAAAAAGGGAGTTGGTGAAGTGAGAAATGAGTTATACAAAAAGGAGAGGAGCGCTTCCACGACGCTCCTCTCACGATTCCACTATAAACTATATCTAACTAAACTTAAACCATGTCCGTGACTTTCTCACGAAACCCAACGAACACTTTCTTTATTGCTTTTGTATTTCTCAAACGTATGGAAAGAAAATAAAGTTGACGGAATTATACGACTTTATACAAAATCAACATGGTTTAACTTATAAGTATAGGAATATTTATGAATGTTAAATAAATTAAGAGGCTAATGTAAAGCCTTTATGCATCCATTTTTTAGACCTCCATCGTCGAGTAAATACAATTCCCCGGATGTTTTCGTCGAGTGCAAACATCCACCACATTCCGAGGATTCCGAATCCGGCCGGAATGCCACAGAAATAAGCACCGACGACGGCAACAGACCACATAAATATTAATCCTACATAGAAGGGATAGTTAACGTCGCCGGCTGCCTGAAGGGTATTGACGAAAAGAATATTTACAGGCCGGCCCATCTCAAGCACTACATCGATCCAAAGAATGGAAGTGGCCAAAAAGATTATTTCAGGATCGGAAGTCAGGCTTTCCATTATCCATGTTCCGGCAAGGGCAATTGAGACAGAGAAGGCTAAAGTGATGGTGACGGCTAACCGGAGGAGATATTTTCCGACAGTGTAGGCTCCGTTCCATTTTTCGGCTCCCACCAAGTGTCCGATGGAGATAGCACCGGCATGAGAAATGGCAATGCAGAAGAGATAGCCGTACATGATTATGTTTACGCAGTAAGTCCGGGCAGCGAGAGCTTCTATTCCCATGGAGGTGATGAAATAGGCAATGACGAGTTGAGAACATGAATAGCTGAGAGCTTCGCCTGCAGATGGAAGGCCGATTTTCATCAAGTTGTGAAATTCCAGAGTTGGGAACCGGCGGAAAATATGCATCGGGAATCGCTTGACAGTAGTTCGAAAGACAATGAAGAAAAGAATTGTCATTGCTATTATCCGGGAGAAGACAGTGGAAATTGCAGCTCCGTTCACTCCCAATTCCGGGGCCCCTAATTTTCCGAATATAAGAGCGTAGTTACCGACGATGTTGAGGATGTTTACCACCAAAATGACCAGCATTGGATAAATGGCTTTGTTGTGGCTTCGAAGGACTGCCCCTAATGTAAGAGCGAGTGCCTGTACAAACGCTCCGATTCCTACAATTTTCATATAATCGCTTCCTAACCTGAGAGCTTCTCCTTCGAGCCCCATTGCGGAAAGAATTTGCACCGGAAAGAGAAAGAGTGTCAGGCTGATTGCAAGGCCGATTATCAGGTTAGCTAAAAGCGAGAGCCCGACTACTGTTTCCAAACGGTCACGCAGGTCCGCTCCTAAGTATTGGCTGCAAAGGACAGATGTGCCAAGATTGATAACTTCAAAGACGAGAAAGCAAAAGGTTATTACTTGATTGGCCAGACCGACGGCTGCCACGCTGACATCGCTGTGACGAGAAAGCATGAAAGTGTCGACGGCGCCAAGAGTCATCACCAAAAGCGTCTCAATAAAAATTGGCACAGTAAGTTGTAAAAGCTCTTTGCGCAGAGGGGAATTGGAAATTTTCCGTCGACGGAAAATTGTTTCCAAAGAAGGGCGAGGTATGCTGATTGAAGGTAAATTCATAGGTACGAAAAAGTGATTGCAAAGTTACTATAAAAAGCAGTGGAGAAATCAATAATTTGAGGACAATAGGATATTTTTAAGAAACTTTATATATTGAATTCAGTTTTGGGCGGGGAAGGAATTTAGAGGAATGGAAATATTTGCTTAACTTTGTGGGATTAAAACGTGATGTGAGCAGTGACATCAACCGAATAAGATATGACTGAAAATAATCGTAAAGAGAAGCAATGGGAGGCAGTTGCGTGTGCGGCTCGGTTCTGTATAAGTATGGAAAATGCTTCGGAGACAGAAAAGGAGGATTTCGTTAGAAATATGGTTTCGATCCTTCCACGTCTTTATCTTCTTTTTTCAGAAGTAGAGGAAGATGGAGAGGTATCTGAGATAAGCTTTCTGTCGACGTATGTGGATGAGGAGATGTATGAGAATATCAAAAAGGGAATAGCACGCCTTTTGGGTGAGGATGATACTTATTTGGAAACGTTTGTTGAAGATATGAAATATTCAGATGCTCCGGTAGGGGCTTCTGTTTCAGAAGGCTTGGCGGATATCTATCAGGATTTGTTTAATTTTGCGACTAATGTCAAGGAGTCGGAGGGAGAATTGCTTGAAGCAGCTTTCGATCATTGTCGGGAAAATTTTATGAGTTATTGGAGTGGAACGCTTTGCAATGTGATGCGTCCGCTTAATCAGCTTAGATATCATCCGGAAAATTAAATCAAAGGAAGAATTTATCAACCAGGGAATCGGCATAATAAATCCTATTCCCGTTCAAACCACATATTTACCATGGAAATAAAAAGACTTCTCGATTGGCTTGACAGTTCAACATGTAATTTCCTTGCAGTCGAGACCATCCGCAAGGAACTCGCAGAAGCGGGATTTAGGGAATTGGATGTGCGCGATAGTTGGACTCTTGAAAAGGGAGGACGATACTATATTGTCAAAAACGGAAGTGCGATATTTGCATTTATTGTCGGCGAGAAAACACCGGCAGAATCGGGATTCCGCATTATTGCCGCCCACAGTGATTCGCCATGCTTCAAGATCAAGCCTAATGCTGAGATCTATGGAGATGGAGGAGTAGTAAGCTTGAACGTAGAGAAATATGGGGGAGGGATTCTCTATACCTGGTTTGATCGTCCGCTCTCTATTTCGGGTCGAGTGATGACAGCTGGTAGAGATGCCCTTCATCCAGTGTCGCATACGGTGGATTTAAAATCACCGGTGGCTTTTATCCCTCATTTGGCTATTCACTTCAATAGAGGGGTGAACGAGGGGAATCCTCTTTCGGTGCAGAAGGATATGAAGCCTGTGGTTGGGTATTATACCCAGTCCGAATGGGAAAAAATTAAGAAACGCGGAGGGGTAGTCAAGAGTCTGGTTGCCTCACATCTTGGAATTGAACCGGAAGAAATATTGGAATATGAGCTTTGTCTTTATCCGTTGGAGTCGGCATCTACAGCCGGTGCAACGGGAGAGTATTTTCAATCGGCTCGCATAGATGATCTGTCGATGGCTTATGCGGGGTTGGAGGCAATGCTCAACGAGTTGGATACGAAAACGGACTCTACGCGGGTTCTTGCCATTTTTGACAATGAGGAGACCGGTTCGGGCACCAAGCAGGGAGCAGCTTCTCCGGTTCTTGCTGAACTGATGCAACGCATATTAGGGACTTTTGGGGGGAATGTCGCTGAAGATTATTTCCGAGCTGTGGGAAATAGCTTCATGATATCGGCTGATGATGCGCATGCATGGCATCCCAATTATAATGAAAAATATGACCCGACCAATCATCCGGTGATTGGAGGGGGACCGGTAATTAAGATAAATGCGAATTGCAAATATATGACAGATGCGGAAGGAGCAGCTGTGTTCCGTCGTCTTTGTGATGAGGCAGGAGTGAAATGTCAGTATTTTGTGAATCACAGTGATGTCGTGGGAGGGTCGACTCTCGGGAATATATTGACTTCTCAAATACCCTTAAGCGGTGTTGATATGGGATGCGCCATCTGGGCGATGCATTCTGCCCGGGAGACGGCCGGTGTCTCGGATCATTTTTCTACGATTCGGGTATTTTCCCAATTCTTTAAGAAATGAGCATGCATGGACAGCTGAGCCGGGGCTTTAACGAGTAGTGACCCGCGGGCCAAGTCTAAATTTTGGTTATTCAACCGGAATTTATTAATTTTGCACTCAGGTGTCTCACGCCCTTCCGTCAATAGAGGGAAGGGCGTGGTCAAGCCAATGTAAATCAATTGAATAAAATAAAAAATAGTCAAATACAATAATGGACGTTAAATTCGACAGACTCAACGATGTGAATGGACGTATCACCATCACAGTCGAGGAGGCAGATTATGCCGACCAGGTTAAAAAACAGCTAAAAGAAATTGCACGCAACCGTCCGGAGCCCGGTTTCCGCCCCGGAAAAACTCCTGCCGGGCTAATTCAAAAGAAATATGGCACAGCGGTAAAATATGATGCAGTCAATAAGGTTGTCAGCGATGCGCTTTATGACTATATCAAAGAAAACAAGCTCCCCGTGCTTGGAAATCCTGTGCCGGAGAAAAACGAGAAATTTGATATTAATGATTCTGCGTTCACCTTTGTATTCAATGTAGGTCTTGCTCCCGACTTTGAGACTCATGTCGACAAGGATCTTAAAGTTCCGTACTATGTGATAGAAGTATCGGACGAGATGATTGACAATCAGAGCGCTGGGCTTCGTCGCCGCATGGGAGAGCAGGTTAAGGGCGACCAAGTTGAACCGGATGCACTTGTTAAAGGTGTCATCACGGAGCTTGATGCTGAAGGGAAACCCCTTGAAGGCGGGATAGTTCAAGAACGTGGAATTGTTGCTCCCAAATATTTCAAGACTGAGGATCAGCGCAAACTCTTCGAAGATAAGAAAGTCGGAGACAAAGTCGTATTCAATCCTTATGCCACTTGTGAAGGTAATCCTGTGGAGCTGTCGTCCATGCTTAATATAGACAAAAACGACGTAGAGGGTCACAAGGGTGATTTCACGATGGACATCAATGAGATTATTGTCCTCCGCCCGGCCGAACTCAATCAGGAATTCTATGATCAAGTGTTTGGAGCAGATAAAGTACATAATGAGGAGGAATACAGAGCAGCCCTTAAGGAAATGATAGCGAATCAGCTGCGTGCAGATTCCAATTATCGCTTCACAATCGATTCAAAAGATGCTATTATGAAAGCCATTGGAGAGATTGATCTTCCCGATGAGATTCTTAAAGACTATCTTAAGATGCAGAACGAAAGTCTTACGGATGAGAATGTTGAACAAGAGTATGCGACAGCGCGTCCTCAACTTGTGTGGCAGATTGTCCGAGACCGTATAGCCGAGCAGCTTGGGGTTAAACTTGAGGAGGAAGATGTTAAGAACGTTGCTCGCTTGATGGCTCGCAATCAGTTCGCTCAATATGGTATGGCATCTGCTCCTGAAGAATCAATCGAACATCTTGCTTCGGAGATTATCAAAGACAATAAGTCGCGTGAAAGAGTAATTGATCAAGCTTTTGATATGAAACTCTACGAGGCTATCCACAAGGCCGTTACACTTGAAGAAAAGAATGTGACAGTCGATGAGTTTAATGCTCTTTTTGCGACTCCGGAACAAGCCTGAACAGGAAAATTAAAGGATAGAAATATCTGAGGATATAAAAATAGAATCGGTGTGTCGATGAATTAGTTTTGACACACTGATTTTATTTTTTTAGAAGACAGGGGTGAGAATACAAGTGTGGAGGATTTGTGAGAGTGGATTGTAAACCAGGGAAGAATTTGGTGAAAAGAGAAAAAAGTATTAATTTTGCAGCGCTTTTGTGATTGGACAGTGTGATGGGAAATCATCTGGCCACCATGGCAGACTTATTTTGAGTAACACAAAATCAAACAAAAGAAACAATGAAAGTATTTGAACTTAAGGCCGAACCCCGAGTAGAGCTTGGCAAAAACGCAGTGAAGGCACTTCGTGCATCTGACCACATCCCCGCAGTTCTTAATGGTGGAAAAATTGTTGAACTCCCCTATACGGAAAGTCTCAAACCCGGTGAGAAAATTGTGGAAATTGCTAATGGTCGCGGTCTCATTACAACAGACATCTGTGTCAAGGCTGACGATGTTCGCAAACTCATTTATACCCCGGACATTTTTGAGATTGATCTGGAACTTAACGGAGAGAAGCGTAAAGCTGTGATGAAGGAGATTCAGTTCCAAGCTGTGAAAGATACAGTTCTTCATATCGACTTCCTCGAAGTTTTCCCGGATAAGCCCGTCGTTATGGAAGTGCCGGTTCAGATCGAAGGCCATGCAGAGGGTGTGAAAGCAGGTGGTAAACTTTCGCTCTCAATGCGGAAACTTAAAGTTAAGGCTCCTTATACAGAGATTCCCGAGCGCTTGGTTATTAATGTTGACAAGCTCGGTCTTGGCAAATCGCTTGCAGTAGGCGACCTTCATTTCGATGGTCTCGAGCTGATGAACGCTAAAAATGCTGTTGTTTGCGCTGTTCAGCTTACTCGTGCTGCTCGTGGAGCTGCTGCAAAAGCTGCCGAATAATGATTTGAATGTCAATCGGGTGATTTGGAATCTCCGAGAGAACAACTAAAAATAGAGGGCATTTCAAAATTTTAAATTTTGAAATGCCCTCTTCCGATATGTCGGAATAAATAAAGATAAGTTTAGAATGAAATTTCTGCAATGGCTCGACAAACTGACCGGGACAACTACCGGTCAGTCGGGTCTAACATCCGATGGAATGAAGAAATATCTGATTGTGGGTCTTGGAAATATGGGTCCAGACTATGATGGTACACGCCATAATGTGGGATTTATGGTTGCAGACACTTTAGTGGCAAGTGTAGGTGGAAAATGGGAGTCAATTCGCTATGGGGATATGGCTCGAATTAGAGTGAAGAATTGTGAACTGATGGTTTTAAAACCATCCACGTTTATGAATTTGTCAGGAGTTGCGGTGCGGTATTGGATGAACAAAGAGAAATTACCGCTTGAAAATCTATTGGTTATAGTGGATGATATAGCACTTCCGTTTGGTGCTGTCAGGCTGAGAACGGGAGGAGCCGATGCCGGCCACAACGGGCTAAAAAATATTGCTGAAGAATTGGGAACTGCCCGTTATTCGCGTTTGCGTTTTGGTGTAGGACATGACTTTCCCCGAGGAGGGCAAATTGACTACGTTTTAGGCCGTTTCCCACAAGAAGAGCGAGCATTGCTGCCTGAGCGGTTAAAAATCGCGGCCGACGCGGTTAAAGCCTTTTGCTTGTCAGGACCGTCTTTTGCGATGAATCAGTTTAATAATAAATAGGGTGCTGAATTATCTGTAATAATGAAATCTGAAGTCAGAGTTGATAAATGGTTGTGGGCTATGCGCGTTTTTAAAACGCGCACGATTGCAACTGATGCATGTAAAAAAGGGCGCGTGACGATGGGAGGAACGGTGGTAAAGCCCTCCCGGATGGTAAAGATCGGAGATGTGATCGATGTTCGCAAACCGCCCATCACATATTCATTTAAGGTAATAGGTTTAACGGAAAATCGTTTGGGAGCCAAACTGGTGTCAGATTATTTAGAGAATCTTACACCTCAGTCGCAATATGATTTGCTGGAGATGACCCGCATCTCGGGTTTTGTGGACCGGAGAAAGGGTTTGGGACGCCCGACAAAGCGCGATGGACGAGAGATAAGTAGGTTTAAAGAAGACAGTTATGCAGATCAATTCTTCCTTGATTGGGAGGATGATGAAGAGGAAGAAGAGAGCTGAGACATGATTTGCCGTTGCTGAATCCAACCTGATTTTTGCGAATCGGAGGATTTTTATTAAATTCGCAAATTATTTGGGACAATATGTGGTCTTCTTGCCGGCTGTCGGTCGAGATTGCCAATGGTCTCCTGATTGCTGTAAGAAGCATTTGGTTTAAGACTAACCTTTCAATTTTCTTGGACTCCAAAGTTAGAAATATAGCTATTTTGGGTAGCACCGGTAGCATAGGTACTCAGACACTTGATATAGTAGCAGAGTATCCTGATCGCTTTCGTGTATCGTTGCTCACTGGGGGACGCAACTGGCGACTTCTTGCGGAGCAGACCCGGAAATTTTTGCCTAAGCGGGTTGTCATTGCGGATGAAGAAGTGTATCCGGAACTACAGAAAGCGTTGGACGATTTGTCGGTTGAAATTCTTTGTGGTTCACAGGCTATTGAGGATTCGGTGACTGAGTCCGAACTTGATATGATTGTGACGGCTATGGTAGGCTACAGTGGTTTGCCAGCCACGATCAAGGCTGTGTGTGCGGGAAAGACGATTTGTTTGGCAAATAAAGAAACTCTTGTAGTTGCCGGAGAGTTAATCACCGGTTTGGCGGATCAACATCATGCAACAATTATACCGGTTGATAGTGAGCATTCGGCTATTTTCCAATGTCTGCAAGGTGAGCATCAAGGATATGCGCGGAAAATAATTCTGACTGCCAGTGGAGGTCCTTTTCGGACCTGGAGTGCGGAATCGATACGCAAGGCGACTGCTTCGGAAGCGTTGCGCCATCCTAATTGGTCGATGGGGAGTAAGGTAACAGTGGATTCTGCGTCTATGATGAACAAGGGCTTTGAAATGATTGAAGCCCGTTGGCTTTTCGATTGCCCTCCGGAGAAAATAGAGGTTGTGGTTCATCCTCAATCAATCGTCCATTCTATGGTTGAGTTTGTAGACGGCTCTATAAAGGCTCAACTCGGAGTTACGGATATGCGCCTACCGATCCGGTATGCTCTTGGGTATCCGGAGCGACTTGTTTCTGAACGTCAAACGCTTAAGTTGTCTCAATATTCCAATCTCACCTTTGAGTCTCCCGACTTTGACCGCTTTCCGATGCTGGGCTATGCATTTGAGGCTATTTCAACGGGAGGAACTGCCCCGTGCACGCTCAACGCAGCCAATGAGATAGCGGTGGGTGCATTCCTGAAAGATGAAATATATTTCGGGGATATTCCCCGACTGGTGGAACGCACAATGAGTCGGGTGGAGGTGATTCAAAATCCGGGATATGAAGATTACGTATCTGTCAATGAACTGTCCCGGAGAAAAGCTACCGAGATTCTATCTCAAATTCGACAGTGTCATTAATAGTAAAAAAGTAATTTAACATTCTACGACTCAGCAACATCCTTTTTTCAATGGATACTATATTAATAAAAGCCGCTCAATTAATTCTCGCTTTTGCCATTCTGGTGATTATTCATGAGTTTGGACATTTTCTGTTTGCTCGTCTTTTTGGAGTAAAGGTGGAGAAATTTTACATATTTTTTAATCCCTGGACTCAGCTTTTCAAGTGGAAACCAAAGAAATATTACGGTTTCTTTAATAAGAAAAAACATTTTAAAGGGGTCAATCCCGAAGAGGATGACCAAACTGTTTCGGAAAAATCCGGGAAAGGGAAATTTTGGAGCGATACCGAATATGGAGTTGGTTGGCTTCCACTGGGCGGATATTGTAAGATTGCCGGCATGATCGACGAGTCGATGGATAGGGAGCAGATGCAGAAACCGGCTCAAGAATGGGAGTTTCGCTCCAAACCGGCTTGGCAACGTTTGCTCATCATGGTTGCGGGAGTGCTTTTTAATTTTCTTCTTGCAATTTTGATATATGCCGGCATCGTGTACGCTACCGGGGAAAGTTATGTGCCTTTGCAAAACGCAGAAATGGGAATGGCCTATTCGGGGGAAGCTCATAAAGTGGGATTTCAAGATGGAGACATACCGCTTTCAGCTGATGGACATGTACTTGACTTTCCGGCTGATGCGCGAATGCGTATGATTCAAGCAGAGGAAGTGAAGGTGCTTCGGAATGGAAAAGATACGGTTTCCATTCGCATTCCTTCCGACATGATGCTCCGCTTGGATGCAGAAGCAAAGGAGGGGAAAGAGGACATACCCTTTATGATGTATCGAATCCCGGTAAAAGTGACTGCGGTTTCGAAGGGAGAGGGCGCTGCGAAAGGGGGAATTGAAGTTGACGACCAGATAATTGCAATCGATAAAACTCCGACTCCAAGTCTCGACAGATTTTATAAGGAACTGGAAAAACACCCGTCTAAGAAAGTTGATCTCACGGTTGTGCGCGGGACGGACACCTCTTCCGACACATTGACTTTGCCGGTCCAACTCTCAGACAACGCCAAAATGGGTATCGGACTTGAAGTAAATCCGGCCGCATTTTTTAAATCGGAAGAGAAACGTTATTCCTTATTGGCGTCTGTGCCACGCGGAGTGGAAATGGGAACTGATAAGCTGACTTCCTATGCCAAATCGATGAAATTGGTATTCACAAAAGAAGGCGCCAAAAGTATAGGAGGTTTCGGCACAATAGGAAGTATTTTTCCTGAAAAATGGGATTGGATAGCCTTTTGGAATATTGCAGCCTTTTTGTCGGTCGCTTTGGCATTTATGAATATTTTGCCCATTCCGGCACTTGATGGGGGGCATGTGCTATTTCTCCTTTATGAAGTAATTACTCGCCGCAAACCAAGTGAGAAATTCATGGAGTGGGCTCAAATGATCGGAATGGGTCTTCTCATTCTTCTACTCCTCTATGCAAACGGGATGGACATCGTACGCCTGTTCAAATAACTTTTTAATCTTAAAAGATGAACAAAGTCATTCGATTGAAAAAAGGAAAGGAGGAATCGCTCCTTCGTCGCCATCCGTGGGTTTTCTCCGGAGCAGTGGCATCTCTTCCGGATGGACTCGAAGAAGGGGAAACCGTTACGGTAGTATCAGCTTCGGGAGATGTCATGGGAGTAGGGCATTTCCAAATTGGGCGCATTGCTGTCAGAATATTGGAATTCGGGGAGTCGGAGTTGCCGAAGCAATTCTACGATGAGCGTCTTCGCAACGCATATGCTCTGCGTAAGTGTCTCGGACTCATTCGGCCGGACAATAATTGTTACCGGCTTGTGCACGGAGAGGGAGACTTTGTCCCGGGGCTCATCGTAGACATATATGGTGACACGGCTGTCATGCAGGCTCATTCGCCCGGTATCCACTTTGCACGCCATCTTATTGCGGCTGCCCTGATCCAACTTCCGGACGCCAATATTCGAAATGTGTACTATAAGAGTGAAACCACTCTTCCCTATAAGGCTCACCTCGATCCGGAAAATGAATATCTTGTGGGAAGCTACGACGGGAATATTGCCCTTGAAAATGGCCTGCAATTCAACATTGACTGGATGAGAGGCCAGAAAACAGGCTTTTTCGTCGATCAGCGGGAAAACAGATTGTTGCTTCAACGATATGCTTGCGACCGGGATGTCCTCAATATGTTTTGCTACACCGGCGGCTTTTCTGTGTATGCAATGAGAGGAGGTGCCCGCATGGTAAATTCGGTCGATTCCTCGGCCAAAGCCGCTGCTTTGACAGATGCCAATATCGCTCTAAATTTCCCGGAAGACAAACGCCATCAGACTTTTGCGACGGATGCATTTCGATTCTTGGCAGAAATGGAGAAAGATGCTTATGACTTGATTGTTTTGGATCCGCCGGCTTTTGCCAAGCATAGAAATGCCCTGAAGAATGGGTTAATGGGCTATCGGAAACTTAACTCTCGGGCTTTCGACAAAATTCGGTCCGGGGGCGTACTTTTTACTTTCTCTTGTTCGCAAGTTGTCACCAAAGAAATGTTTCGGCTGGCAGTCTTTAGCGCGGCCGCTCAATCGAGGAGAAAAGTGCGTATTTTGCATCAACTTACTCAACCTGCCGATCATCCAATTGATATTTCTCATCCCGAGGGAGAATACCTCAAGGGACTCGTACTATATGTAGAGTAAAAACAGATTGATAAAAAATAACGAAATAATATCACGCCATGAAAAAATTAATTCCATCTCTTGTTCTTGGTGCAGTCGTTGGCCTTCAGGTCAATGCAGCTGAGAATAAAGATTTTAACTATCATGTTGACCGCTTTGCTGACATCGAAGTGCTTCGCTATGAAGTGCCTGAGTTCGACCAGCTTTCTCTTCAACAGAAAAAAATGCTATACTATCTGTCGCAGGCCGCACAGATGGGTCGGGACATAATTTGGGATCAAAACGGCCGATATAATCTAAAAATACGTCAGACCCTTGAAAATATCTACAAAAATTTCAATGGCGATCGAGACAGCAAGGATTTTAAGGCTTTTGAAAAATACCTTAAACAAGTGTGGTTTGGCAACGGCATTCATCATCATTATTCCAACGATAAATTCATTCCCGAGTTTTCACGCGAATTTTTTGAAGAGCAGGTGCGAGCCCTTCCGGCTGATCAGCTCCCGGTTTGCCAAGGTAAAGATGCTCAACACCTGATAGATGTCTTGGGTCCGGTCATCTTCGATCCCAATGTTATGGCTAAGAAGGTGAATCAAGATGGCTCGCAAGATATTATTGCCACTTCTGCAGGCAATCTTTATGGCCCGGGTGTAACTCAGGCAGAGGTGGAAGAATACTACGCCAAAATAAAGGATCCGAATGATGCTACTCCGATCAGCTATGGACTCAACTCCAAAATTGTCAAAGATAAGGAGGGCAATCTTCAAGAACTTCATTACCATCTTAATGGTCTTTACGGTCCGGCAATTGCAAAAATCATCTATTGGCTCGATATGGCCAAAAATGTAGCAGAAAATGATGCGCAGAAGGCTTATATTACCAAGCTTATCGACTATTATATCACTGGAGATCTTAAACTCTTTGACGAGTACTCTATCCTGTGGGCAGAAGACACCAAGAGCGATGTGGATTTCGTCAACGGCTTTATCGAAAGTTATAACGACCCTCTGGGAATGACCGGTTCGTGGGAATCATACGTTAACTTTAAAAACCGCAAGGCTTCGGCCCGCACTGAAGCAATCTCAAGCAATGCTCAGTGGTTTGAAAGCAATTCCCCGGTAGATCCACGTTTTCGCAAAGAAAACGTGAAAGGTGTTTCTGCAAAAGTTATTACCGCTGCTACGCTTGCCGGAGATGCGTTCCCCTCTACCGCAATTGGTATCAACTTGCCAAATGCCAACTGGATTCGCGCTGCGCACGGTTCAAAATCCGTTACACTTGAAAATATTACCGAGGCTTACGAAATGGCTTCTCACGGTAACGGATTTAATGAAGAATTTGTCATTGATGCGCCTACCCGGAAAATAATGGAAGATTATCTCTACATTACTGATATGCTTCACACGGATCTGCACGAATGTCTTGGTCATGCTTCCGGTAAGCTCCTTCCAGGCGTTGACCAGGATGCTCTGAAAGAGAATGGTTCGGCTCTCGAAGAAGCGCGCGCCGATCTGTTTGCTCTTTACTATCTCGCAGATCCCAAACTTATAGAAATCGGAGTACTCGATAATCCTGAGGCATATAAGGCTGAATACTACAAATATATGCTCAACGGCCTGATGACTCAACTTAACCGTATTGAACTCGGGAAAGATGTTGAGGAAGCCCACATGAGAAATCGACAACTTATTGCCAAATGGATTCTCGAACATGGGAAAAAAGACAAAGTCGTACAACTCGTTAAGAAAAACGGCAAAACTTATGTAAAAATTAATGATTACAAAAAGATGCGTGACCTTATCGGCCAACTTCTTGGAGAAATCCAACGCATCAAAAGTGAAGGAGATTATCAGGCTGGGAAAAAACTTATTGACACATATGCTGTGAAAATCGATCCGACTCTCCATAAGGAAGTATTAAATAGATTCTCAAAACTAGATATTCCTCCTTATCGTGGTTTTGTGAATCCTGTCTTTGTCCCCGTTCTCGATGGTAACGGAGAAATTATTGATATCAAACTCGATTATACCGAAGGCTATCCGGAGCAAATGTTGCGTCTATCTCGTGATTACTCCACACTTGGCACTTCTTCTCACTGATATTTGATTCTTGAAGCATAAAATTGGGGTGTGTCAAAATTTTTCCTTAGGCACACCCCATATTTTCTTTTGAAATGACGATCTCAGAAATAAAACAAAGTTTTTTTGCTTTTCGCAATGGCATTGTTGCCGACACGTTGCGTAGGGCAGGAATGCCTTACAAAGTTATCTTCGGGTTGAATCTGCCTCAGTTAAGCCAAATTGCACGTAAAGTTTTGGATGAACTGAAACCGGGTGATCGCAAAACTCTTGCCGAAATCCTTTGGAATGATAGAGGGGTGAGAGAGTCAAGACTATTGGCCTGTTGGATCTATGATCCTCTCGAGATGTCGATTGACGAAGCCGAATTATTGATGAATGATGTGCAGACGCGCGAAGAAGCCGATATCCTGGCATTTAGATTGCTTCGCCAGCTTCCCTTTGCCCAAGAACTTGCCAACAAAAATATAGATTCCTATTGTCAGGAAGCTTTAAGACGAAATCTCGAAGCTTGAACTTTGATTAGAAGTAGAAAGCCATCCGGAATTGATGAAGTTAAAAGTATTAAAAATATTTAAAAAGAATAATCAAAAATCTTGTGTGACGAATAATTTTTGTATCTTTGCGAGAATTATTGAAAAGTTGTCGCTTCATCTAAAATGATAGTGGCAAGATATTTGATGCTATTCATTTATCAATCTTATGATTACAATTACTTTTCCGGATGGAAACCAGCGGCAATATGAAGCAGGGATTACTCCCCGCCAAATTGCCGAAAGCATAAGTCCCCGCTTTGCAGCCGATGTGTTGGCCGCAAAAGTGAATGGAGAAGAGTGGGATATTTCTCGTCCCATTATTGAGGATGCAGAAATTCAACTTTTCAAATGGGAGGATCCAGAAGGCAAACATGCTTTTTGGCATTCATCAGCTCATTTGCTCGCCGAAGCGTTACAGGAACTTTATCCCGGAGTGAAATTCGGTATCGGACCTGCGATAGAAAACGGATTCTATTACGATATTGATCCGGGCGAACACAAAATCACTTCTGAAGATTTTACAAAAATCGAAAAGAAGATGATGGAGCTTGTGGCAAAAAAAGAAGAAATACGCCGTGCCGATATTTCCAAGGCGGATGCATTGGAAATGTTTGGGAAACGTGGGGAAGTCTACAAATGTGAGCTCATCAGCGAACTGGAAGATGGACATATCACCACCTATACTCAAGGCAGCTTTACCGATTTGTGTCGAGGCCCACACCTCCCTTCGACAGCTCCAATAAAAGCAGTCAAGGTATTATCCCTTGCCGGTGCTTATTGGCGCGGAGATGAAAAGCGACCCCAACTTGTGAGAGTATATGGCATCACCTTCCCGAAGAAAAAGATGCTCGATGAATATTTGGCTCTTCTTGAAGAGGCAAAGAAACGCGACCATCGGAAGCTCGGAAAAGAGATGGAGCTTTTTGCATTTTCCCACACCGTAGGTCAAGGACTTCCGTTGTGGCTTCCGAAAGGAGCAGCTCTTCGTGACCGACTTGAACAATTCCTCCGTCGTATTCAAAAGCAATATGGCTATTTGCAAGTTATAACTCCGCATATTGGTAACAAGGCTCTCTATGTCACGTCAGGACACTGGGCAAAATATGGTAAGGACTCATTCCAACCTATTCACACTCCGGAAGAAGGAGAGGAATATATGCTCAAACCCATGAATTGTCCTCACCACTGCGAAATCTACAAGACCTCACCCCGAAGCTATCGTGACCTTCCTTTGCGTTTGGCTGAGTTTGGAACGGTTTACCGGTATGAGCAGAGTGGAGAGCTTCACGGATTGACTCGTGTGCGTGGTTTTACACAAGACGATGCCCACATTTTCTGTGCTCCTGATCAAATTAAGGATGAGTTCCTGAAGGTTATGGACATTATTCTCTACATCTTCAAAGCTCTTAAATTTGATAATTTTGAGGCGCAGATTTCCTTGCGTGACCCTAAGAATAAAGAAAAATACATAGGGTCTGATGAAAACTGGCATCTTGCCGAGACTGCAATTATAGAGGCATGTGCAGAAAAAGGACTGCCAGCCCGTCAGGTAGAAGGTGAAGCAGCCTTCTACGGTCCTAAACTTGATTTTATGGTTAAGGATGCCATTGGACGTCGTTGGCAGTTGGGCACTATTCAGGTAGACTACAACCTTCCCGAACGTTTTGGCTTGGAATATACCGGAGCTGACAATCAAAAACATCGCCCTGTGATGATTCATCGCGCTCCATTCGGCTCGATGGAACGTTTCGTGGCAGTTCTTCTTGAGCATACTGCAGGAAAACTTCCCTTGTGGCTTATTCCCGAACAAGCTGTCGTCCTTCCGATCAGTGAGAAATTTAATGACTATGCCCGGGAAGTCGTCAGTCAACTTGATAAGGAGGGGGTACGAGCCTTTGTCGATGACCGCAACGAAAAAATTGGAAAGAAGATTCGCGACAATGAACTCAAAAAAATCCCTTATTTATTAGTTGTAGGGGAAAAAGAAGCTCAAAATGGCGAAGTTTCTGTAAGAAAACAAGGCGAAGGTGATA
>CAZNMC010000047.1:0-16968 GCA_964574285.1 uncultured Sangeribacter sp. | reverse complement strand
AACTGAAGCTCCCAAAGCTGAAGAAACGGTTGAAGTAGTAGCTGAAACTCCGGAAGCAGAATAAATCTCAAAAAGGAACTCTCCTCCTCTCCCTCATAATTTTTTTAATCACATTTTAGAAATTATCCATCATGGCAGTCTCTATAGAAGACATCAAGAAACTCCGTAAAATGACCGGAGCCGGAATGATGGACTGCAAAAATGCCCTCGCCGAAACTGACGGCGACATCCAGGGTGCAATCGAAATCATTCGCAAAAAAGGCCAGGCAGTGGCTGCAAAACGCGAAGACCGCGAAGCTGCCGAAGGCTGCGTGCTGGCTGAAACCAAACCGGGCTTCGGCGCCATCGTAGCCCTCAAGTGCGAAACTGACTTCGTGGCTAAGAACGAATCGTTCCGCAAGCTGACCAAAACAATCCTTGACGCTGCTGTTGCCGCTTCAGCCAAGAGTCTCGACGAAGTCAAAGCCCTCACTCTCGACGGCCGCACAATCGACGAACTCATCACTGACGAAATCGGCAAAACCGGCGAAAAAATGGAACTCGGCGCATACGAATGGCTCGAAGCTCCCACCGTGGCTGCTTATGAACACCTCGGCAACAAACTGGCTACTATCGTCGGTCTCTCGATCGAAGGAATCGACCCATATGTAGGTAAAGAAGTAGCCATGCAAGTGGCTGCTATGAATCCTGTGGCTGCTACTCGCGAACAAGTGCCCGCAGCCTTCATCGAGGAAGAAAAGAATGTAGCTATCGAAAAGACCAAAACCGAGCAAGTGCAGAAAGCTGCTGAAGCTGCTCTCCGCAAAGCCGGCCTCAACCCCAACCACTTCGACAGCGAAGACCATATCGCTTCCAATGTCACCAAGGGGTGGCTCACCGAGGAAGACGCTGAACGCGGTCGCGCTATCATGAAGGAAGCCGCTGAAAAGAAAGCTGCCAACCTTCCCCAGCAGATGATCGACAACATCGTCAATGGTCGTATCAACAAGTACTACAAGGAAAACGTATTGGTTGAACAGGAATATCACCGCGACGCAAAACTCACTGTAGGTCAATATCTTGAACAGACTCAGAAAGGACTTACCGTAGTTGATTTCAAGCGTGTCAACCTCAACCAGGACTAATCTTATCGCCTACTAATCCGATTGTCATCCGCATGGCATTCGGTCCAATACTCTCAGGCAGCGCATCCCTTCTACCGACGCGCTGCCTGTCTTTTTTTCCGGACGGAAGACAATATTTTTTTCAATAAGTCTTTTCGGGTCTTTGAATTGTTAATCTATAAAAAGGATTTCAACTATGAGACAGATTATTGACTTGAAAAGAGCGTATGACCCGGCAGGCGACGACGGATTCAGAGTCTATGTCGACCGTCTGTGGCCGCGTGGCTTGTCACACACGACGTTTCACTACGATTTGTGGGCCAAGGATATTGCACCGTCGACGGAACTGCGTGAGTGGTTTCATGCCGACCCGGAAGGACGATGGAGCGAGTTTGAAAAGCGTTACGGAGATGAGCTGGAAGCAAACCCAGCTTTTGGGCAGCTGAAGGCTGAATTGGCCGATAAGCCGAAGGTGACGCTTTTATATTCATCGCGCGATGAGACGGAAAACAATGCGATAGTGGTTCGCAACCATCTTGGAGCTTGAAAAAGGGAATAAAGAATGAAAAATATTGAAGATTTGCTTGCAGCCAAAGGAATCAAGGCGACCCCCAACCGGATTTTAGTCGGGCGCTGTCTGCGAGATTTCGGACGGCCGGCAAGCATGACCGATGTGGAAGCGAAAATTCATTCGATCGATAAGTCGAGTGTTTTTCGGGTTTTGTCACTTTTTGAGGAGCGGGAACTGGTTCATATCATAGACGACGGAAGCGGCTCAATGAAATATGAACTCTGCTACGGAGAAGAAGGCCACACCATGTCGGATATGCACATTCACTTTAAATGTGAGGCGTGTGGGGGAATTTTTTGCATTGAGAGTGAGCATGTTCCCGAGGTAATCCTTCCGGAGGGGTTTACGCTCCGGGGAGTGAATTATGTGGCCAAGGGAGTTTGCGCCCAATGCAACCGGAAGGGGAAGGTCTGAGGGGAGATTAGACGCCATTTCATAAAAAGGGAGATAAGTGGCGGGATTATAAAATTAGCAAAGGGTGTGCCGATTGAATCTCAGCGCACCCTCTTGGATTTTAAATTCAGTGGGAGATTATCTTACCCTCACTTTGATTACTTTTCGGGAAGTCTTGAGGAGGTAGATACCAGCCGGGGCTTCGACTGTGAGTCGGTCGGCCGGACGACCCGTGAAGTAGTTTACTCCGGAAGCAGAGAAGACGCTGAGCTCTTCTCCGGCGCAACCTTCGATTGTGATTCTTCCTCTGTAGGCCGTGACTTTAAGACTCTCGGTGCTGATGTCGGCAACTCCTACGGGGAGGTCGGCATCCATTCCGGCACCTATTCCCTGAGCATAGACGGGATAGACTGAGAATGATTCGGGAAGGTTGGAGACAGCCCGTGTAGGCAGAGTCGAGAATGTGAAGGAATTGGTCTGAATCGGCTGTTCGGTCAGTTGCTGGCCGTCGGCAAATACGTGATATCCTTCGAGCTGAAGGGGCTCGCCCTGTGAGCTGAGGGGAGTGAAGGTGAAGTCGTCCATGTAGAGCATAAATCCGCCGGTGGTGTTATGTCGGACGGCGACGTATCTTGCTCCTTCAGGGAGGACATAAGAATATTCGGTCCAGGCGTAGGGAACGTTTTCGACAGAGGCGAGGGAAACGAAGTCGCCAATGGCCTTACCGGAAAGCGAGTAAAGGACTTCGAAGGATTCCGGGAATCGGCCATGGAACGAACGGGCGAAGAATCCGATCGATTGTGAGCAACCGGGAAGCTGGGGCGAGATGGCCCAGTCGTCGGTTTTGCCACCATTGTAGAGAGCCATTGCAGCGAGGAATTTGCTACCGGATTTAGGACGGAAGTCGTATTCTTCCGCGATGGCTTCGAGAGTATTGTCCATCACCCACCAGCTTTGTTTGGATTTTGGAGTGATGTTGGGGAGGTTTAGGCCGGAGATGCCGGTGATTTCGGCATTGTCGGCGTCGATAAATGTCCAGTCGTCGTCGGAACTCTGCCACGAAGCCATGTCGTCGAATGAGCAGAGGGCGACAGGCGAGCCGTAAGGTTCAGCTGCTTCCCAAGAGAGGACTATTTCATTTTCGGAACGCTGAGCCTGGAGGTTTTTGACTCCGGGCAGCTGTCCGGCCGCGATGTTGATGGTTAGTGGGGAGTGAGTGTTGTTGTCATTGCTTTCATCAGCCGGAAGGACAACGGAAGCCTGCAGGGAGTTTGTCCGGGCGGCGTTGACGGGGATGGTGAAGGAGAGTTGGTGGGTTTGCTTTTTACCGGGCTTGAGAGCGGCACCGGTAGCTGAAGCGACATCCTGACCGTTGAAAGTGAGTTTTACTTCGTGTGCAGCCACATCATCGGCACCGCTGTTTTCTACGTCGAAGCTGACGGAGTATGTTTTTCCGGCTTCGGGCGTGAGAGGAGCGTTGAGGTTGACGAGAGCGAGATCGCAGTTTTTGGCGTCGAAGATCCGGATGTCGTCGAAGAGGGTGTGGGCATAACCTGAAGTGGTGGCTGCCAGACCGAGCTGGATGGTCTTACCGGCAAAGGCACTGAGGTCGACCACGGCGCGCGCCCATCCGGTGTTGTCTTCAGCGATTTCATTGACTCTCAGAGCTTTGACTTCGGTCCAAGTGTTATTATTCTTGACGAAAACCCGAATAAGACCGGTGTGGCCGGAATTAATGCAGTAAGTCGAGAACCACAGGAGAGGTTTTTGCGCATCGAGACGGATTTTACCGGTGAAAATGCGACCGCCCTGATCGGTGTATTTTGCATAATGGGCAATGAATCCGTTGTCGCCGTCGGCGGCTTCGTATTTGTTGATGTCGCCGTTGGTACACTGAATCCATTGAACGTTTGCCGGGAGTCCCGAGAGGACTTCCGAACCCATGATATGGTTGAGTGAGCCGAATGAGAACGACTCGCTGAAGGGGAGGGAATAGGAGGTGCCGACGGGAAGAAGCTCAGTGGCAGCTCCGTCGCTTTCTCCTCTGACTGTCTTAGCGATGACGCCATATTGCATGAACTTCTGTTCGTCGCCGGGTTGGCACGCGACATGGGTAAAGGATAGTTGGGTGAGGTCGGAAGCGAGGAGTTCACGCTGCCCGTTGATGGCACTGTAGACGTCGTAGGCGACGAGGTTGTCGTTGATGGAGAAACCGGCAGCATCGACACCCGGGGAATTCCAGGAGATGACTACTTCTCCTTCAGTGGGCGACTCTACAACTTTAAGGCTACGGACCGCACCGGGATAGTTGACGCCGGCATAGACTTTGATTGAAGTGGATTCACCCTTGCCGTCGGCGTTGAACGGGACTATCTTATAGGTGACATCACCGGCCTGGGGCACTTTATCGAGGTATGAGAGAGAAGCCCCTACAGCCGGTGTGTCGAAAGTATTGACGAGAGTTTCCCCTCTGTAGACTTCAATTTTAGTCAGTGAAGCGAGAGCGCTCCCCGTCATGGTCTTGGTGGGCGCGGTGAAACTGAGGGTGACATCGTTTGAGTCGTCGGCAGCCGGAACAGCGCGCAGAGCGGACGGAGCCTGGGGAGCAGTAGTCAGCAGTGGCTCTCCGATGTTCATTTCATGAATGAAGATGGCACCGCTTCCGGCAGCAGACATGGCGTGGAAACCGAGATAATACATACCGTCTTCGCTGACGGTGATTATGGCCTGAGTGGGTTTGGATTCGAGCACGACTTCTTTTGGAGCCACCAAAGAGATGTTGAGACCGGCCACACTCGGTGTTTTTCCGATTTTGACTTCAAACTTCTCTTTTACGTTGATATACATTCCTTGGACGTCAGCGTTGAAGACGTAGGCGTGGCCGGCTTTGAGCGCGAGCGGAGGAGTCACGACCCAGTCGTTCATGGCCTGGGTGTTGCTTGCCGGCATAGCCAGCGCCCCGTTGCTCCAGGTCCATTTGGCGGCGTCGTTGTTGACGTTGATGATGGTAAACTCGGAGCATTGCTCACCGGTCTCGAAATCGTTGGAATAAGGGGGCTGGATCGCACCGAGAGTGACGCCCGGGCTGACAGCGGCGGCAGAGGATTTTCCCTCATGGTTTGCCACGACAGAGTAGGAGAAAGAGGTCGGTTCGAGCGGAGGAGTGACGCGGTCGGTGATAGATGTTCTTGTGGTTTTGTCGGCCACAACCACATTGTCGGGCAGCCGGGTCACGGTGTATGTGACGTTGGCCGGGTCAAACCAGCATCCGTCGGCGCTTTCGGTCACAGCGTCCCAGCTGACGGTGAATTGGCCGGACTGATAGTTTGCGGAGACGTTAGCGGGAGTTTTTGGAGTACCCGGGCCCACTTTGATTTCAGAGAGGTAAGCGGGGCCGTTGCCGGTTGAGTTCGAGATGACAACCTGAGCGTTCTGAACACCGGCAGCCGGAGCCGTCACGGCGACATTGCTCACCTCCGCTCCATAAGCTGCCGAACCTGAAGCCACTTGGGTAGAGCCGATCGTCACTGTGTAATTTGCGTTGCCGAACGGCAGACTGCCTCCGTAGAGTTCGGCCGGCATGCGGAAGGAGAGAGTGCCGGTCAGAGAAGCCTTGTCGAAAGAGAAAGTGACTCTTTCGGGATAAGAGGGGACATCGTCGGGGAGGGAGGGACGATAGACGGTCAGTCCGCGCCACTGCTCACCGTAGGGAAAGGTCTGAAGGACAGTCGCCTTGCCTGTTGAAGTACTGAGCCGAACAAGGTAAGAACCTGTTGCAGTGGGAATGACGGCATACAGGATACCGGTCCGGGAGTCTACCGTAGCCGAGCCGGCTTTAGTCGGGACGTATCCGGTCGCGCCTATCAATGTCATTGCGCCGTCAGCGGCAGCGATTGAGTAGAGGTCGCCCGCCTCGTCAATGGCATAGAGGACTCCGGAAGGAGCGAAAGCCATTGCCAGCAGCTTTTTGGGAAGAGTAGCGATAGTGGATCGCTCGGAATTAGAGCTGAAGGTAGCCGGGTTGAAGCATCCGAACACCCATCCGGTTTTAGCTGCATTTTGAAAACACCCGTAGACCATTTTATCGACAGGGTTGTAAGCCACATCGGGTGTGAACATGGTGTCCTTCGGGCAACTCAGCACTCCACCGCTGCGCGTCATAGCCGGATAGTTCCACTTCTGAAGCTGAAGCATGGTGGGAGAATTGATGTTCGGAACCTTGAACTCATAGTAGAGTCCGTCGGCGACGAAACCACCGCAAAGGGAGTTCATCCCGTTGGACGATGTGTAACGGGTGAAGACACCTCCGGGCGAGATGTTAAACATGCCGAGAGCCCGGACAGTGGTCGCACCGTCCTTGACAGCCACAGGGTTGCAAGCCGTAAATTCCACAGTCTGAGCCGAAACGGTTCCGGTCAGAGCCAAAGGAAGCAACCAGGCATACAAACAGATTTTAGGTAGAAATTTGATTCGCATCAGAGAACATTATTAGGTTAAAAAAATCATCAGTATGAATGAACAGAGATGGATTGATGCGCTAAATTAGCAAAAATTTGTAAATCATCCTAATTACACAAACAAAATATTTAATTTTTCTACAAAAACAAGAAAATTGACGACCCAAAGCGATACTCCAACGCGCCCGGAAATTGACTCCATTGAAACTCCCGCGCAAATCCCTCCCCAAGAGTGGTCGCAACTATTTTATGGCGGTTATTTCGCTTTCTTACAGTTGTGACACTTCATAATTTACAGATTGAACAATCTTTTAACTTTATTTAACTAAAATCGGGGGGGGTATCGCGGCCTTTGTATTATCTTTGCGTAAGGGTTTCAAGCAGATAGGACAATTTTTACTTAAAGTTAAGTAAGACTTGAAAAACTGAGCTACCAACATACTGAGACAATTATTTGGAATTATTAAACTCAATAACCTAACTTATTCATTATGAATAAAAAGATTTACTCTTATGTGATGCTGACGGCGTTGTTTACGCTGTCGCCGGTTGTGGGTAATGCTTTACCGACACACCCAACGTTTAGTAATAAAATGACCCGGATGGCCGTCCAAGGAGAGGGCTCGCAACAATCACCCTGGCTTATTTCCACAAGTGACGATTGGAATCAGCTCGCTCAAATGATGATAGATGAGACTGATATGCTCGAAGACTGCTTTATCAAGCTCACTGCCGACATTGACTTCAGCGGTAAAGAAATGATGGTCTTGGGCACGAGTGAAATTCCGTTTGCCGGCACTCTTGACGGTGACTCAAAGACCATCAAGGGATTTGCACTGACAGCCACCACCGAATATGCTGCTCCTATATATCACCTTGCGGCAGCCGGCACGGTCAAGAATGTGACTTTCCAGGGAACCGTCTCCTCCTCCAAAAGCTATGTCGGCGGCGTTGTCGGTAACCTTAAAGGCACCCTGGAAAATGTGGTGTCTAATGTGACCTTGACCCAAACGACGAATAGCACCAGCTATGTGGGTGGAATCGCTGCAAAAATTTACTCCGGGGCAAAATTGAAAAACTGTATTTTCAAAGGTTCGGCCATCACCAAGAGTGCTTATGCCGGAGGCATGACCGGCATAGCCGAAGGCAATATCCTGTTTGAAGGATGCGGCAATGAAGGGACGGTCGGAACTACCGTAACTTCAGCTACTAACGTCTATATAGGCGGCTTGTGTGGCGCTGCTCTTCCCTGTGAATTTATCAATTGCTACAATAGCGGTACATTCTCAATATCCAACAATTCCCAAATAGTCGGTGGTCTGGTGGGCCAGTTCAATGGTAGCAATGACTATCTGAATGAGAAATATGTCATGACCGGATGCTACAACACCGCCAACATCAAGGGAGCTTACAACATTGCCGGACTTGTAGGTTTGATATCCACTTTCGGGATGGGGTCGTATCACAGCATGGTGATGACCGATTGCTATAACACGGGTAACATCGAAGGGGCGTCGGTTAATAAATATACGGCTGCCACAGGTAACGCCGGGCTGGTTGCAGTGGGCGTAGGAGACTCTACATATAAGGGCTGCTACAATACCGGCAAAATCACTTCTTATAGAGGTCGCGTCGGTGGACTGTTCGGGTCCTTCCAGGGCACCATCACAGGCTCCAAGCCGGTGGCCATCATTAATTGTTATAACACAGGCGACGTTACGTCACAGAGTTCCTACGGCACAGGCGGCCTGGCTCACGACATGTGTGGCTACTCGACTGTCCAGAACTGTTACAATACGGGTAATGTGACCACAACGGGCAATAAAGCCGGTGGTCTTTTTGCCACCGCGACCGGAGCAGAGTTAGTGATCAGCGGCTGCTACAATACCGGCACTATTACTTCCGTGGGCAATGTCGGCGGATTGGTTTACACAGGGGGATCGAATCAGGGCAAGATGGTAAGTTGCCACAATAGCGGCAAGGTTGTCGGTGGAACCGGCAGCACTATCGGTGGTCTTGCAGGTGACTATGCCGGTGAGATTCGCGACTGCTATAACGAAGGCGATGTGTCAGGCGCTTCAAAAACCGGAGGTCTGATAGGTACATGTAAAAAAGGATCAAGCGCAACTTCTAAAAACACTTCACTTTTCAACTGCTACAATAAGGGAATGGTGACAGCCACAACACCTGAGAGCGCAGGAAACGTGATCGGCATAAGCATTGCCATAGAGGATAATAACTGGTCTGAGTTTAACCAAATGGAAAATGTCTATTATCTCCTTAACGGTTCAGAAGCGCAACTTAATGAAGGAGTTAAGGGCGTGGATATGGCACAATTGTGTGGTCTGAAGCCCGTTGAATCTGCTGAAGCTGTTGCTGCTGCGGATGAGAACGCTACTTATTTAAATCTTGGTGAAGGATGGATTTCAAATCAAGGTTGCATTCCGGTTCTCACAGGAGCGGACAATGAGACTTTGTTGAACTCAATCAATGTCTTCTGCGAAGAGGACGGAGAACTCGTAGTGGTCAATGATGAGGTGACGATCCAGACTCCTTCCTTTATAATAGGCAATCCGGCAGAGACCCAATGGACTGCTACGGGAGCAGACGTTAATGTCAATGGCACTGTTGCCAATTTTGCGAATACGGTGGACGGCAACTTTACTCTTACGGCTGCCCTTGGCGACAAGACGCGCGCATTCAACCTCAAGGCCAATGTCGTGACTACGGGCGTGAATGAAATCAGCGCAGACAAGACTGAAGTAAATCGTGCATGGTATAATCTCTCAGGCATTGCCGTTCCGACTCCTGCTGACGCTGACGGCAAGCTGTATATCGTTGTTACCACTTATACCGACGGCACCGTATCGGCTACTAAGATTGTAAATAAATAATATCAGGTTGGAACAGCAATGAGAATCTCATTGGTTATCGCGTTGCTGACAGCAGCTGCGGCTTCCAATGCCGCACTGCCGTCGGCGACGCCGCATTTATCCACTCCTCAAGGAGTTGAAACCACGAAGATTGCCCCCTCGTCAATGCCGACAGCGGCCGAGATGATGGAGCATCACAAGCTTATGCTTCCGCGGAGTGTGCAAACCACCTCTCAACAGGGAGTGGCAGGCGAGTATCTCAACATTTATCTTCCGTATGGCACTCAGCAGCTTTCGGGGAAGGAAGTCGCAGAGAATGTCACGGTCAGCGTCGATGAAGCCGGCAATGTTGAGTTTGACGGATTGTGTGGCCAAGGAGCTACTACGTTGGCGGGAAATACCTGGTATTACGCTGACGCAGTCAACCTGAAGGGGACGTATGACGCAGCTACCGGTATTGTGACATGCGCTCCGGGCCAGACGCTTTCCCGTTATGTCTATAATGACGGCAACAAGCGAGTACAGCTCTACGCTGCGGACATGGCTGAGGGAAAGGTCAATAAATCGGCTGATATTAAATTTGAACTGAAAGAGGACAAGCTGACCTGCCTCAGCGACCTCTATTTAGAAGTGACCGACAATGTTACCGGAGAGTCTGAAGCCCATCTGGTGGAGATAGCCCCTGTGATGAATCTTTCTAATAGCGTAATTGAATATGTCTTTACCAAAAACGGGGAGAATTATTACAAGTTGCGGATGCCAATGTGGTATAAATTCGTACGCCGGAATGGTGTGGAATACATGCGCGTCGCCTATCTCACTCAGCTCAACGGACGCGGGTATGTAGTGGAATGGCGAGTGGACGGCAATCGTGCGATCGCGGAACAGCAGGTGGCATGGTCGGAACGACTGTTTACCTCCAACAAGACCTATAACCTCGTCAGTGTGACCAAAGAGGGAGTCTGCACCGACATGGTTGTGGCCGACATCACCACCCGCGACAGCATTGCGTTTCCGCAAAATTTTGACGGCAAGGAATACCCCTTCTGGGCTTGTCAGGATTATGCCAACTATAACTTCGGCATTAACCAGGCATGTAGCATAAAGGGCAATCCGGGCGAGACTATTGATCTGGGGGATGAGAATCCGCCCGAGCCCGGTGACAACTCAAAACCGTATGTCAGCTTCTATACCTCGACCTCGGAAGGATATCTACCGGGCAAGACTCTCACCGAGCCGGTTTATCTGACGATTAATGAGGACAATACTGTAGAGTTAGACGGAATTTCGGGAATCGGCGTAAAAACATCGGCAACCAATGAACACATGACAGATGTGTTTAATGTTTCCGGCACTTATGACCCTGAAAAGAAAACAATTTCCTTCAAGGCCGGCCAGATGCTTGCCAAACTCAACGGGAGCGTCGATCTGCGTCTGATGTGGGGCGAGCTTCAGCCTCCGTTCACGGTAACGGGCAGCGCGACGTACAACAGCCGGAATACGATCGTCTTCGACATGGTCAATGACAGCACGTGGAAGTGTCGGAACGACATTGTGATTCAGATGCTTGTGCGCACCATCCCCCAGGGAGTCTATTCTACTATTTTGCAGCCGACCCTCAAGCTGGCTAATGGCGAGATAAGCTATACCACCACTGTGGCCGACAAGGAAATCAAGATTAAGCAACCCGTCTGGTATGAATTCAGCAAGCGTGATGGCAAGGAATTTCTTACTACCTCGAGTCTGAACAATCTATATGGGGGCGGATATGTGATTGAATGGACTGTCGACGGCCGACGGGCCCGGGCTACTGATGCGGTGGCTTTCAGCAACAATGACTCCCATTATTATCTTTGCAGTGTCAATGCGGCGGGGCAGCCTGTCAAGACTGTGGAGGCGAATATCAACCATCGCGACAGCATCGTTCTCCCTTCGGTCTATGAAGAATGGTCGATATGGGATGTCGAGGGGGGATATAATCTCGGCTACAACTCGACTGCGGTGATAAAAGGACGACCCAATGACTGGGGCGACCTGGCTCCCGAGCCGGAAGCTCCGGCGACACTTGGCATTATCGGAGAATTAGTGGAAGGCCAATGGGACCCGGGGGTTGTGACGATGTTATCCAAAGAGGGAAATATATTTACCGGGACTGTCAACATGTCGGGAGGTAATTTCACTTTGTGCGAACATGCGGCTACCTCAGCCGGCGACTGGTCGGGTCTTGGAAAGCGATATGGCGCACTAACCGACGGAGCAGCAATAACGCTCGGCCAACCGGTACCCTTCATCGCCGGAAATAATCCCAACGCATTCAAAATTGATTTCTCTCAGTCGGACTTCCCGATGTTTGCATCTTTCAAGGTTGATTTCGAAACGATGACGTTGACTCTTACCGACACAAAATATTCGGATGTAGATGTACTGACCGCTGACAGCTCCTCGGCTCCGGTGCAGTATTATAACCTGCAAGGCGTAGAGGTAAGCAAGCCTGTCAAGGGCTCGGTCTACATAGTCCGTCGTGGAAATATCGTTTCCAAATGTATGATAAAATAAATTAGAGAGTACGCGATGAAAAAAATCTGTATAACAGCATCGTTGCTGCTACTGACTTCAACCGTGCCGGCCTTTGGGGGCGTGACGCTCCCTTATGTCAACGGGTGTGAGGACCTGACGACGGTTGTCACCACCCCCAATGGGTCAAGGGCGTGGAGTTGTGTCGACAAGAAGGAGTTCAGCGTGCAGCGCGTGAATGCTTCAACGCCTCATTCCGGTGCGGTTTTCTTTCCCGAAGTAGATTTTGAAGCGGGGAAGACGTATCGGATCGATGTCTCTGCGCGCCACGGTCAGCGCAACGACGCAGGCTCTTATAAAGTGTGGCTTGCGACGGGCACCACCAACGCATCCTTTGTCACTCCGGCTTTGGCGGTGGAGAATAATGTAAACGGATGGTTCTATCATAAACGCAGCTATTTCTACACTCCAGCAACTTCGGGAAGCTACCGGGTGGCAGTTCAAGCCACCTCTCCCGGCTCATGTGAGTATTTTTATCTCACTGAGTTTGCCATCTCGCAATGTGACGGGACACTGCCGGGTGCGCCGACAGCTGTCAGCGTGACGCCTGATCCGACAGGACAGAAAAGCGCCACGGTAAGCGTGACAGCACCGTCTGTGAATGTGGCGGGCTCTCCCCTATCCACATCTATGTCCTCCCTTGATGTATATTGGGGGGAGAAACTGCTGAGCAGTATTCCCTCTCCCAAGGCGGGACAGAAATACAGCACCACCTTTGACGTGAGTCAGCCCCGACCTTATATCCTGACGCTTTCGGCGACAGCCGCCAATGGACGTGGGGGCACCACGTTGGCTGATGTCACTATCGGACAGATGCTTCCCCAATGGTCGATTATCTACGGAATACAAGGCGCGGGAATGCGTCACAGCTATCGGGCAGTTTACAGTCCCTCGACCGGAGTGCAGCTATCCCTGGACTCAACATTGATGAAGGCTGACAACAACGGATATACCATAACGCGGATGCCGGATGAGGTAAGGATAGCGACCAACAGTAGCACTCCGGATGTGGTTGACGCCGGTCTCCATGCTTCAAGCCGTTTATCTTATTATTATAATGTTGCCTTCACGGATACTGCCGGAGTTGCCAAAAACTATAATTCGACAGTTATCTCCCTCAACAACAAGGCTCCGTTCTATGTTGACTTTAGCGACCGGTCGGTTTCAAGCGACAACAGCTACGCTGAGTTTACATTTGACGATGCCGGAAAAGACGGGAGCTGCTTTGTAGCCAATCAAAATGGATTCATGAGCGTCTATAACCGCAATGACTGGCTGATCTCTCCGGGGGTAAAACTCGAAGCAGGCAAGCTTTATAGGTTTAACGCCGGACTGGGCTCATCGTCAACCGCATCGGTTGGAGCGGAAGTCCGGGTGGGACAATCCAATGTTGTGGACAGTCTGACGACTGCGGTCATGCCGTTGACCCAGGTAAGCTCTAAAGAAAATGCCCGGCAGTATAACTCCTATTTTACGGTGGAGACAGACGGGACTTATTTCTTCGGACTCCATTCCATCAACCAGGAGACTGACAACAGCTTTGTCAACCTCTTGCTTTATAACCTTGGCATTGAAGAAATAGAGGAGGATTTACCGGGTGCCTGCACTGATTTAAAGGTGACCTATTCCTCCGCTACTGACGGAACACTCTCCTTCACAGCTTCTCCGACAAACGTTGGCGGAAAGCCCCAGCAAGCATTAACTGAAATCACGGTTGAGTGTGACGGGCGCCGAGTGGCTACCATTAATAATCCCAAACCGGGAGAGCAGTGTTCGGTGTCCATCCAGGTGGAAAACGGCAAGAGCTACACCTATAAGATTATTCCCTACAACGAAAATGGTGAAGGCGTTTCATCAGAATTGCTTGTAGGCCTTATCACACCGCCCTACCAAAATGATTTTAAGGAAACGACGGCTCTGGATGGATTTACCGTGTTGGACAAACATAACGACGGCTTCACATGGCACATCTATAATGGAGAAGCACGGTGCTATCCGGGCGACAAGGGTCTTGACGACATGTTGGTGACGCCTGCCATCATGCTTGAAGAGGGGATGTGGTATAAAGTCCAATTTGAAACCCACAATACCACCTCTCCGCCTGCCAAAGACAACACCATCTCATTACGGTTCGGCAAAGAACCATCTTATGAGGCTCTCACCGATACTATCATCCCCCCTTATCCCATTCCTCTCTCGGGCAAAGCGGTAGTGAAAGAGTATCTTACGGTTGACAAGACGTCGCAGTACTATCTTGGCTGGCAGGCCTATAATGAAGACCGATTCGCCACTCCCATTTATCTTAACAATTTCACGCTGTCAGCCCCGATAAAGGGAACAGTGCCGGGAGCCGGCAAGCTCATCGTCACCCCCGACAAGGATGGAGGGCTCAAAGCCACAGTCAACATCACTCTTCCGACAAAAGACCTGGCGGGCAATGAGTTGCAGTCACTGACCCGTGCGGATCTATATGTCGATGGAGTGCTGTATAAAAATTTCCGGAAGACATTGGGAGCAGAAAGCTTTGATGTACTGATTGAAAATTTGACAGAAGGCCCCCACCACTTTTTAATGTATTGCCGCAACGGCGACGGACAAGGTCGCGAGTGTGAGGTAGATGCGTATATCGGCATCAATCTGCCGGGCGATCCGACTAATCTGAAGGTCGAGCGCACTCAGAAAGAAGGGGAGGTAACCATCAGCTGGGAGGCTCCTGAGGTAGACCATGATGGTTATCCTATCAATCCTGACTGGCTCAGTTATGAGGTATATGTCTATAACTCGAATGCGACTTCTGCATCGGAGCTTGAAACCGTAGTCTGCTCCTCCACGAAGGAACTGAGCTTTACCTATCAGGCTCTGCCTTCTGATTCGCCTCAACAGTTTATAAGATATGGCGTTAGAGCAATGACCTTCAAGGGTGGTTCGCATGGAGTAGTTGCTTCTTCCATTCCGGTAGGCGTGCCTTATGCCCTTCCTTATAACGAGTCTTTTGTCAACAAGCTTCCCGAGAAAATTTATCGCCATGTGACGATCAATACCAATAACATCGCTACGTGGGGGTCGAATGATGAGGAGCCGTCGGGCGTTTATTCCTTTGACAACGACAACGGCCTGGGGATGATGTTGGCTTATTGGACTGGAGGAAGCGCAGCTTTGGGTTCAGCCCGCATAGCTCTTGATTGTGAAAATCCACTGTTGTCAATGTTTGTGTATGATTACTCCACGGCGACATTGCGAGATGATAATCTTTTGGGTATCTATCTTCGTCCCGACGGAGAAGACTGGACCATGGTAGCTGAAAAGAGCGTCTCGACATGGAGCGACAACACTCCGGGATGGCAAAAAATAACTGTTGACCTGAGCAAGTTTGCCCATAAGAATGTCGAAGTTGCTTTCCGGGGAGAGACTGTAAGCCATGTGTATATGCTTATGGATCGCATCACCGTCAGAGCCGCCAACTCCAATGACCTCACCATCGGGGGAGTATTTCTACCGGAAGAAACGTTTGTGGGCCTTGAGACTCCCATCCGGGTGAGTGTCAAAAATAATGGAAACGCTGAAGCCAAAGGGAAAAAGGTAGATCTGTATCGCAACAACGTGTTGCTGACTTCTCAAGAAATCGATCTTGAAGTCGGCAAGCGCGTTAATGTGTTATTCAGCGATACGATAAGTCGGGCGATGGCTGAAGAATCGCTGGATTATGTCTACTATGCCCGAGTAGATGCTTCGGGAGAAAATGAGTTTAATGCTTATGACAACCGGTCGACCAACCTGGCCCTTCCACTTGTCGACAACAGCACTTATCCCACGGTTTCTTCACTCGAGGGACACCAACGGGGCGGAATGGTCGAACTCAGTTGGAACGCTCCTGTCATCTCGGAGGATCCGGAAATTATAACCGACGATTTTGAGAGCTACCCGTCGTGGGCTAACCAAGCGACAGGCATCGGCGGATATCGGATGTATGACCGCGACCGGCTCGGAGTGCTTGGTTGGGAAGACGTCCAGTGGCCAATACCATATCAGTCTTTCCAATCGTTCTTCCTTGCCGACTTCAGTGACCCCTCTCTTGCCCAGATTCGCACTCAAGCTCCCGGCTTATTCGAAGCTCACTCGGGCAATAAAGCTCTGATGTCACTCTCGCCGGCCGACCAAGACGCTTATGTGAATGATATCATCGTCTCCCCATTGCTGGGCAAAGGGGAAAAACGAGTTTCACTGTGGGCTAAAGCCTTCAGCGATGCGTATCCGGAAAGCTTCGAGATAAGGTATTCGACCACGAACGCTGAGTATAGCTCCTTCACGACATGCGCATACTTCAACGGAGTGCCGGGCAAATGGACTGAGTATAGCTGCAAGATTCCGGCTGATGCCAAATATTTTGCAATAGTGCGCAACAATTGTCGCACCGTCTGTCTCTTTATCGATGACATCACCTATGCTCCGGCAGGAAATGAACGTCTCGCGATAGAAGGCTATAATATCTATCGTGACGGGAAGGAAATAGCGCATGCCTATACCCCGGCAGAAGCTATCTCTTATCTTGACAGTAACCCCGCTGAAGGGAAAAACGACTATGAAGTATCAGTGCTTTATAACCGGGGAGAAAGTCGGGCTATGGCCGCTCCGGTGGCTTTCTCAGAAGTGGAGGAGGTTTCCTCTCTTAAGACGAATGCATCCGGAGTGTCGGGAGGAATCCACATCACTGGAGCTTCCGACAGACCGGTTAACATCTACGGTCTTGACGGGCGGCATATCTCATCCTTTACCGGAAAAGAGGATATGATGTTTAACATCAATGCCGGCTTCTATGTAGTGACAATCGGAAATAAAACCTTTAAGGTAATTGTACCTTAGTCACAGTTTTTCCGAGTCATCATAGCCAATCGAGTAGGAGGTAAACACTTACGATTAGTGTTTATCTCCTACTTTCGTGTTTACTTGTCCTCTCACACCACCGTACAAGCGGTTCCGCATACGGCGGTTCCGTGCTT
>CAZNMC010000046.1:0-17009 GCA_964574285.1 uncultured Sangeribacter sp. | reverse complement strand
ACAAGAGACGGCATTAGAAAAGTATTGGAGAAACTGAAAGCGGATGGGAGGCTCACTCGCGAGGGTTCAACTAAAGCCGGACGATGGATTGTCAATGAGAATTCTTAACTCGTAGCTTATACGATAATTCCTAAATGTTCGTTATATTTGCAGATGACAAGTGAGAGAACTTGTGGGCAATTACAAGACGGGGCCGATGGCTTTGGCCGAGCAGAGCGATGAAAAGCAATGCAATGCGCCGTAGGAGCGAATGTTGGAGTTGCTGGAAGGTATTCTGATAAATAATTGACTTTTAGGATATAAGAAAAGTGGTGTTTCCCAAGTGGGACCACAAATAAACCACGGTTCGGTTAATGAATCGTGGTTTTTTGTCGGTCGGTGACCCAACATGGACATTTCTGATATCTGTGATGCGGGGGCCTACGTGAAGTATCGGGCGGGTGGAGTGGTTCTACATGAGTTTTTTCCCGGAGGAAAATGCATTGCCTACTCTCTGTCCTAAGACTATGTAACCGTTGTGGATGGGATCAAATGTGATAAGGTTCATTTTCTCTACATCAGGTTTGCCATCGTTTGCGAGATAATTTTCGTCGCAAACTATGTTCACGATATCCGCAATGAGATAGTATCCGGATTTTGATTCGGATATTTTTTCACTGACTTTGCATTCCAATGTCAATGGGAAGCACTCGAAGATGGGGGCATTGACATTTTGTGCTTTTTCAGATTTCCATCCTGTGCGTGCAATTTTGTCGGGTTGCTTTCTTCCGCTGACAATTCCGACGTAGTCGGCTTCTACCATTGAGCTTTTGGTGGCAAAGGTAACGGTAAATTCGCCAAGTCTATCGATATTGTCTGTCGTGGCGTGAGAACCTAAGGAAATCATAATTTTGGTAGCATCCCATTGGCCACCCCATGCTGCGTTCATGGCATTAGGGGTGCCATCTGCATCGTATGTGCCAATTATAAGTACGGGTTGGGGAAGAACCCAGGCTTTGGGTGTGAAAGTCTTTTTCATAAGTAATGTGGTTATTGAATAAGTGAATTCTATTGATGGTATAACATTCCGGGGGATTACAATGTTTTAGAATGGATAGGTAATTGGAAAAGTGGGGAAATATTGGTAAATTTGCACATCAACCTTAATGTAGTACTACTTTATGTAGGTCAGGTTGTAGGATTTAAGGAACTGATATATAATTTGATAGATAAGTTCTGATTAAATATTAATGAATGAGTCGAGATATGGTTGTTAGAATCAGAGATGGAAGACCGTCAGACGCACCGGAGATAGCGGAGGCTGTCATGTCAGCGGTGGGAGAAAAAATCTGTAATGGAATGATTGGAGAGGGTCGCACGATTGAGGATGTCAGAATGATGTTTACATTTCTTGCGTCTTTGGATGATTCTCAATATAGTTGGCGCAACACCAGGGTTGCCGAGAGTGAGGACGGAACCATTATGGGGATTTGTGTCAGTTATGATGGGGATGACTTGTTGCGTCTTCGAAAGGCTTTTATGCGCGAAACCCAAACTCGACTGGGGTGGTCACTAAGTGATGAGGATTGGGAGAAATTAGATCCGGAAACTGTGCCGGAAGAGTTTTATTTAGATTCGTTGGAGGTTAATCCAAAATATAGAGGTCATGGTATAGGTAAATTGCTCATTCACGATGCGTATGAAAGAGCTCGATTGGCAGGCAAACCTTTGGGTTTGCTTGTAGATGATGAAAATATGGGTGCCCGGAAATTATATGATTCCCTTGGCTTTCTAGAGGTTTGTCGTCGACCGTTTGCCGGTGAAATGATGACAAATCTTCGGTTGCCGATTGAAAGAGTTTAATAATTTTAGTTTCAAGTAGGAGATAATGAAGATAGTAGTGGCAAGTGATTCCATGAAAGGATCATTGACAGGAGGAGAGGTTGGAGAAGCTGTTAAAGCGGGTGTGACAAAGGTGTGTGGGGAAGTAGAAATAGATGTGGTTGCAATTGCTGATGGGGGAGAGGGCACAGTAGGTGCTATTTTAAAAGGGGAGGGGTGGAAGAAGGTATGGAAAAGTGTTGAAGGACCGATGGGGGATACGGTTAGGGCGTATTATGGCATCAAGGGGGATAAGGCCGTTATAGAGATGGCGCAAGCGAGCGGCTTGACTTTGGTGAGGGAAGAGAGACTCAATCCGATAGAAAGCTCGTCCTTTGGAACAGGGGAATTAATTCGGGATGCATTGGAAAGAGGGTGTAAGGATATTATAGTTGGTTTGGGGGGGAGTGCGACAAATGATGGGGGAGTAGGGATGTTGCAAGCCTTGGGTTATAGGTTTCTTGATTATAGAGGAAGGAATGTTGGTCGTGGTGGAGGGGTGTTGGGGAAGATAGTGGGAATTGATGAATCAAATCGGGATTTCCGGTTGAGGGATGCAAGATTTGTGGGAGCCTGTGATGTGACTAATCCTTTAACAGGCGTAAATGGGGCAAGTTGTGTTTTTGGACCTCAGAAGGGTGCGTCAGCAGTCATGGTTAGTGAACTTGAGGCAGGCATGAATAATTTTTCAAGTGTGGCGCGACAATTTCTGGGTAGGGATGTGAGCAACTTCCCGGGAAGTGGGGCTGCCGGAGGGATGGGATTTTCAATAATTGGTTTTCTTCAAGGTAAGTTGGAAAGGGGTATTGAACTGGTGTTGGATGCGATTGAATTTGATAAGATAATATCCGCTGCCGCTCTTGTCATAACCGGAGAGGGCAGATTGGATTCACAGACTTGTATGGGTAAAGGTCCGTATGGAGTGCTACTGAGGGCGACTGAAAGGGGAATCCCGACAGTGGGTATAGGGGGGAGCATAGAAAGCGCATCCATCGCAGTTTTAAAAGCAGCCGGATTTGCCGCCCTTTATTCTATATCCGATGAGAGTTTACCGCTGCCTATCGCAATGCGACGGGATGTAGCGATGGAGAATGTGGCTCGGACGGCAGAGAGAATAATAAAAGATTTTAAGGCCGGTCGAATGAGAGTCGATGAGTGAGAAGATGAGTATTTCAGCGAATCATCATGGATTTTTCCATAGACCAACCTTTGGAAGCGTTTCTGACACACAGACGGGCGAGACCACGTTTGGAGGGAGACACTTCGCGGGCGGTGTGGATGAGAGTTTGCAAATCTGAAACTTCTTCGGTATGAAAGATTATTTCCGCTCCGTCGGTAAAGCGAATGTAGAGATGGAGTTTATCGCCTGATTCAATTGTTTGACTTTTTTGTTGAGTTGCAGATGAGAAAGAAAATCGAGGTTGATGGGAAAATGAGATGGTGCTCATGTCTGACTAATTTTGAGGATTGAAAGTATTGCGTTGATACAAAGTCTGAGGGTATCAACGCTGCAAAATTAGTCTGTATGACTGCAGATGCTATGCAGTCATACGTTAAATTGACTTTAAGAATGGATTATTCTTCAGAAGATTGGTTTTCCTTTTCAGAATCGGGAAGGTTGTTTGCTTTTTCTTTTCGGATAATGGAGCGAAGACCAAAGAATGCAGAAAGTGCTGTGATAAAGAAAATGCATCCCATCAGAGTGTAGCTTAACCATAGGATTGGGATGAAACTGCAAGCAAAGGCTGCGCCGGCTCCTATAATGGCATACGATACTTTGAGCCAAGTTTTTAGTGAGTACCCGATTTTATAAAGACGATGGCAAACAATAAGATAGATTGCGACAGCAAGAGAGCAGTCGACTCCCACTGCCATTCCTAATCCCACTAAACCAAAGTAGTGAAAAAAGAGTATGCTGAGAGTGAGTGTGATGGCGTTTCCCATCAATCCTTCCATGAGGAAATAAAGTCGCTTGTTATTTTTGGCGTAAAATATGTACCCGAGTGGGAACACCAAGACTCGAAAGAATACACCAAAGCCCATCCATCGCATGACCGGAACAATGGTTTCAAACTCTTCGGTAAGGAGCAAACGGATGATAAGAGGTGCTGATAGAATTACAAGAACGATAATTGGGGTGACGAGAAGGGAGATAATGATGGTTTGGCGATTGACAATCTGGTGGACAGCTTTGTTGTTGTCGGCCACAGCTGTAAGACGAGGGAAGTAATCGATACCCATGGCTGCAATTACCATTCCGACGTATTGGTTAGTTAGAGAATTGGCAGCTTGATAGAAACCGACTGTATCGACTGAAGCAGTGGCTCGCAGATATGTAGCAATCAAATAGTTGGTTAGAGTTCCGATAAGGGCTGCTCCCATCATGACTATTCCCAGACCAAGAAGTTTACGAATTAGAGGCCACTGCTCACTCCAGTTCATGTTGGGCGCATGGGGGGATTTTATAGTCCGGCGGACTGAAATAAAATAGAAAAGCCAAGATGTCAAGGCTAAAAGGATCATGGCCGGCACTATGCCGTTTGTACCAAAGAGCCAATATAAAGGTACTCCAAAGAGAAGGCCGGCAGATGCACCGATTAGTGAGGAGAGAGAAAGACGTTTGACGGCGTGCATTCCTTGGAGAAGAGACATTTCTCCTGCAGCTGCAATGGAGAGAAAGACGGCAAGGGATAGTAGGAGAAACCAATTGGTGAAGTTGCCGGACCCAAAAGTGAGACGGCTGAGAGGGGAGGCAAACAATATACACGCCAATAATCCCAGTAGGGCAGTCCCGTAGATAAGCCGTCGACCTACTTTCAGAGTTTGGGAAAGAGAGGACGCATCGTTGCGCGTATGGGCGATTTCCTTGACAATGGCTAAGTTGAGCCCTAAGGAAGCGAATTGCTGAATGGAGGAAGATGCAGTTGTGAATAGCGCTGATATTCCCATCCCTTCCGGCCCGAGGAAGTAAGCAACTAATTTACCTCTCAATGCATTAATAAGCACTTGAAAGATCTGCACCCCTCCGAAGGCGGAAGTGCCCTTCAGAATGCTCCGATAGCTGTTCTCATCTTTTTTTACGTTCTCGGCCATAGATAGCGGTTTTAAGCATTAGCGGGCCGGCCAATGAAATGGTCTTAAGTAGTCCGGGAGTAAGCCGACGGGCATCGTGGAAGGATGAATCTTTCCACGCCTCCATGATCAAACGGTGACATATTCGATGAATGTGTTTGTCGCGCACTTGCCGAAGCAAAATAAAAGCTCGACATATTCCATCGAAGAGTTGTCGGGCCGCTTTCCGATATTCCTCGGACTGAGGTCCGAATTCAGAGCGGGTCCAGAGAAAAATGTCACGATTCGTTTCCAGAAAGCTAAATCGGGCCGGAGAAATAGTGGCTGTGACCGATGAGGGATTGGCATGGTAGTAATAGATTCCAGAGAAAAATACTGCTCGGGATGCATTAGCCAAAACACGCCGTGAGAATTCTTCATCGGTAAATATTAATGGTTTGGCGTGGTGAGATGCTAAGGTCTGTAAGTATAGGTCGCGTTGACACACTATCCAAAGGGGAATGCTCCATCCGTTGAGAGTGTATCTGACCAGTTCGCGGCCGGTAGCGGGTATGGTCCGAACATCATCCGCAGGCAATTTTCGCCCTGCAGATGCTCCTCCGACCACTTCCATCCGGGAAATAAGAAGGTCGGCCTGAGACTGCTTCAATGCAGAATAGGCCGACTGAAGATAATTTTCTGAGAGAGAATCGTCGGCATCCAATTCAACAATCCATCGCCCATGAGCGGCTTCCGCCGCCATTTTGCGAGGGAGATAGGCTGAACCTGAATTGACGGATGTCTGCAGAATCCGAATACGTGGATTTTCTCGTGAGAGACTGAGAAGGAGGGAATAAGTAGAATCGGTGGAGCAATCGTCGCAGACGATAAGTTCCCAATCGGGGAAAGATTGAACTGACAGACTTTGAATGGCTCGATGGATTATGTCGGCAACGTTAAAGGCCGGCATAATAACGCTGAAACATATATCAGGCGAAGGATTATCCATATTTGTTAAGCCGAAGCCTGTGGCAGCGTTCAGCGTTTGCGACGGCGCACAGACTTGGAAGCATTGCTGTTGCCGGAATTTGAACTTGCTTTCACGGCTGGAGCTTTTTTTACTTTTGGTCGAGCACGTTTCTTAGTAGCCCGAGCCCGGACGCTAACTGGTTTTGAAGCTTCTTCAATCGCGGGTTCTCCCTCAGTAGATCCAACTACAGTTTTTCCAGGAATAGAATCTCCGGCCGCGATGCGAGCTGCTTCAGCAGCTTCCTTTTCTTTTTGGGCGAGATATTCTTCTCGGGTTGGTACCCACAAGTCTTTGCCAAACGATTTGAGACGGCGGTCAATGCTGTCTTGCGCCAGTTTGAGCATATCTTCGTCGGGATACATCTGGATCATCGAAAGATTGCGGAGATTCTGAGTCTTATATATGTCACCCTCATACATCCCGAGATTGAAATAGTCGTCAATGCTGTATCGCGGGAGGTTGTTGTCGTCATTAAGGAAGACATAATTTTGCGCCAGCCAGGGACGAAGAACGTCGAATTTCACCCAAAACATAGGGAAAGGAGTTTCTCCACCAAAATCGCCGGTACGAGTGAGCACAGGACAGATGGCTTCCACTCGCGTTTTCATTTTATTAGCGCGTTTGTCAAATTCCCATTTTTCGATAATATAATACTTTTGCACTTGTCCGGTTGGGACATCAGCTTCTTCGATGGTGAATTTGGGATTCCGTTCGGTCGAGCCTTTTGCTTTTTGATAATATATATCGAATCTGTCAAGCATATCGGCGACGTTGATGCGGTATTTATCTGTGAAGGCTTCTCGTCCGTCAAGATATTCGTATGCGGGAATAGAACCATCGACAACCAACCGGAGAATCAACCGGAAAAGGTTTTCTTGTCCGTCGACCACGTCTTCTGGATAGTAGAGAGGGGTGTTAGCCGGTTTGGAAAGGTCGATTTGCCGGTAAATCTTACGCATATAGTCGAGATCGGCATCATGGGTGGGTGTGATTTCAAAAAAGCCCTGCATGCGGTCAGTTATAACGGGGCCGGATGCCTCATTTTTCTTTTTTTCGCGTTCGTTACGTTTGCGCACGACGCCGCCCGTCTCTACCTGAGCGAAACCACTAAGTCCGATGGCCATCAGGCAGCAGAGGGAAAATATTTTGCAGTTGATTCTCATAAAATACATTTTCTGCGTGAGATTTTAAGAAGAGATCAGTTAAGGCTTACTTCCATAGGAGAAATGTCGCGAGTGATTCCGTCGGGCCCTTTGGCTTTGACATTGGAGATAAAGAAGCTGCGACCCGGCTTAAGACGTTTGAATTGCTCTTTTTGTCGAGGTGAAAATTGAGCCCCGTTAGACACTTCGGGGATTGCATTGCCCATGCTGTCGAAGAAGTAAGTCGAAAAGCTGACAACAGTATAGTGGACATTGAGAAGATCGTCATCAAGAGCCGCGCCCAGACCGTCAGCCCCCATTAGAGCGCCCTTGGAGATTCTGCGCGGTGAGCCTTTGTAGTGGGTGACGTTGCCGGAACCGTCTTTGATTGCAATAAATGGGGTAGGATCGGGCAGTTTGCGGACGCGGAATGTCATAGAGCCGACTTCCTGGGTGCGTCCTTCAAGCTGCGCACTGACGGAAATAACCGCCTCGGTGCCGACTTTAGAGGCGTGAGCGATCCACTGGTCGCCGTTGCGTGTAAGTGTGCCGTTGGTCATGGAAGCTTGAACTGCACTCATCGGCACTCCAGGTACGGAGATGCTTATTGGATTGTCGATTCCGGCATAGAGCACATTCATCATCGTTGGCGAGATTGTAGCCATCGGCTCTATAACTGTGTAAGAAGATTTGAAAGGCCGTTTGTCGATTGCTCCATCCCCTCTGACTACCTCAATGTAGCCCGAAAATTCGTGAGTACCTACCGAGCCGGGTACGAACTCATATAATCCATTTGGATTATTGAGACGCGAACCGTTGACATAGATTGTCGGACGCTGTGTAGTGTCGATGGCAGCCAAAACGATATTTGCGGAGTATTTCCCCCCTCGGATAATCATGTTGGAGTTTGGGATCACATAGGCGTTAAGTTCATTGACGCGCACATCGCCAATATCAACATTGGTGATGATACTGGTCATGGCTTCACTTTCGGCCTGCCGAATGTCGTTTTGGAGTTTTGTGAGTAAGGTGACCGCAGCTACTGCCGGCATATTGTCAAACATTTTGTTTTCCCAGAAATATGGGCCGACGGCTTCGGCCGGTGCCTTGACGGTGGTAGAAAGCATGGCTTCAACGGCTTTACGCTTTGTCGAGTCAGGAATCTCTTTTAACACCAAGGTCCGGAAATTATCAATGTCCGAGCGAAGTTTCCGCCCTTTGTTTGAAGTCGGATTAAGCATGATTACCGAAGAAGCCTCCAAATCATCTTGATTAATAAGCTTGAGGGGGTCGCGGTTTTCTCCGCCGTCGGCTTGAGCCACTATTTCGGTTTTCAGTTTTTCAATTTCATTATAAAGGAGAGCGGCTTGATCGTGTACTTTTGTACCCCTTTCCAGCCATGGACCGACTTTTGTAGGATTTTGAATGTTTAGGTCGGCGAGATATTTGAATTGCACTTCGTTTTTGGCAGACATAGTGGTGTTGGTGCGATGAAGACCTTCCTGCACCTGCGTAAAGCCGTTGAGGACGTCGGAAGAGACGTTCAGAGCCAGCATAGCTGTCAAGACGATGTACATGAGGTTAATCATCCTCTGTCGGGGTGACATCCTCGCTACATTATTTCCTCCTGCCATATTAGGGGATAGTTCTTGTTATAATAAGGCTCTTCAAAAGGAGCCGGGTGAGACAAAGAATAGAAGAGATATTACGATTGTCGGAGGGTTAAGTCTCGGACTCAGAACTGCGTGCAAAAGGGTTTTCTCCTGTAGGAGTTTGATTGCCGCCCATCATGGGATTGTACATATTAATGGTCATGGCGGTAATCATTTTTTCATAGACCTGATTGAGTTGTTTCATGTAGCGGGCCATTTTTTCCGTCTCTTCGCAATAGCGAGAGCTTTCGCGAGCCGATTTTTCATACATATCGCGAATATCCTTCAGGCCGCGATTGACTCGGTCGATGGAATCAAGTTGAGAACTCACACCTTTGAGTTGAATTTCATAAATGGTGTTGAGTCCGCTGATATTTCGGTTGAGATCCTCCATGTGGTCGACGTAGCCGGTTGCGCTTCCGTTAATTCGTTCGGAATTATTGGTGATGGTGCGATAGGAATCCAAAAGCACTTGACTGACTTCATTGAGCTGTCGGGTAGTTTCTTGAAGTTTTGTCATTTGGTCCGCTATCCCGGACATTTGTGCCAAATATTCTTGGGTGGCACCGGTGAGCTCGGCCATTTGTGAGAGTTGTTCGCTGGCGGCACTCATTTTGTGAATGCTGTCGCGCAGTGATTCCGTGTCTTCTTCAGAGAGGGCAATAGCCGGAAGGCCCGTAGACTGACCCGTGTCTGCTCCCGGATAGGGCGATTGACCGTCAGTATAATCATTTTGTTGACCCACATACCCTCCGATATATCCTCCTCCGGAGAAGTCCGGTCGGTCTTCCGGATTGTGAGAATCGAGAGCCGGGAAAACTTCTTCCCAAGCGTATTCTTTTGACGGCCGGTCGAAAGCTGTCAATATAAACATGGCGATTTCAGTGCCCATCCCAATGCAGAGTAGGGTACTGCCGCCCGGCAAGTGGAGGATTTTGAACAGTGCACCCCAAATGACGATGGCGGCACCGATTGAGTAAGCAAAGTTGAAGAAACGCTGGCCTTTCTCGCCGTGGAGGAAGCGTTCGATGCCATTGGCGTATTTACGAATTTTGACCATGATAAAAATCGTTCAAAAAAAGAGGGGTGTCATTTTTTTTGTTTTTTCTGAGTTCCTTTGGCAAATCCAATTTGACTGCGGACATTTCGGAACCCGATGTAGCTTCGTTGCTCGTTTTGATATTCCCATTGCCGAAGATCGCTTCGAAGATTGCGGGCAGCGTCTTTCCAAGACCCTCCACGCACAATTTTGCGTTTCATTTTGTAGGGGTCTTCTTTAGCTGCATCGTAGCGATATTCCGGATTTAGGTCGCTTGTCAGTCGGTCGATGCTTTCTGTGTAAGCGGTTGAAGTCCATTCCGAAACGTTTCCGGCCATATCGTAAAGTCCGAAATCATTGGGTTTGAAGGTGCCGACTGCGGAAGTAATAACATGTCCGTCGCGCACGAAATCGCCTTCAAGTGGCTTAAAGTTGGCATAGAAGCATCCTCGTTCGTCCATTGGCAAAGTTTCTTCCCATGGGAAAGAGCTTTCGGAGTTGCCTGCCCTCGCCGCATATTCCCATTCAGCCTCCGTAGGAAGCCGATACGGCTCAATGATGACACCTTCCCGACCCAAAGAGCGGCGAAGGAAATCTGTGCGCCAGTTCGAGAAAGCATTGGCTTGCTCCCAACTTACTCCGACCACCGGATAATCATTGTAGCCGGCATGGGAGAAATAGAGCCGTGTATAAGGTTCGTTGTAGGCGTTTTCGAAGTCGTTGATCCAGGCAGTGGTGTCCGGATACACATTGACGATATACGTGTTCAGGAAGTCAAAATCTCCCGTAAGAGGCCGACTGATTGTTTCGCGAATGATTTCTCCGTCTTCACTGATGTAGGCCGTATCTTTGGAAATTACCGGCAAATCGGTTGGCACGGGGAGGTCCGTGTTGTATTGACGCCGAGTGGGGTCAAGACGATTTTTCCGTTGAGCTGCCGCTGTGTGATTATAGATTTCATAACGGTAGTTCAGTTGAGTCGGATCTAATTCCCGTTTGCCGGTGATTGGATTTGTCCGGTACACACTTTCGATGGCTCGCTGTTCGTCTTCGTTAGCATTACGCCAAGGGATTGCTTTATTCCAATTGAGGAAGGGTTTCACAGGATTTCCCTCTTTGTCTTCTTCAATTTTAAAAGCTTCATTGCCGCCAAAAGCCGGATCGGCAAGACGTTCGCGGATGATAGAGTCCCTTACCCAAAACACAAATTGTTTGTATTTAGAATTTGTAACCTCCGTCTCGTCCATCCAAAAGGCATCAACTGAAACCCCGTGAGCATTTCCTTTGATACCCCACGTTGAATCGTCTTGAGCTGGCCCCATCTTGTAAGCCCCACGGTCGACAAGCACCATGCCGAAAGGCGTTGGTTCTGCCCACGAGCTACCTCCAACTCCGGTCACCTCTCCGCCGGCAGCGCTTCCGCGACCAGCCATGCACGAGGCAAGCAAAATCAGAGCGACTGCAGTCGAAGCAGCCATCGGAAGAAGCCGGAGGGCTCGACGAATGTCGATTGCTTTAATATTTGATGTCATCTTCATAACCAGTTTCTTAATGATATGTGTGTGGGCGGTTGAGTGATTGGCTCTTGGCCCGGAAGGATTTTATAAGCAGTTTCTTTTAGAGCGAAAAAAGTAAAATTCAAGAATTTCTACATTAGCCGAATCGATTTGTGTTTGTTACGATTCTTTCCGTTGAAGTCAAGTTTAAGCTGATATCCCACCACTACCTCATGGCTGCCGGAACTTACCTTGCCTATTGCCGAAAGTGGGTAATCATACGAATATCCGATAAAGAAACCCTTAAAATCAACTCCAACCATTGCGCTGACGGCATCTTGCCAACGATAACCAATTCCGAAAGAAATGAATTTATTGTAGCGTGCCCGCATCGTGATGTCGGCTGTGGCGCTCTTGAAATCCGTCTTTACAAGAAAAGAGGGCTGCAATTCAAATAACGAGTTCTTTATGGGAATATTGCTTCCTCCGATGAAATACACCATTCTAGGTAGCACTGTTTCGAACTTTTGATCTTCTGAGGTCTCACTCCCTTCCACACTCATGCTGATTGTGGGCTGCAGAAGATGTTTGCCTCCTATGCCGAACCAAAACCATGGATGAGAATATTCTAATCCCACTGAAAAATCGAAAGCATTTCCAGCGATATCTTGAGTCGGAATAGCTTCATCACCGCTTTCGTGGTAGTCGTCCCCGTCCGGAATGTCTACTTCAGACCCCTTAAATTTTTGATCATAATAGCCCGCTTCCACTCCGATGCTGAGCAAGCCTTTTAAAACCTTCAACTTATAAGATGCTTGCACATTAAGTCCAAGATTCGAAAAAAGACCCAATGATTCCTGCATCATTCCAACCCCCAAACCAATATGCTGTTTGCGCCCGAATTTGAGTGGAGAATCAGCTAAAACCAAAAAACTGTGAGGTGCATGGTGAATTCCTACCCATTGCAATCGAGCTGCTCCACGAATTCGCAGATAATCAGTTTGACCCGTAGCGGCCGGATTGAAGGCTGTAGGGAGCGCCCAATATTGTGTCATTTGCACATCCCCTTGAGCATAAGCCGTGAAAGGCAATCCCCCACATCCCATCCACATCATCGCGATGACATAGAGGAGAACTCGATATATGTTTTTGGACGATATATGCATCAGTTGTCTGGTAGATGGAAGGCGGTGTTTATGAAATAGTTCCGTGTTTCAATTCGACAAGAGAATCATTCGAAATTGAATGTGATGACTATCATCGAACTTTTTACTTTTTTTAGAGAATTTGTCATTTTAATCATTTCCGGATCATCGGCTAAATCCGGGCGTTTGTGTTGCAACACATCAGTCAAACCGAAACAGAATTTCACTTCCGGATTTAACTTAAAGAAAGGAAGATAGAAGTCACATCCTAACCCCACTGTCAGATATGCATCGAAAGTATTGAAACGCAGAGGTTCTGGCCGCTTCTTGCTGACATCGAAAGTCCCCATCGTTCCTAATAAGACATAGGGACGGGAATTTCGAAGACGATCTCCCGAAATCTTCAGATCAAGAGGCATTACGACATAAGCCGATTTGATGTCTTGTTTAGTAACATCACCGCTGTTGACGTCCAGCATCGTGACATTTTTGCTCCCGAAATACATTCCCGGACTAAATCTCAGCTCAAAGTATTTGTGAAGTCGCAACGACCCTAATACATTTACACAAAATCCCGGAGCATAATCCGGAACCTCTGCTTTAAGTTGCTTCCCGTCGTCAGTGATATAATCATTATGCGTGAATTTCAGATCTTGAAATTGCATTCCCACGGAGAAGCCCAGATGCCAGCGTTTTAAGTCTGCATATGGCCGATTTTCAAGCTTTTGACTGTGTTGAGCCATCGATGAAACCGGAGTGGACGCTGTGATCACGATTGCAGCAATGATACTCCAAAAAAACGGAAGCCTTTTTATAGGATTCCTTCTTGACCGGTTTGTCTTTTTTAAAAGTTTCATCCCTTAAATAACGCATTCCTTTGGCTGATTATTGTAGGACATAAACTCTGAGGAGACCATTTGCCCACACTTATTTGATTCATAGTCTTTATCCATCAAAAAAAGACTGCCGACTGCTTGACTTAAGACATGCAATCGGCAGAGTGGGGAAGGGAAATCTTGAAGAAATTAATTTATGTTAAAGAGTTTTTTGCCGGTCGGCGACAAAAGTTCCTCAAATTCATAGACATTCAAGGCTACTTCAATCTCACCGCTACTGAAAGGTGCTATTTCATAGACGCTATAAACGAAGGTAATTCCCGAAGTAGTCAAATACCATTCAGATGGAATATTGATTTCTTCTTCCGTCGCTTGCAAATCAGGGTTATGTCTAAGCTTATCCACTATCATGTCGCGCAAACGATTCTCAAACCGAGGTATCATCAAATCTTTTAAATCCAATATTTTGTGGGTTTCAAGAGAATAGTTTATATATAAGCTTCCGTACATCCCGTGAGCTGCTCCGCAATTGTATTCACTGTTAAAGGCTTTCCATACGATAGCTTGGGGAGTATTGAGTATGATAAAGAGCGTGACCGTTTTTTCGTTACATGTAGTGGTAGTGTCGCTTAGATTGGTAAGCTTCCATCCTTCCGAAAGTTTGGGTGCGACCACACCTGAGGATGGAAATTCGATCTCTGCTACTTTGGTCAGAGTGTCGCGCAAAGCTGAGATATCATTATTGCCAATTTTCACAGGAAGGACCCCTTGCCCCATAAGAGTGCAATATTTTGCACCCGCGATGCTATAATCGTTCATGAAACTGTCAGTAGTTTCAGCTATGTGGGAAAAGGAGTAGGTCTCAAACTCGCATGTACTGTTCTCCGAGTCGGAATTAGCGTTTGGAGAACCCGTACACCCGGTTGTGCACAGAAGAAGGAGAGTAGCAGCTGGAACGAATAAAGATTTAATTTTCATTTTGAGATATAGATTGAAAGAATTTTTTATGTAAATGTCATGTGCTTTGAAATTGAATGTTGGCAAGTGTCACCATCCCCCGGATGCACCTCCTCCTCCCGACATCCCGCCCCCAAAACCTCCGCCGCCCCCGAAAGAGCCACCGCTACGGCCCGCGGCTGCTCCAATGGCTGTTGCGGCAATTATAGCTCCATTATCTTTTTTCGGAATGACGAAGGGCTTGCGAGTTTGATTATGGCAATATTCACATTGATAGATGTTTTCTCCTTTTCCCCCGTGGCGAGTGGTGGCCGGGATGATAGTTTTGGAGCAGACCAGATGATTGGCAATTGTCCCACATGCCGGACAGGGAGAGTATTTTGATTGCTTGGTCAAGAAGGGAAAACGTTCAATTGTTCCACATTTTGGACATTCCCATACATCATAATCCACCGTGTCCAGACGTTCCTCCAGATCCTGAGCTGGATTCAAAAGTTCATTGTCTTTGTCTTCCGACAGTTTATTCATTTTTGTCCCGCAAGTGTCACATTTGATGCGTCGGTTTCGGTAGAAGTGCTTTAGTCGCATGGCGGGAAGAGCAAAGATAAGTCCTGTCCCCAGCGACAACACTGACAAAAGCCAAAACCAAGTCATTCGTTCTCGCCAGATGAGAGCCTTTGCATAATCGGTTTTCTTCCGGCAATTAAAAAATGTCGCTATAAAAAGCACCAGAGCTATGAAAAAGGAACATCCGCCAACCCACCATATAAAATCATATATGGTGTCCTCGTCCAAAGCCTTTACCTGCGATTCTTTCTGCCGGCTTGCCAGTTCGGCTGCGTAGGCCGGATCTTGTGCTATGCGCACCATAGCCTCCGTCGCATTGTTGACGGCAGCATCTATGTTTCCCCCTTTCATGGCCGGCACAATCATGCTTCTGATGATTTCCGAACAGGCTGCGTCAGTCAATACTCCCTCCATCCCATAACCGGTTTCGATACGGGCACGCCGTGCTCCCGGCGAAATTACCAACAGTGCGCCGTTATCATTGTCAGCTTTCCCTACTCCCCACTCTTTAAAGAGTGCCGTTGAATATTCTTCGATGGAAATATCCTCAATGTCCGGCACAATTGCCACAGCTATTTCCGCAGTGGTGTTTTTTCGGAAATTGTCCAGCCGATAATTGACTGTTTCCATAGTCGGTTTAGAGAGAAGTTGAGCCGGATCAGAGATATAGTTATGTGCGTTTTCAAGGTTCGGACTTTTGGGGAAAGAAATTCCGGGATAGGCTTCGAAACAAAAGAAGAAAATAAAGAGTATTATATAAGAAAATCGAATGTTCATTGGATATAATATTGAAAAAATCAGACTGCGGGAAGACTATCTCCATTTAGTTTACGAAATAAGTCGAGAGCATAGACGTCTGTCATCGCCGATACATGGTCAAGCGCAGCCTGAATTCGACCATACACCGAAGAAGCTCTCACATCATATTGCTTTGGGAAAATTTCGAGTAGCAGACGAGAAAAGTTTTTTTCCGGATGAAGGACTGCTTCGACCAGACACTCCATCAGATAGGTGATGATGCGATTGCCTGCTATCTCAATGTCCACCACTTCCCGAGCCCGATAAATCTTTTCCCAGGCTTTTGCAGAGCAATTTTCATAGCCCACGCGCAGATGAGGGTCAATGTGTTCTATTAGTTCTCCCTGCATTTCTCCTCCCAATATAGCCTCTTCGTTGTCCACGAATACCCGTGCGCAATCTTCTACTAAACACCCTATTACGTGGGAACGAAGATATGCTATTCTTTCGTTTGGATCGTCAAGATGTTTCATGGTCGCTCTCAACCTGTCGCACTGCGCGTCTTCAAAGAACCCAAGAAATAGATCGGTCAGTTCATCGTGCCCGACAATTTTCAGTTTATGTGCGTCCTCCAAATCCATGATTTGATAGCATATATCATCGGCCGCTTCCATAAGATACACCAACGGATGACGGGCATATAATCCCGGCGACAACTCCGGAATACCAAGTTCTCGGGCCACCATCAGCCAAGTTGGCTCTTCCGATTCAAAAAAACCGAATTTCCCTTTTTCACCCGCCAGTAAGGAAGAATGAGGATACTTCACAATCGAAGCCAAAGTGCTGTAGGTCATTGCAAATCCACCTTCCCGACGTCCAACAAACTGATGTGTTAAAACTCTAAAGGAATTGGCGTTCCCTTCAAAATTGATAAAATCCGCCCACTGTCGGTTTGATAGTTCTTTTTTGAGTGGTAATCCTTTCCCCTCGCTAAAAAAGGTTGAGATCGTTTTCTCCCCGGAATGTCCGAAGGGTGGATTACCCAAATCATGACACAGACAAGCTGTAGCTACAATGTCCGCTATGTCATATAGCTTGTCGGCCCAACGTTTGCCGGAGTGCCGTTCGCGAAGGCGCAAGCTGACCTCATTTGCCATTGAACGTCCTACCGAAGAAACTTCCAAACTATGGGTCAGTCGGTTGTGGACAAAAATGTGTCCCGGCAGAGGAAAGACTTGCGTTTTGTTTTGTAAGCGACGGAAAGGAGACGAAAACACCATTCGGTCAAAATCGCGTTGAAAATTACTCCGAATGTGATGGCGAGGGTCGTGGTATTCTTCCATCCCCAGCCTTTTTGTCGATATTAATCTTTCCCAATCCATTGGATTCGCTTGTTTTTTCAGTTTTAATGATGTTCAAATGCAAAATTACTCAATTACGCAGTAGCTTCTACCTGCAAGTGCAAAATTAGGCAATAAATTTGAAGAACTCGGCGA
>CAZNMC010000045.1:0-17218 GCA_964574285.1 uncultured Sangeribacter sp. | reverse complement strand
TCACAAACGGAACCAGAATCCGGTGTGCTACCATTACACCACAAGGCAATTTTAAGTTATGGGAATAATACCCATAAATGTTTCTTTTTTGACGATGCAAAGGTAGATAAAAAATTTATCCTGACAAAATTTTAGGAGAAAAAAATCTCATTTTCCAATAGTTTTCATCAGACTTAATAGGTAGGGTTTAAATTTTGCCTATTATAACCCTTAAATATTTGAATATTTTTGGATATAGATACTTCCTTATTCCGATGGTGAAATGGGGTGAGTCACTCAACTATTGGTGGCTTTCTTTGTTCTTTTAGATTTAAGTTTATGGGCTGGCTTATCTTCTAATGCGAGTGACGACTCATTAATCTCGTCACTATTAAGCCGATTGGTACGTATGGTTGATTTCTCCTTTTTTAATTGCTCAATCTCGGCGGCTTGATTCCTGATTGTCAGCAATAGAGAATTTAGTTCTTCGTTTTCTATCTCAGCAGGGAACTGTTCTTGGACTCTGACGATGAAATCGGCTAATACATTCATATAATTTGTAAAGGCCGAAAAAGGAGAGTCATAAGGACTAAAAGAAGAATGTGCAGCTCCATCCTCAAGATTTTTAGTACTCATGTAGTAAAAATGGTCTGAACTTTGCAAGTATTCCCAATCTTGTTTTAGTCTTTTGTCGGAGCATAGACTAACTCTTTCGGCGACCGAATAGAGTTTGTCGAGGGCTTCTTGCTGCAGGGCGTTGCCTTTCCAAGCAGATACATCTCGGGCTTCGTCTGTTCCGGAGATTGGATATGGAATTGCAAGTTCTCCTATGGGCTTGAGCTTTTCAACAGCTTCGGAGGGAGTTGTGAAAAAGATACCCTTTGCTTTTGCAAAGCGAGGTAAAGCTCTAATAAAATCGAAAATACCAGTTTCTTTAGGTAGAAATGTCCCGAAAGTATCCAGGCTGAAATACAAATTTACGATTTGCTCCTCCTCCGGTAGAGAAGCTATCCAATTGATATATTTGTCGGCAGTCAGAGGATATTCGTCCCAGTCGGTTTTTGCAAAGCGACGGGAGATGTCTTCCGATAATTTATCATTAATCAAAAGGAGCTTTAAATTGGAGCTGGAGGCTGCTCGATATACATAATTAGGTGATTTCCAACCGAGAATGTGTTTTGCTCCTTCCGTCACAGCGGTCTTAAACCCCATAGATTGAATTAAGAGTGCAATTTCATCGTCGTAAATGAGTTCTGTATTCGAAAAAACCGTTGGTTTAAGACCGAATAGCCTTAGTATAAGATCGTCATGTGCTTTTACTTCGCGAAGAAATTCTTCGGGGTCTTCCAGTGAAGAAAGCGAATGGGAGTATGTTTCGGAAAGGAATTCAACGCATCCTGTCTCGGTGAGTTTACGAAGCTCGTCAATACATTCCGGCACATAAAGTTGCAGCTGTTCTATTGCAGTCCCGCTTATGGATATGGCACACTTGAATGTATGTTGGGTTGCGTTTATAATTTCGCGAAGAGTGCGCATCATCGGGAGATAGCTTTGTTCGGCTACCCGAGTGATAATCTCATCGTTTGCAAAGTCGTCATAATAATAATGATCGTTGCCTATGTCGAAAAATCTGTAGCGTTTCAGTCGGAAGGGCTGATGTATTTTAAAATAAAAACATACGTTTTTCATAATTATTCGAGATTATAATGATGGTTTTAGCGTTGGTAAATAAGATATAATCCAAAGAAAAAATGGGAGTTAGTTTCGAGAAGCTATAACTTTGTTGTAAATATCAATAACTTTCTTCCCGGCTTTTTCCCAGGTTATTCCTTTAATTTCTTCGATGCCGTCGCGACGTAATTGATCGTACAGTGCCGGATAAGTAGTAATTGCGTGGATTGCGTCGGCCATTGCATCAATGTCCCAATAATCAGTTTTGATAACGTTGTTGAGAATTTCAGCGCAGCCGCTTTGCTTAGAAATAATTGATGGAACACCCATTTCCATCGCTTCGAGGGGTGAGATGCCGAAAGGCTCTGATACGGATGGCATGATATACACATCGGAATCTGCCAGCATTTCGTAAACTTCTTTCCCTTTTAGAAAACCGGTGAAATGGAATTTATCTGCAATTCCGCGTTCAGCTGCCAATTGAATCATGTCTTCCATCATATCGCCGGAACCGGCCATTACGAAACGAACATTTTTGTTCTTTTTTAAAACTTTTGCGGCTGCTTCGACGAAGTATTCCGGCCCTTTTTGCATTGTTATTCGACCGAGAAATGTTACTACTTTTTCTTTTTTCTCATGTTTTGGAAGATTGAGCAGATCCTCACTGAGAGGTATGACAGCATTGTGAACAGTAGTGACTTTGTCGGGGTTAATGCCATATTTTTCAATGACCGTACGCCGAGTAAGGTTGGAGACCGTGATGATATGATCAGCATTCATCATTCCATCTTTTTCGATAGCGAACACCGTAGGGTTGACATTCCCTCGCGAACGGTCGAAATCAGTTGCATGAACATGAATGACGAGAGGCTTTCCTGTGACGTTTTTAGCATGAATACCTGCGGGATATGTAAGCCAATCATGAGAATGGATGACATCGCAAGGAATTGTTCGGGCAATTACACCGGCGACGATAGAATAATTGTTGATTTCTTCCAAAATATTGTCGGGGTATCGACCCGAAAATTCTATACATCCAAGGTCATTGAGCTTCATATAGTTGAAGTCAGCGTAAATATGATCACGCAAATCAAAATATGTCTGTGGAGACATGAATTTTCCTATGCGAGCTTCAACGTAATCCCATGAGACATCCCGCCATGCCACCGGCGTATTGCACGCTCCGATAATGTCGGCAAAACCTCGTTCTTCATCACCCCAAGGCTTGGGTATGACGAACGTAATATCCATGTTACCATTGGCGTGCATACCTTTGGTCAAGCCATAGCTTGCGGTGCCGAGCCCGCCTAAAATATGGGGAGGAAACTCCCACCCGAACATTAAAGCCTTCATAGTGATTCGGATTCAGAGTTTTGAAGTTTATTCATTTCTTTCACGTTTCGGATTGTACGCAGAATTTCTCCAACGTTTTTAGCTGTGGAAACCGCTCCCCGGCCTTTGAAGGGTGGATTGCCATCGTAAAGTTCGGAGAGTGAACCGATGCAGCCTTCGGTCATTTCATCTTCGTATCCGATGAGCATTCTCTCAATGAATGACAGCCCGGAAAGACCGAAAATTTTGAAGTAAGCATCTGCATAAAATCCAAAGAGCCATGGGCGTGCCGGTCCTTGATGGACGGCATATTCCCGTTCTGTCGGATTTCCGACATAGGAGGGATTATATGCGAAACTTTTTGGTGAAAGTGAACGTAGTCCTTTCGGGGTTAAAAGTTCGCGAGTGATTAAATCGAGGATTTTCTTTCTTTGGCGCCGGTCGAGGGGAGAATACTCCAGACCGATAGCTATTGCCATATTGGGTCGGACTTCAAGATCTGTATATGAGTCATCAATGTAATCATATAGATAACCAAAGTCATTGAGAAAGATGTCCACGAATGACTGCGATATTTTGTCAGCAATGTTGGATAGTTGTGCAACGTAGTCTTTTTCTGTATCTTTCTCCTCATAGAGAGAAATGAGAAGTTTGATAGCATTATACCACAATGCATTGAATTCCAAAATATAGCCTGTTCGAGGAATAATTGGCTTTCCTCCGATTGAAGCCGACAACCAACTGATCGGTTTATCACGCCCCTCTGTCCGCACCAATCCATTGTCTGTCACACTGAGATTAGTAACCTTGCCATTGAGAATATAATCTACAATTTTTCGGATATCATCTCCATATTTTTTTCGGCACTCTTCAGAGCCTTTTATCCGACGAAATTGTTGCATAGCCCACACAGCCCAAAGAGGAATATCGGGGAGATCTATTTCTCGAATTGTACGATCGGATTTTCCAGTCTCAATATATTTAAAAAGCGCATCTAAAAAGGTTCGAATTATTTGATCAAACTCTTCATCCCTATGGATAGATAAGGTGCAGCCGGGTAAAGCAATTAATTCATCCCGTGCGCGGACATTATACCAAGGATAGCCGGCCATAATATACATTCCATGCGAATTTTTCAGATAGAATTGAGTGGCAGAATTCTTCAAGCAGTTGTAGAAACTGGTTCGCGATGTTCTAATCTTTAATTCTTCTTCATAGGTGGATGAAAATTGAATAGGGTCGCAGGGGAATGTAGAAGCGGAGAATATTAGGGATTCTCCTTTCTTAATTGGTATTTCAAAATATCCGGGTACCCAGAGGTCCTCTTTATACGGAATACCCCGATTACGATCTTTATAGTATTCAATTCCTTTATACCAATGTCCGTCGTCAATCCATTCAACCGGTTTTGAGAATTGCATATATAATTCAGGATAACCCTGATAAAGACAAGTTGAGATGCCATTTTTAGCCGGTCGAATCGATTTATCAATTGCCGTGTTTTCCATGCAAAGATCGTTGGCATTTCTAAAAGCGAGGAATGGGCGGAATTGAAGTTTTGTTTCGCTGTGCGCTTCGACAAGGGTATATTTAATCATTACCCGATTTTCATGGGAAATGAATACCTTTTCTTTAGTAAGAATGACCCCACCTACACGGTAAGTCATCTTAGGAACTGTTTCGCATGTAAATTCGCGAATATATTTATGGCCGTTGGGACTATAAAGATTATCTCCGTATTGATGGAGACCCAAATTAAACGGCACATTGTGTTGGATTACTGTTTCATCAAGCGAAGAAAGTAAGACATGAGCTTGGTCGTCCATTTCGGGAATAGGGATAACCAATAAACCATGTTGTTTGCGCGTATTGCATCCGACGATGGTAGTGCAATGGTATGCACCGGATTTATTTGTTCGGAGCATTTCTTTTGGAAGGCTTTGCTCCAAATTTATCATCAGATTTTTATCAAATTTAAGATAACTCATAAGATTATATCGAGAAACAGTGTAGATTTAAGGGGGGAGCTTAATAAAGAAGCCCTTATAGAAGGATAACACTTCAAAATAAAAAAATATTTAACTATGATTCATTTATTTTTAATAAAAAGTTCAGAATGATTCCCAAATAAGCTATTTATTTAAATTTTGTCAATGGTGAAGTAAGTATTGGTAATTAGATTGCTCTCACAGGCAATATTTAAATAGACCTCAGCGTTATTTTATGTAAGGCTTTTGCCAGGTCGTCCGGTGGTAGCAAAAGTTTTACTTTTCTTTGATACGTTATCACATGAAACTATTTTGCAAGACTCTATATTTAATTTTTGTTATTTTGTTTTTTGCTGTCGGTGTAGTTAATGCGCGTCCTTTGGAAGTGATAAGTTCTGACGGTTTTCAAACAATAGAAGTAGATGGGGAGAAGGCCTCCGGCTTAAATGTTGTTTATATTGTTTATCAATCAGCGCCGGTAACACTTATTTACAGTGCCGCTTCTTCGACCTCACGCCCGGTTTGGTATCGTTTTTCTACTCTTGGAGGAGGGTATGCTGAGGAAATAAAAGGAGTCGATTATTCTGGAGCAGAGTCAACTGTGTCGGATGCATCCACCGATATGGGATATATAATTGAGGAGGGTGATTCGCGCTATTATTTTTGGGTTGTGGGTTATCAGACACATACGTTTGATCCTCAAGAGATAATGCTTAGTGATGACTCTGATTGTAGCAGAACCATTCTTCATGTCTCGGGGAAAGGTGAGGAAATATATTATTACGGTATAAATGGACGTCGCTTTACACTTGAGCGGGGGATAGAATTATCCTATAACAATCTTCAATGGAACGATGAGCGGGCTACCTTTGAACAAATTGAGGAAATAAAATCGCTTAATGGTATTGAAAATTCCATTATTATATCTCCTCCGGTTTATTGTCAGACTTCATTTACTTTATCCGGCGATAAGTTTCTGAGAGTATGGAATATGGAGAAAAGTCTTACCTCAGCAATGTATAGGCCGGTTGCTGTGGATTGCCGTACAACCGCTTCTCAGACTGAAAGCGATGAAGACCATTCCAATCAGATTAACTCCGGGTCTACGGATGGTCTTGGCGGTTCCGCTCCTGTAGAAATCCGATTTGAGGCAAGTGTGACGGATGCTGTGATTCATACAGAATGGCAGATGAGTCGGGATTCTGATTTTGGCAATATAAATTATCGTATTGGAGGTCAGGATCTCACGTTTACTTTTCGGGAGGAAGGAACAACCTATGTTAGATTCGTAGGAAGTAATTCGGATGGTTCGTGTGATACTTATGGAGATACTTATACTGTAAATATCGGTGCTTCGGAATTGAAATGCCCGAATGCTTTCTCTCCAGGCGCATCTGAGGGTACGAATGATGAGTGGAAAGTTTCCTACAGATCTTTGGTTGAGTTTGAATGTTGGATTTTCGATCGCTACGGCACTCAAATGTATCATTTTTCTGATCCTTCCGGGGGATGGGATGGACGATATAAAGGGAAATTAGTCAATCCCGGAGTTTATTATTATGTTATTAATGCCAAAGGGGCTGACGGGAAAAAATATAAACGAAGCGGAGACATCAATATTCTCCGATTCAAATCACTTCGTGGTGTTTCTTCAGGAGAATGAGAACGAAGTCGAGTTTTCCCCTTTAAGTAGGAAGTTAATAAAGTGAAAGAAGAAATAGTTGATCAGACCGGCTCTGTAGAAGTCTATGGAGCTCGAGTTCATAATCTGAAAAATATTGATGTTTCCATTCCGCATGGGTCTCTTTCAGTTGTGACCGGATTAAGTGGGTGTGGAAAATCGTCCCTTGCTTTCGATACTATTTTTGCAGAAAGTCAACGGCGGTATATTGAAACCTTTTCATCTTATGCCCGGAACATGCTTGGTTCGATGGAGCGTCCGGATGTCGATAAGATTACAGGGCTTTCACCAGTTATCAGTATAGAGCAAAAAACCGTAAATAAGAACCCTCGCTCCACTATTGGCACCACGACGGAGATCTATGATTTTTTCCGGTTGCTTTTTGCTCGGCTTGGTGAGGCTCGGAGCTACTTGACCGGATGTCGGATGGTGAAGTACTCAAAGGATAAAATCGTGGATCTCATTGTAGAGAAATATGATGGGAGAAAAATTTTTGTTTTAGCTCCGATTGTGAAAAATCGTAAAGGCCATTATAAGGAGCTATTTGAGAATCTGAGAAAAAAAGGTTTTTTGCATGTTCGAGTTGATGGAGAACTTCGAGAACTGTCCTATGGCTTAAAGCTCGACCGCTATCGTAATCACTCGGTTGAATTGGTGGTGGATAGATTACGGGTGGATAGCTCCGAATTAACTCGTCTGCGACAAACGGTTGATGATGCTTTGCGCCAGGGTGACAGACAGCTTATGGTCATGGATGCGGACACGGGAGAATTTCGACACTATAGTCAGTTACTCATGGATCCGGAAAGTGGTTTGTCTTATCCCGAACCTGCACCACATAATTTTTCCTTCAATTCTCCCCAGGGTGCATGTCGCAGATGTAAAGGTTTGGGTTATGTCGACATTGTAGATCGGCAGAAGATAATACCCGATCCAAAGGAATCTATATATAACGGTGCTATTCTTCCCCTCGGGAAATATAAAAACTCCTTAATATTTTGGCAAATAGAAGCTATATGTCGATTGTATGGCACGGATATTCGTGTGCCGGTGAATGAACTTCCTGAAGAGGCCATGAATGATATTTTGGGAGGGACGGATGTTCGCCTTGACTTGCGCAATGAGACAATGTCTACAAGCCGTTATGATGTCGGCTATGAAGGTTTGGTGAAGTATATTGAAATGCAGCAAAGCCTTGATGCGGGCGCGGAAGCAAACAAGTGGAGTGGACAATTTTTTTCGCGCACTGTATGTCCGGAATGTGGGGGAGCACGTCTGAATAAAATTTCACGTCATTATTTTATTGATGGAAAAAGTATTTCAGACGTCGCTAATATGGATCTGTCGGACCTTTACGAATGGACTCAAGGGCTTGAAGATAGGGTAGACCCGCAGCGTCGCCGGGTCGCAGAAGAAGTATTAAAGGAGATTCGCAGTCGGTTAAGTTTTTTACTGGATGTAGGGTTGCATTATCTTTCTCTGAATCGTGCCTCTTCTTCGTTGAGCGGTGGAGAAAGTCAACGTATTCGTCTTGCCACTCAAATTGGTTCCGAGCTTGTGAATGTGCTCTATATTTTAGATGAGCCATCCATCGGATTACATCAACGTGATAATGTCCGACTGATCGATTCATTGAAAAAACTTCGCGATATCGGAAATAGTATTATCGTGGTAGAGCACGATAAGGATATTATGAAAGAGGCCGATTACATTGTGGATATTGGTCCGGGTGCGGGTCGGAAGGGGGGAGAAGTTATGTTTCAGGGTTCTCCGAAAGAATTAATAAAAATCAATACCCTTACCGCTGATTACCTTGCCGGACGACGTGCAATTGAATTGCCGAAAGAGCGCAGGCGAGGCTCCGGGAAAATGTTGGAACTTTTGGGTGCGACCGGAAATAATCTTAAAAATGTTGATCTCCGGCTTCCGCTTGGAAAATTTATTTGTGTAACGGGCGTGAGTGGCTCCGGAAAGTCAAGTCTCATTAATGGTACTCTTCATCCTCTCATTAGCAAGCATCTTTATCGCTCCTCGGCCGAACCGCTTCCATATAGAGAAATTCGTGGGCTTGAGAATATAGATAAAATTGTGACCGTAGACCAATCTCCCCTCGGAAAATCCCCTCGGTCAAATCCGGCTACATATACCGGAGTCTTTGCTGATATCCGAAAGTTGTTTGTTTCGCTTCCCGATGCAAAAATTAGGGGTTATAAGCCCGGTCGTTTTTCTTTCAATGTTGCCGGAGGTCGATGTGAAACCTGCAAAGGTAATGGGTATCGAACCATAGAAATGAATTTTCTTCCTGATGTGCTTGTGCCGTGCGAAGAATGTCATGGCAAACGGTATAATCGCGAAACGCTTGAAGTTAGATTCAAAGGAAAATCTATTGCTGACGTGCTTGAAATGACGGTCAATCAGGCTGTGGATTTCTTTGAAAATATTCCTTCGGTATTAAAAAAGATTAAAGTGCTTCAGGAAATTGGTCTTGGCTATATTAAGCTGGGACAACCATCCAGCACCTTAAGCGGTGGTGAAAACCAACGTGTAAAGTTGGCTACTGAGTTAGCGCGTAAAGATACGGGCAATACTTTATTTATTCTTGATGAACCTACAACCGGGTTACATTTTGAAGATATCCGTGTGCTTCTCGGAGTGATCAATAAAATTATGGATAAGGGAAATACCATGGTGGTGATTGAGCATAATTTGGACATTATCAAATGTGCTGATCATATTATTGATCTGGGTCCGGAAGGGGGACGTGACGGAGGGGAAATTATTGCAGAAGGCACTCCGGAGGAAGTGGCAGCCCTTAATACTCACACGGGTATATTCTTGCGAGCTGAACTTGAAAATTCAAAGCCAACTTCTAATGTGCCTAAAAAGAAGTCCTCAAAAACTCGGAAAGCGGTTGGCGGTGCAAAGGAAAAATAGTAATTTTGTGCATCTAATCAATCTTCTTTCATTTCGAAACCATTCCTTAACATAATGAAAAAATTAATTATCACTGCTTTTACTGCAATGTCCATTTCCATGTTTGCACCATCAAATGAGGTCTCAGCCTCAAATCCCATTATTGAACTCTCTTCAACCCCTCATCAGACGTTGCCATTCAATAAAATCACGCCTACTGACTATGAAGAGGCAATTATGGAAGGTATTCGTCAGCAAAATCAAGAAATAAATGCTATAATATCCCAACGTTCAAATCCTACGTTTGAGAATACTATTGTGGCTCTCGATCGATCCGGGGAATTGCTCAACAGGGCTACTTTGGCTCTTTCCAATGTAGAACATGCCGTAGGGGATACGGCCTTAATGAACGTGATGGCAAAAATCACACCTATTTTATCGGAACATTCGGCCGACATTATGCTAAATGATGCTCTATGGCAAAGAGTGAAAACTGTCTATGATCTTCGCGATAAACTTGAAGATCTTACGCCGGAAGACCGGAGATTGCTTAATGAAACGTATCTTAATTTTGTGGAATCCGGTGCATCGCTTACCGGTAAAGAGCGGGATCGATACAAGGCACTCGTAAAAGAGTTGTCCGATCTCCAACTTCGCTTTGCACAAAATATAACCAATGGTATGAAAGATCCGTCACGACGTATGTGGTTGAAAGCCGACCAGTTGAATGGACTCCCGGAGTCGGTGGTGGAAGCTGCTCGTGAAAATGCAAAAGAGGTGCTTGAGAGCGAAGGGAAACCAGACGATGGATCTTATTTATTTACTGTTTTTGCCCCTTCGTATTCTCCTTTTATGAAATATTCTTCGGACAGAGCCCTGCGCGAACAGCTTTACCGGCTTAACAGTTCTCGCAATATGGGAGGAGAATTTGACAATCTTCAACTTCTAAAAGATATTACCAATGTGAGACTGGAAATGGCACGCTTGCTTGGATATGAAAATTTTGCCCAATATCAACTCAAACGTACCATGGTGGCTACTCCTGAGGCAGTTATGGATTTTCTCGGAAAACTTAATGCCGCCTATACACCGGTAATGAAAAAAGAGATAAAAGAAATTGAGGAGTTTGCACAAAAAACCGAGGGCTCGGATTTCACTCTTCAACCCTGGGATTATGCATATTGGTCTGATAGACTTAAAAATGAACTTTATGCCTTCAATGATGAAGACATGAAACCGTATTTTGAGCTAAACAATACTATTAAGGGAGTATTTGGGTTGGCAGAAAAACTCTATGGCTATAAATTTAAAGAAAACAAAAATATTCAGGTTTATAACCCGGATGTTAAAGCTTATGATGTCTATGACGGAAAAAATCTTCTCGGTGTTCTATATGCAGACTTCTATTATCGTCCGGGAAAAGCACCTGGTGCTTGGATGACCGAATTCCGTGGTGAGTCAAAAGACGATGAAGGCACACGTACGATTCCGGTAATTTCAATTGTTTGTAATTTTTCAAAGCCTGTCGGAAATAATCCGGTTCTACTCACTCCCTACGAAGTGGAAACATTCCTTCATGAGTTTGGTCACGCCCTACATGGTTTGTCCGCCGACACAAAGTACTCATCGCTCAGTGGGACTAATGTATATCATGACTTTGTGGAGCTTTTTTCGCAGTTTAATGAGAATTATTTGACACAAAAAAAGTTTCTCGATGGGTTTGCACGTCATTATAAAACCGGAAAACCAATGCCCCAGGAGTTAATTGATAAATTTGTTAAAGCTTCTCAGTTTGGAGCAGCCTATGCATGTATGCGTCAACTCGGATTTGGTTATTTGGATATGGCTTATCATACGTTGACAGAACCTCTGAGGGCATCCGCTGACATCGAAGTTTTTGAAAAGGAAGCTCAGAACCCCGTGAGAATTTTTGACGCGGTGAATGGATGCCTTACATCGCCCTCTTTTGGCCATATCTTCTCGGGCGGTTATGCAGCCGGATACTATGGTTATAAATGGGCTGAAATGCTTGATGCGGATGCTTTTGCCGCCTTCCGGAAAGCTGGAATATTTGATAAAGAGACTGCACGTAAATTCCAAAAGATGCTTCGTTCAGGTGGCACTGTGGATCCTATGGAACTATATATTGAATTCAGGGGTCAAGCGCCAACAGTTGATGCTCTGATGGAGCGCGACGGGATAAAATAAATTTTCTATATCTTTTAGTTGAGGGTGTTTCACAATAGTTGTCGTAATTGTGAAACACCCTCAACTAAATTATGGGCCACGGCTAAAACTATATGATGTGTTATTGGCTAATATGTCCCAAAACGAGATAAACGTTATTTTCCAGTGTTATTTCCTTATCAGACAACCGCTCAACATGGCGGTGTAATAATTACCAAATTTTATTAGGGGCGATGCGTTGAGCAGATTTCTTGGCAAAGTATCACCGGATAGCGTGTCTGAGGATGGTTGCCTATGATAACACAGTCTGAGGACGGACACTTTCCCGAAATGCTTCCGAATATACTGTCCTGGTCAAATGCCTCAATTTTATAGGAGTTACTTCGATAGGGGAGAGAAAATTCAGGCGTTAACATTCCCTTAATTCTTTTTCCCATTAAATTGATGGCTTCCACATAATTGCCAGTATATAAACTTTCTCCTTTAAAATCTTGAACTTCAGTCTCTACTCCAATAATCTCAATAGTATTATTTGTCAAAAGAGCCTTAAATTTATTGTTCTCTTTTAATAATATAGATCCCGAATCATTAAGTCTTAAATTGGAAGCGGGCACAATCCGCATCTTTCCTTTTTTGTCGCGGATTTGGAGATTAAAGTTCGGAATCTGAAAAGATTTATCTGTTTTCTGTTCTTTAAGGCAGAATTTTATAAAAGCATCTATCCCTTCGAATAAAGAGTTGATAGACTTAATTTTTCTGCGACAGGAGATACAAAAAGTATTACACTGGAGATAAGAGTTTCGTGTATCGAAATTACACGGTTTCACCTCTTCCGTTGAGCCACAGTAACAGCAATGAGACGATAGATGGTGTGCAATTGTTCTCTTAATCTCCCCGCAAAGAGGATTGGTTAATATTTCTAATTCTCCCTGCTTGAAAATATGTTCTTTAATAATCACTTCTTTCCCCTCGGTTGCCAGTTTTTCGTCCAATTTGAATAAGTAACTGAACGAGTATGGCATTTCTCTTTCGAGATGCTCGCGAGAAAAAAATTCAAGCTCCATCCGGGGAGAGGAAGAGTCCGATAAATTTAATTCTGATTCTTTCTTGTTAAGGCTTGCTCCATGGCTTCGAGAAGTTGTTCGGCATTTATCGGTTTAGACATATATGCATCGAACCCACACTGAAGAATTTTTTCTTTGTCAGAGGAAAAGGCGTATGCGGTCACGGCTATTATGGGAATGTCAAGACCGGCAGAACGAATTTCCGCTGCAGCTTCATAGCCATCTTTAATTGGCATACTTATATCCATTAGTATCAATTTTGGACTATAAGACTTAGCCATTTCTACTGCCTCTGCTCCATTCCAGGCGTGTACAACTTTAAATATATCTTCAAAAAGTGCCTCATAAAGAAGGAAGTTGCTTTCATTGTCTTCTGCAATCAAGACAACAGGAAGATCCTCTCCGGGAATTGTTATTTCTTCCTGGACAACTCCTTCTTCTGTCTCGGGAGAGCCTTTCTTTAAAGGCAACGTAAACCAAAAAGTACACCCGGCATTTTCTCCTGTTGAAATCACACCGATTTTACCTCCCATTTTTTCTATGATCTCCTTACAGATTGGCAATCCCAATCCTAAGCCCGGAACCTCTTTCTTTTCTCTCCAAAACCGGTCAAAAACATATTTGATTTTTGAGGCAGGAATACCCGGTCCGGTATCTCTTACATAAAAATACACCATCTTGTCACGCAGTTCATAGCCAACAGTGATGCTCCCTCGCTCCGTATACTTGAGCGCATTATCTATAAGATTTTGCATTACTTGCCCTAAGCGTTCGGGGGCAGTGTGAAGCATCAATTCTTTTTGACCCAACACACAGTTGACAACAGTATCAATGGATGCCGACATTTCTGCCATGTCGGTCATCGATCTCATGAATGCATTAACATCGATAGTTTTATAATCAAAATGAAGATTGCCCGTTTCTGCTCTGCCTAACTCTAATATGTCTTCAGCCAAACTATTGATTAATTGGGCATTTGTGAGGATGACCTGGCGATATTTTCCCAGTTTTTCTTTATCACTTTCCTCCACTAACAGCTTTGAAAATCCAATTATGGCATTCAAAGGTGACCGGAGATCATGACTGATGTTTTGAAGAGCTTTATCTTGCACACCGGCCGAACATCGAGCACTCTCCAATTCAACCTGCATATCGTTTAAGTGCTCCTCAATGCGTGAGATATCGGAAATACAAACGCATACAACATTTTTATCCGAAAGTTCCGCATACTGTCCGCTGGCTAATCCCGACCCAGGAATTAACTCCGAGTTGGCCGCATCGCGACGAGAAGCAACCAAAACATTTGAGAAAGAACCTTTTTCACTAAAGCAGCGTTCTATTTCAATTTTTAAAGCAGGCTCAATAATTGTTTCTCCTATATGGGAAGAACGATTGGAATAAATAATGGTTAAGGCTTGATCTACCACCAAAATGTTCACCGGAAGTATCGGCAAAAGAGATTCATAATTGAGCGTCATAGTAGAGTTCTTTAGGTAAATATCAAAGAGGTATGCAAAATTAAGGAAAATTCATGACAAACGCATAAAAAGAATATATTATTTGTGGATTCCATCGGTTTTTGTTATTTTTGCACAAATATATGACGCTTTTGCCATCATTCTGTGATTTAATAGTTTGCGACGCTATGATGTGCTGGCGTGTTTACCTTGGTTTGACTAAATGAAGCATCTTATCATTTCTATTTCGTTTCTTCTGTCGATGATTGGAGCCACAGCATCATCGAGTTCTTCTGCACCTTTAGATAGCATAAGAGAGGCGTTGAAATATGCAAATACTCCCGATGACTCCATTAAACTTTTATATGATGTTTTTGATCTTGAACACGATGCTGCGCGGCGTTCAGTCAATGGGAAACGAATATTTGAAGTCGCTCAACGTGCCGGCGACGTAGAAACTCAACTCGATGCCTTGCGTCTGCTCGCCCCGGCAAATTCCTTTTCTTTGCAGGAACTTGACAATCTCAGAAAAATTGCTGCTACTCTACCTGATTCTCCATCCTTGAAAGATACTCGTCTGTTTTTAGACCTTTATTACATAATGTCAAAAGTCAGACATTCCTCCGAGGAATACCGGCAGAAGGAGTTGGCTTCTCTGATTGCTCGTGTCGATAAAAAAAATGGGGATTGGTATGAAAGAGTGAAGGATTTATACACTCTTTGTGCCTTTCTTAGTGTAGAAGGTACTCCCAATCTTTTGGCCGACTATCTTGATCGTTTCGACAAGCTACTGAGAAAGAGACCGGATTTGCATTATTCTGTAAATAATTTGTATTATACTTTCTCTGCTTTACATTTCACAGAGGCCGGTAGACCGGATAAAGCTATAGAGGCTGATAAAAAGCTCATTGAAATAATGAGTGATTTGGAAAAGAAATATGCTTCTATGAATCGACGCTTCAGAAATTACGATGTGCAAAAATACATTTCATATCGAAGGATGCTTCAAAATTATGCAGCTCTAACCCCGGAGGAAGTAAAAAAATACTATGCCGCCATATTGCGTCTTAAAGAAATCAATCCAACAGTGGCAGCTGATTTCAATTCAGACCCGAAAGCACGTGCTTACTACTCCATGGCTATGCATGACTATCCGACTGCTATAACATCGATTCAGCAAGTTATTCCCAACATTCCCCAAGGCAATCTCCTCTATAAGAGATTTATGCTTCAACAACTTTTAACTGCTGCTAAAGCCACTGAAAATCAACAGACTCTAAAATTTGCCACTGAAGAATTACAGAAAGTTCAGAAACAGCTTACGCCGGCCGAGCATAGAAATCTTTATCGGGAACTTCAAATCAAATACGATGTCGGCGAATTGAAAGCACAAAACGATGCACTCGAAATTGAAAAACGCGATGCTCAAATTAAATCTACCCGAAATATTATTTTGGTAGGGTCAATAGCTTTATTTGTAGTATTAGTCTTGCTTCTTGTTCTTTTTTACTATTATCGCCAAGCTCGCTCTCTTTCCGAACACCTTGCGTCTGCAGTCAGACGTCTTGAAAATGAAAGAGACTCTCTCAATAGAATGCAACTTCAGCTCATACAAGCCCGAGACAAAGCGGAAGCAGCCAATGTAGCCAAAGATGAATTCCTACACTCCATGAGCCATGAAATTCGTACCCCTATGAATGCCATAATGGGTTTTTCCCGTCTCATTGTCGATCGTGTGCCGGAGTCGCTTAGACCTAAAATGAAAACTTTTTCCAATCAGATTACCTTCAATACCGAGCTGCTTGAGGTTCTAATCAATGATATTCTTCATATTTCAGCAATCGACACACATGCGCCAAATCCTAACGTTGAAACTCTTTCCGCTTCAACATTGCTTGGTTTAGTGGCGAAATGGGTGTCCCATAAAGTCGGGCCGGATGTCTACATTGATTGTTCGATGCCTCAACCCGACATTAAAATTACGTCCCATAAAGAAGACATTGAAGAAGTACTCATGAAAGTCCTTTCCAATGCTGCTAAATTTACGGATAATGGTTCGATAAAGCTCGAATGTGTAGAAAATAAATTTGACGACACCGTTAGCTTCATTATCACCGATACCGGTAGTGGAATCCCTGAGGGACAAGAGGAAGAAATTTTTGGAAGATTTGTAAAGCTTAATTCCTTTAAACAAGGCACTGGTCTCGGATTGTACATTTGTCGGCGTTTGGCCGAGTCGTTAGGGGGTAAAATCTATGTCGATATAACTTATAATGAAGGAGCTCGTTTCATATTCACAATTCCACGAGTTATAAAAATTGAGACTTCAGAAAATGATTCGACATCTACTGCTGATGGCGATGAGCAATCGGAGGCTCAGTCCAAATCCCAGCCTGAGTAAAATCTTGGATTTGGCTAATTCAAAATATATTATTAATTTTGCACACTTTTTGGGAGACATGATAAGGATCAGGCTACAAAAAGTCAATTTAAAAACCACGGGGATGACATGGCTTTGACAGCGTGTAGAAGTGGTTGGTAAGCATGCAGAGCTCGGATGGCAGAGCTCTATAATCACAAAGTCATCGAACTATAATTGGCGAAAATAACAACTACGCTCTCGCTGCTTGATTTGAAGTATAGTAGAATCGCTTAATCCGCGCCACAGTGGCGCAGACGAGACATCACTCCATTGCCCCGTTCCGAGACGTTTGGGTAAAGTGGTGCAGAGAAATTCGGAAATAGGAGAGAGGCTGCCTCAGCCTTCGCTCCGAAAATTTTGAGGATAAGGATATCATTGGTAGTCGTGAGCCTGTGATATCACGAAAATCAAGTCAATGACTAAGCATGTAGAAAGCCGATTAGTTCCACGTTTGGACGAGGGTTCAAACCCCTCCATCTCCACTATGAGGGTCGGACAGATTCCGGACCACGCAACACGAAAAC
>CAZNMC010000044.1:0-17421 GCA_964574285.1 uncultured Sangeribacter sp. | reverse complement strand
CCATTCAGGAAGTCTTGTTGTTCCCACAGATGAGACCCGAAGTCAAAGCCCAATCCAACTCGGAACTGTCGCAGGCTCCCGAACAAGAATAGTAATCCCCCCTCGACATGGAAAATCTGGGAAAAATCGCCATGATTGGTTCCGGCAGCTGGGCCACCGCTTTGGCTAAGCTCCTATTGGACAATAACGACCGCCTGATATGGTATTTCCGAAATCCGGAACGCATCGATGAGTTTATTCGCTACCGACGCAATCCGGGCTATCTCTCCGATGTCGTGTTCGATACCGCTCGAATTGACTTCACCTCCGACATCGACGAGGCCTGTCTTCGGGCAGACACACTTGTCATAGCGGTCCCCTCCCCTTACGTCAAGGCAGAAGCCGAGAAAATCACCACCGACATTTCGGTTAAAAATATCGTTTCGGCTGTCAAGGGGATTGTCCCGGATGAAAATATGATTGTGACCGATTGGTTTGCCGACCGTTTCGGATGCGATTCCACCAACCTGATGGTAATCGGTGGACCATGCCATGCCGAAGAAGTAGCCTTGGAGCGCCTGAGCTATCTGACTATCGGGGCACACGACCAACAGAAAGCCCGTGCTTTCGCCCGATGCATCGCCGGAAAAAAAATGCAGACCATCATCTCCTCCGATGTCGACGGAATAGAGTATGCCGCCGTGTTGAAAAACGTCTATGCTATAGCCGGAGGAGTCGTGAGCGGAATGAAGATGGGAGACAACTTCATGGCTATGCTCGCTTGCAATGCCGCACGCGAGATGCGCCGGTTTATCGACAAAGTCTCCCCCATGGAAAATCGCGACATCTGCCTCTCTGCTTACCTGGGCGACCTGCTCGTGACCGCTTACAGCCGGTTTTCCCGAAACCACAATTTCGGCTCCATGATCGGCAAAGGATATAGCGTCAAAGCCGCTATGATGGAAATGGAAATGGTCGCCGAGGGATACTACGGCACCCGCTGCATGCACCAGATCAACAAAGTGCAATCCGTCGAGATGCCAATCATGGAGTGTATGTACTCAATCTTATATCAGGGTGTGACTCCACGCCGAGCCATACGTCAGATAACCACCGTACTCGAATAATTAAAGCGAAAAAATCAAAAATATGCGGCTCCGCTCTGCAGAAAGCGACTTTGGTGCGAACTTTCCGAGAGCGGAGCGCATTTTATATTTAAGGTATAAGAGATAAAAAAGATAAAATAGGGAAATTTAAACTGAAAAAATATAAACACATGAAAACAATAGCTCTCGACATCCAACACGCTGTCTATTTCGCAGGTAAAGAAAAATATGAATCGCTCCTCCCTAAGTCGGTGGAAGCTCTGACTACTCTCGAAAACGGAACTGGTCCCGGTGCGGATTTTTTGGGTTGGCTCCGACTCCCGAGTTCTACGCCCGAAACACTCATTGCCGACATCGAATCTACAGCCGCCCGCCTTCAGGAGGAATGTGACTTCGTGGTGTGCGTCGGTATCGGTGGCTCTTATCTCGGAGCCAAGGCGGTCATCTCTGCCCTCTCAGATAATTTCGCCGACTACTACGATCCCATGCCAAAGCGCCCCAAAGTCCTCTTCGCAGGCCAAAACATCGGTGAGGAATACATCGCCGAACTCAAAAAACTCCTGACCGGCAAAAAGTTTGGTATCATCGTTATTTCTAAGTCCGGCACCACCACCGAGCCTGCAATCGCTTTCCGAATCCTCAAGGAACTCCTGGAAGAGCAAGCAGGTGCTGACAAAGCCAAAGATTTGATCGTCGCCATCACCGACGAGAAAAAAGGCGCTCTCCGCACTTTGGCAACTCAACAGGGCTACAAGACTTTCATCATTCCCGACAATGTAGGGGGTCGTTTCTCAGTCCTCTCCCCCGTAGGGCTCCTTCCCATTGCCGTTGCCGGATTCGACATCCGTAAGCTGATGGCCGGAGCTGCCGACATGGAGCGCACCACCGACCATCCCGATCCCCAAAATCCCGTCCAGGTCTACGCCGCCATCCGCAACGCCCTCTACCAGAGCGGTAAGAAAATAGAACTCCTGGTTAACTTCAACCCCAAATTGCATTATTTCTCCGAATGGTGGAAACAACTCTACGGCGAAAGCGAAGGAAAGGATAACAAAGGTATTTTCCCGGCTGCCGTCGACTTCACCACAGACCTCCACTCGATGGGCCAATGGATTCAGCAGGGTGAGCGCACAATCTTTGAGACCGTCATCAGCGTTAAAGAACCCGCCATTACTCAGCGAATCCCTTCTGACGCTCAGAACTTGGACGGCATCAACTATCTCGCCGGAAAACGTGTCGACGAGGTGAATAAAATGGCTGAACTCGGCACTTGTCTAGCCCACGAAGATGGTGGCGTCCCCGTGGTCCGCATTGAGCTCCATGCTTTGGATGAATACACCCTGGGTCAACTCATCTATTTCTTTGAAAAAGCCTGCGGAGTAAGTGGATATATGCTCGGTGTCAATCCCTTCGACCAGCCCGGAGTCGAAGCTTACAAGAAAAATATGTTTGCGCTTCTAGGCAAGCCCGGATTTGAAAAGGAGACCGAAGCTATTCGCCGGCGAACCGGTAAATAAGCCTTCAATCCACCGGATTTTTACACTCGAACAATAAAAAATAATATAAATCTTATTCCAAAAGCCTTTAGTCTATGCACATGTCTGACGCGCTCTTGTCCGCGCCCGTTGCATTAGCCGCCGATGCGGCTGCCGCACTCCTTCTCGTTGTAGCCGCCACCCGGCTCCGCAAACAGTCCAAAGAGAATCTCGTTCCTCTCATGGGGGTGATGGGCGCTTTCATTTTTGCAGCTCAAATGGTCAATTTCTCCATCCCAGGAACCGGAAGCTCGGGCCACATCGTCGGCGGTGTGCTTCTTGCCGCTCTCCTCGGGCCCTGGGCCGGGTTTCTGACCCTGGCGTCGGTGCTGATTATTCAGTGCCTGGTGTTTGCCGATGGTGGCCTGATGGCTCTCGGATGCAACATTCTAAACATGGGTGCCATGACTACTCTCGTGGCTTATCCACTTATTTTCAGACCGTTGCTCCGATTCCCCGCAAAAGGTTGGAAAGTGATGGGTGTAAGCGTCTTGGCCTGTGTGATAGGTTTGGAACTGGGGGCTTGTATGGTCACATTGGAGACAGTGTTCTCCGGAATCACTGCCCTTCCCGCAGCTAAATTCTTCCTGTTGATGACAGGAATTCATTTGGCCATTGGTCTTGGCGAAGGCCTGGCTACCGGGGCAGTGCTCCTTTTTGTAGAGCACACCCGCCCCGCTTTACTTATCCCCCAATCCGCACAAGCTGAATCGGGTCGGAAACTGAAGGGAACTGTGATTGCCTTTGCCGTCGCAGCACTTGTGATAGCCGGTGGACTCGCCTTTTTGGCCTCCTCTGATCCCGACGGACTGGAGTGGTCTATTTTCCGATTGACCGGCACCACCGACCTGGCTCAGCAGCATGTCTCGGCTCTTTCAATCGGAGCCGCCAAAGCCCAACAGGCCACTTCCCTAATGCCCGACTACGACAACTCCCTCTCCGGAATTGTCGGTGCCGTAATGGTATTGATTCTTGTGTGGGCAATAACCGGTATACTGACCCGCTCGCGTCGCCACAAACCTGTGGGTGAGCAAATAAAAAATTAAAACGAAGGGTGAGCAAACTTGAGAAGACAATTACCCTTCTGCGCACAATGCAGAGCGGAGAGGAGGGGACACGAACCCTCCATCCGCTATGTTTTTTTGCCGTGACTCTGCTCTACTTGGTCGCCATGTTGTCCGTGCCGACCGATGCGCTGGGGATGTTGCTTTGGTTTGCTCTTTATCCGATAATCATGGCCGCAGCTGTCGGGGTCGCTTTCTCCCGGATATTTCTGCTGAGTCTGACAGCCTTGCCCTTCGCCCTCCTTATCGGCCTTTTCAATCCCATTTACGACCGCCAGACTGCTCTGAGCGTCTACGGACTCAACATCAGTCAGGGCTGGATTTCCTATATCTCGATTATCGTCAGGACCCTTCTCTCTGTCCAGGCTTTACTTCTCTTGATTCGGCAGACCGGCTTTGTCGGCCTGTGTCGCAGTCTGAGATCTATCGGCATGCCATCCTTTTTATGCACTCAGCTCCTGATGGTCTACCGCTATCTCTCCGTCTTGCTCGAAGAAAGCTTGAACATGACACGCGCTCGTCGGGCAAGAGGCTACGCAAAGCGACATTTCTCCCTGACCATCTGGGGCGCCTTTTGCGGTCAATTGTTTTTGCGCACTGTCGACCGGGCCGAAAAAATCCACCGTGCGATGCTTGCTCGTGGGTTCAACGGTTCATTGCCCCGATTTTCCAATGAAACCAGAAAGTGGGGCTGGCCCGACACGCTGACCCTACTCGGATGCACCGCAGCCTTTGCTGTGCTGCGTTTTCTCAATCTATCGCTGTTTTTTTCGTAAAATCAAATTTTCTTATTTGACATGAGTCATCACTACATTCAGTTTTCCGATGTCAGATATAGCTATCCCAATGGAGTCGAGGCACTGCGGGGTGTCAGCTTCCGTATAAACCACGGTGAAAAAGTTGCCCTCCTGGGGCTAAACGGCGCCGGTAAATCCACTATTTTGCTTTCCACAAACGGACTCCTTCTCCCTGATTCCGGAGAAGTGAACGTAGGTGGAATTCCAGTCACGAAAAAGACCGCGCCCGGAGTCCGTCGGGCTGTCGGAATGCTTTTCCAAAATCCCGACGACCAGCTCTTTATGCCTACCGTAGAGGAAGACATCGCTTTTGGTCCCATGAATATGGGCCTCGAGCGCCCCGAAGTGAGCCGACGGGTCAAAGCAGCAATGGAGCGTACCGGAACAACCGGACTGGAAAAGCGAACACCATTTCAACTATCCGGTGGGCAGAAGAAGAGTGTCGCCTTGGCCACAATTCTATCTATGGAGCCCGACATTTTAGTCATGGACGAGCCCACAGCCGAGTTAGACGCTTTGGCAAAAAAACGCGTCACCGCTATCATCAAGGATTTTATGCACACTTGTTTGATAGCCACCCACGACTTTTCGCTCGCCCGGGAGCTATGTCCTCGTTCCATTTTGGTCGACCGTGGACAGATACTGGCCGATGGCCCTACAGAAGAGATAATTCCTCTTTTGGAAAAATTAGCTGCCGACCGATTTGTGTAACGTATTATAAATTAGTAATATATGCTAAGAAAGATAATCCTCCTATTGGCTTGTTGCGCCGCTGCGCTGGCTGCACGATGCCAGCTCCCCGTCGGAATGCCCGACTTCTATGCGCCGACAAATGAAGGAACCATGATGCCATTGCAGTTCCCCGAACTAAAACCCTCACTCCCCGACACACTGACGCCGATTTTTGTCAGCCATATTGGCCGACACGGCGCCCGCTTTCTCTCATCCCCCGAGAAAATAGGTCAGCTCCGGAAAGCTATGGACGAAGTTTCCTCGCTCACCAATACCGGAGAGGCCATGCGCTCCCTGATAAATCGGGTTGTCAGCCACACCGCCGGCCGATGGGGTGCCTTAGATTCCATCGGTCGGGCCGAGCAACGCGAAGTCGCTCGCCGGCTCAACACTCTGCTGCCGGGCTTTTTCAAAGAGGGTAACATTTTAGCTATCAGTTCCTATGTCCCAAGGTGTGTCGCTTCCATGTATAGTTTTTGCGAAGAACTGAGTGCCGCCAATCCCACTCTTCAGATATCCGCTTCCTCCGGCCCTGCCTACAATTCTTTACTCCGCTTTTTCACCACCGACAAAGCCTATGCGGACTTTCTCAAAAACGGCGATTGGAAAAAAATATACGATGAATATTTTGCCGCCACCGTCCCGACGGCCCCCGCCCGACGCCTTTCCGTAGGTTTCGAACCCCTATCCGACACCGAGCTTCAGCAAATCACCATGTGGATGTATGGGGTCTTGCAAGCACTCCCCGCTGCCGGAATGGATGACGATGTCTTTCGCTTTATGAGTCCCGAAGAATACCGTGCCTGCTACTTGGTCGCTAATCTTGAGCATGCCTTACGCCGCACTGCTACTCCATGGAGCACCCTGCCGGCTAAAGCTGCACGTCCCCTTTTGCGGCAGATTATCGATTCTGCCGATGCAGCTTTACCGTCAGCCGAAAATCAACCCATTGTCAAAGGTGAATTTCGCTTCGGACATGCCGAAACAATCATGCCTCTCTTTTCTCTGATGGGAATCCCCGGATGCATCGTCGCCCCCGATGCCACTCCCGCCACTTTGGCTCAATCCTGGAACGACTCATTTGTCAGCCCTTTGGCTGCAAACCTCCAGCTCATCTTCTGCAAAACCCCTTCGGGTGAGATATGCGTCTTCAGCCTTCTCAACGGACGCCAAATCGATCTGCTCCCCGGAGCCACAAACGGTGTCTGCAACTGGGCTGCTCTCAGGGATTATTGGGAAAAACGCATGAATGAATTTCATTGAACTTTCCGGGGCCAAACAACGTAGTATATATAGAAACTAAAACACATATATTATGGAAAACACAAAAACTTATCGTAATTCCGTCAACCAATTGCTTGCCAACGCCAAGCAAGAATTGGCCGCCAACATGGCCGACCGTAACATAGGCGCGATCATCTGGAATCTCCAGACGGCCGGTTTTCACTACATCCCCGAAATCGTCCACCATTCAGCCCAGAAAGATAAAACACGCGTCGCCCGAATAACTGGACTATATGCCTGCAACGGTCAGCTTTATCTCATCGAAGAAGACCGCTCGGACGTCAGCGTCGATGAATTCTACGAGCCCGGTGTAGAGGTGCGTCCTACAGTCGTCACCCTCACCCCCGCAAAGGCCCAGGAACATCTCGGAGACCCCGACGCCCGTAAAGGTTTCACACAGCAAGGCACACTTGAAGAATGGCTCGCCATCGCCGACTGCTACTTTGAAGCCCTCGCCGAATGAGCCCGCTCTTACACCCTCTTTCTCTTTAACCAAATCCGGCACGGAACTTGCAACTTTCGTGCCGCTTTCGTATCTTTGCAAAAAACCGACCGCGAATGGACAAAATTCTATGGGTCGATGATGAAATCGACCTTCTCAAGCCACATATCCTTTTTTTGAAAGCCAAAGGTTTCGATGTCTGCACCGCTAACAACGGTCCCGACGCTCTCGACTTGCTCGATCGGGAACCGGTCGCACTCATTCTCCTTGATGAAAATATGCCCGGGCTCACCGGATTGGAAACGCTCGCACGAATCAATCAGACCCATCCCCAGATTCCTGTCATAATGATTACCAAGTCCGAAGAGGAAAACATTATGACGCAGGCTATCGGAAATCAGATCGCCGACTATCTGATCAAACCCGTCAATCCTAATCAAATCTGGTTCTCAATCAATAAAAATTTAAATTCCGGCCGACTCGTCGCCGAACAGGCTACTTCCGACTATCAACAGGAATTTCAGCGCATTACCGCTTTAATCAACGATGCCGACTCTATCGAAAAGTGGATGGAAGTCTATCGGCAGCTCGTCTTTTGGGAGCTTAAGCTCGAAGCAACCGACAGCTCGATGGACGAAATGCTCCGGATGCAAAAACGGGAGGCCAACGCCGGTTTCTGCAAATTCGTCAAACGTAACTACGAAGATTGGGTCACAACCGAATCCCATCCCCTGATGAGCCACGAAATATTCAAAAAACGTGTGTTTCCTCTACTCGACCAGGGCGAAAAAATTTTCTTCATCCTTATCGATAATTTCCGGCTCGACCAGTGGAAAATGGTCCAACCCCTTCTCTCCGAGTGGTTTAATGTTAGCGAAGAGCTATACACCACCATCCTCCCAACCTCTACCCAATATGCCCGAAACGCCATCTTCTCCGGCCTCATGCCACTCAAAATCCAGGAGTTGTATCCAAAACTATGGGTCGACGAAGACGAAGACGAAGGGCTCAACATCCACGAAGCAGAACTCATTCAGACACAGCTCGACCGATACCGCCGGAAAGACCGTTTCTCATACTCGAAGCTCAACGACTCCGGCGCCGGTGAAAAATTCTTGCGGACAATCAACTCCCTCCGCGAAAATCCTCTGAACGTCGTCGTCCTCAATTTCATCGATATGCTCTCCCACGCCCGTACCGAATCAAAAATGATTCGTGAATTGGCAAGCTCCGACGCCGCTTACCGGTCCCTCACCGAATCCTGGTTTCGCCACTCATCAACCCTCGACATTTTCCGCCGTATCTCCGAAATGGGATACAAAGTCATTATAACTACCGACCACGGCACTATCCGCGTCGACAACCCAATCAAAGTCGTCGGTGACCGGAACACAAACACTAATCTCCGATACAAAGTCGGTAAAAATCTAAACTACAATCCAAAGCAGGTCTACGAAATGCACAACCCAAAAAAGTTCGGCCTGCCTGCCCCAAACATTTCCTCCACATTCATCTACGCCTGCAACGAAGATTTCTTCTCTTATCCGAATAACTACAACTACTACGTTCAATACTACACCGGCACTTTCCAACATGGAGGCATTTCACTCCAGGAAATGCTCGTGCCTCTAATTACACTCTCACCCAAATGATACCTCTGCTCATCTCAATCCTTTCTTCCCTCGCATTGGCTTCATCTCCCCTCCAGCCGCAAGCCACGACCCCAAATCGCCCCGATTCCGCCCTCTTGGCTTCATTCGACCGTCTGCAGGCTCGCGCCGACTCCGGAGATGCTAAAGCAATCTTCGACCTCTCAAATGTCCTGGAACGCGGCTACGGCCCAATCCTGCCCGACTCCGCTAAATCAATCTCATTGCTCCGTAGAGCAGCCTCCGACGGATACTCCCCCGCGCTGAACTACTATGGATTCAAATACTACAACGGCGACGGAGTCCCCTCTGACAAGGCAAAAGGACTTCAGCTAATTGAGCAGGCAGCCCTCAAAGGTGACCCAAAAGGAGCCGCAAATCTCGGTTGGCTTTTAGCCGAAGGTAACGGTGTCTATCGCGACATCCCTAAAGCCGTATATTGGCTCGAAAAAGCCTCCGATGCCGGCCTACCTGTTGCCATGGTCCATCTCGCCTCTATCTACTCAAACGGGGCTGACTCCATCAAACCCGACACCCTCAAAGCCGCTGACCTGTATTCCCGCGCTCTTCAGGAAGGCTATCGGGCTGCCGATCTCCCTCTCCAGCGCCTGATGCAGCCATATTGGTCCCAACTCCCCGCCGACTCTGCCCTCTCACTCGGAATCCACTACTTCACCCAAGGCAATGCCCCACGGTGTGGCGTCGCTCTGTTCCGTGTCGCTGCCGAAAAAGGCTCCCCACGGGCTTATGCTCTGCTCGGAGAAGCCTACGCCCTGGGAAGAGGAGTCCCATACGACTATCGGAGCTCCACTCTCTCCTTCTATCGATCCGCAAAAGACGGCTATCCACCCGCAGCATACATTCTGGCCGAAATGCTCGACATTTTCCCCGACGCTCTGACCGACATCCTCGACAGCCCTGAAGATGCAGACCAAAACGCCAACGTCAATGCCGCATATTGGTACCAGATAGCCGCCCAAGGCGGAATCACATCTGCCCGACAGGCCCTCGAAGCAATTGTCGGCCCCAACGCCGCCCGGCTCCTCGAACGTTGAATTACCCCATTTGGCCGACACCGTAATTTTTGCTAACTTTACGCCCGAGAATCCCTTCTCCATCCATAATTCCACACTCAAATCCCCTTCATCATGAAATTCGCTCAAAACGCCCGCGAGATATTCGACCGCACCGTCGCTGACTATCACAGCCACGACAATATAGATTTCCCGATCGCAAACCCATTCCCCGACGGCTCTCCCGAAGCAATCCTTTATGCCAAATGCTGGATCGACGCCGTGCAGTGGCATCTCGAAGACATAATCCGCGACCCGCAGATTGACCCCCTCGACGCCCTCGCTCTCAAACGCCGTATCGACCGCTCAAACCAAGACCGAACCGACATGGTCGAAGAAATGGATACATTCCTCCGCGAAAAATACCGCGACGTCAAGCCCCTCCCCGATGCCACCATCAACACCGAATCCCCAGCCTGGGCCCTCGACCGTCTCTCAATCCTCGCTCTCAAAATCTGGCACATGTGCGAGCAGACTCAGCGCCCCGATGCCTCTCCCGAACACATCGCTAACTGCCAGGCAAAACTCGACATCCTCCTTGAGCAGCAGAATGACCTCACCGATGCAATCGATACCCTGCTCGACGACATCCGCGACGGCCGAAAATTCATGAAGGTCTACCGACAGATGAAAATGTACAACGACCCCTCCACTAACCCCGTCCTATATAAAAAATGAACTCTTCCGAAGACAACCGCAACGTCCTCTGCATCCGATTCTCCGCACTTGGCGACATTGCGCTCGCTCTCCCCGTTGTCTTCGATCTCTGTCGTGCCAATCCTTCGGTCCGCTTCATCTTCCTGACTCGCCGGTTCCCCGCCAGTCTCTTTATCAACGCGCCCGAAAACCTCACCGTAATCGGAGTCGACCTCAATCAGTATAAAGGCTTGGCAGGATTGCACCGCCTGTATCGCCACATCAAAACAGAATACGACATCCACCACGTCGTCGACCTTCACGACGTGATACGGTCTCGTATTCTGAGCGCATTCTTCCGCCTTTCAGGAGCAAAAGTCACCACAATCAGAAAAGGCCGGAAAGAAAAAAAAGAACTTACTCGCCCAAGCCATAAAATCCTCCTCCAGTTACCCTCCAGCGCCGAAAGATATGCCGACACATTCCGCCGCGCCGGATTCCGGTTCAAACCCCTTTTCCATTCCGTCTTCGACCATCACATCTCCGACCCGGCGATCTACGCTAAAGCATCCGCTCCAAAGCTACCTCATCAGAAATGGATTGCGATTGCCCCATTCGCCCGGCATCGCGGGAAAATCTACCCCCCTGAGCTGATGCGCCAGGTCATAGACGGTCTGCTCGACATCCCCGACGCCAAAATATTCCTCTTCGGTGCCGGTGAAAACGAAAAAAAAATCCTGTCCCGATGGGCTGATAATAATCCCCGTATCATCGACCTCGCTTCAATCCAACTGGGATTGCCCGCCGAACTTCGGCTCCTGGCCGACTGCGATCTCATGGTCTCGATGGATTCAGCCAACATGCACTTTGCATCCCTGGTCGGTTGCCCCGTAGTCTCTGTGTGGGGTGCCACACATCCATTTGCCGGATTCATGGGATTCGGCCAAAAAACAGATAATGCCGTCCAGCTCGACATGAGCTGCCGCCCTTGCTCCGTATTCGGCGACAAACCCTGTCGTCGCGGCGACTACCATTGCCTGAACGGAATCCCTCCCGCTGCAATTGTCACCAAAGTCCGCCAAATCCTCTCCTGCTGACCTCCCCTACTCTCAATTTCCCCGGAGAAGTCCTTTCAGATCGCTGAGCAACGTCAACGCCTGAAGAGGCGTCAGATTGTCAACATCGACCGTCAGAATCTTGTCGCGCACTTGCGTCAGAAGCGGATCGTCCAGCTGAAAAAATGAGAGCTGATAGCCTTCACGCGTTTTCCCTATTTCCTCCACATTCGCCTTGCTGACCGTCGGATGGCTCGACCCTTCTTCCCCGCCAACCTCCCGCGTGGAGGAAGCCTCAAGTTGCTTCAGCACCTGCCCCGCGCGTGCTACAATCGACGGGGGCATCCCAGCCAGTTGAGCCACATGAATTCCGAAGCTGTGAGCTGTCCCTCCAGGCTCCAGTTTCCGCAGGAAGACCACCTTCCCGTCTATCTCCTTGACCGACACATTGCAATTGACGATTCGTCGGAAATTCTTCTCCATCTCATTGAGTTCATGATAATGTGTGGCGAAGAGCGTTTTAGGCCGGACTACACCGTTCTCATGGATATACTCCACTATGGCCCAGGCGATTGAGATGCCATCGTAGGTCGAGGTGCCCCGACCCAGTTCATCGAATAACACCAGCGAGCGTGGCGAAAGATTATTGAGGATGGCTGCAGCCTCATTCATCTCGACCATGAAAGTCGACTCCCCCTGAGAAATATTGTCAGATGCCCCGACCCGGGTGAATATCTTATCCACAATCCCGATTGTGGCTGCTTCCGCCGGTACAAAACAACCGATTTGAGCCAGCAACACTATTAGGGCCGTCTGTCGCAACAGTGCCGATTTACCGCTCATGTTCGGACCCGTTATCATCATGATTTGGCGCGAATCGCTGTCAAGATGCACCGAGTTGCTGACATAAGGCTCTCCGGGAGGAAGACGACGCTCGATGACCGGGTGGCGACCCTCTGTGATATCCAGGGAAAGGGAAAGGTCGATTTTCGGCCTTACATACTTGTATTCCTCCGAAGCGATGGCGAAAGAGAGAAGGGTATCCGCCTTCGCAGCCGCTGAGGCCAGCGTTTGCATCGGCGCGATTGAGTGGCTGAGAGCTTCAACCAGCTGATTGAAAATGCGCGTTTCCGCTTCAGCTATGCGGTCTTGAGCCCCAAGTATTTTTTCTTCATACTCCTTCAGCTCGGGTGTGATATAGCGTTCCGCGTTCACCAGCGTTTGTTTGCGTATCCAGTCTCCCGGCACTTTCTCCTTGTGGGTGTTCCGGACCTCGATATAATAGCCGAAGACATTGTTGAATCCGATTTTGAGCGATGGAATGCCGGTGGCCTCCGTTTCGCGCGCCAGGATGGCATCCAGTGCCCCCTTCCCTTGCGATGCGATCGACCTCAGGGAATCCAGCTCCGCATCCACTCCGGAAGCGATCGCTCCCCCCTTCGAGAGAAGAGCCGGTGCATCCGCGGCTATTGTCGATTCTATCGTGTCCGCATAGACCGAACAATCGACCATCGTGGCCGCCAGATTCTTCAGCGGTTCTGAGTCTGTGGTTTCAAGTGCTCTACGGAGCTGGGTGCCACATCGGAGAGAATCTTTGAGTTGCAAAAGGTCGCGCGGACCGCAGCGCCGGGTCGCCACTTTAGAGACAAGCCGTTCCAGATCTCCCATAGGTTGGAGAGCGCTCAAGGTCCTCTCGCGGCAATCTGGATCCCGGAAGAAATACTCCACGATATCCAGCCGACGGTTGATAGCTTCTATGTCCAGAAGAGGAAAAAGGAGATTCCGGCGTAAAAGACGCGCTCCCATTGGTGTCGACGTCTTGTCGATGATATCCACAAGGCTCTTCCCTTCAGGCGTCATCGGTTCCACCAGCTCCAGATTGCGGATTGTAAACCGGTCCAGCCTTACAAACTTCTCTTCTTCGATTCGGCTCAGTGACGTGATGTGGGAGATGTCACGATGGTGCGTCAGATCCAGATAATGCAGCAGACTTCCGGCCGCAATCACCGCTTCCGGCATATCCGCTACTCCGAAGCCCTTCAACCCCGCCGTGTGGAAATGTTTGGTCAGCCGTTCTTCAGCTGCAGAAAGCGTGTACACCCAATCATCGAGCTCAAAAACCGGACACCGATACCCCACAGTCTGTTCATACTTCCCACGCGTCCCGGCCATGCGTAGCATTTCCTTCGGAGCGATGTTCGAAATCAGTTTCTCGATATACTCCGCGCTTCCTCGCGCGCAGAGAAATTCCCCCGTCGAAATGTCAAGAAAAGCCACTCCCCAGAAGTGTTTCCCTTCGTAGATGCCACCAAGAAAATTATTTTCCCGTCGCGACAGAATTGTCTCCGAAGTGTTCACCCCCGGTGTCACAAGCTCCGTTATTCCCCGCTTGACCAGCTTCTTGGTCAGCTTGGGATCTTCCAGCTGTTCGCAGATGGCAACCCGCTTCCCGGCTCTGACAAGCTTCGGAAGATAAGTGTCGAGCGCGTGATGCGGGAATCCTGCCAGTTCCACATACTTGGCTGCTCCGTTTGCGCGTCGGGTGAGGGTGATTCCCAAAATTTCACTCGCCTCAATCGCATCCTCGGAAAATGTCTCATAGAAATCGCCTACGCGAAAAAGAAGTATGGCATCGGGATGTTGTTTCTTCATCTCGATGTATTGTTTCATCAGGGGGGTTTCAGTGATTTTAGCCATGCGCTGCCTGTGAAAGATTCAATATTTCAGTGAGGAAAAATGGAAAGCATCCACGTCGCCATCCCAACATAGATCAGCAATCCCACCACATCGTTGGTGATTTGAATAAAAGGACCCGTAGCCAACGCCGGGTTGACTTTGAGCTTTTCCAGAGTCAGCGGTACCAACGTCCCGAACACTGTCGCGAAAATCACCACAGCAAAAAGAGAAACCGAGACCGCCCACATCACCGCGTAGTCCCCGGGCTGGGTGAAAAAACAATAGATGAACACCACTACCGAGATCACAACCGCGTTCAGCAGGGCTATCAGCACCGACCGCCCTACTTGCTTCCAGGCGCCGCTCAGATCCAGGCGCCCGTTGGCCAGACCCTGAACCACTATCGCCGACGCTTGAACTCCAACGTTGCCCCCCGTCCCTCCTATCAGAGGAATGAATATGGCCAACGCCGTCACCATCGCGATCTGAGCTTCAAACCCACCCAATATCAACGAATTCACTATCCCTCCGATTATTCCGATAAGAAGCCACGGCAGACGCGCCTTCGTCTGGGCAAAAATCGAGTCGTCGGCATCCACATCGCTCGATATACCGGATGCCAGCTGATAGTCGCGTTCACTTTGCTCACGCACCTGGTCCATCACGTCGTCCACCGTGATTTGACCCACAAGCCGTCCGATACTGTCCACTACCGGCATCGCTACAAGGTCATATTTCTCAAAGTCAATCGCTACATCGTCGATCGGGGTGTCAACGTGGACCGATACCGGATCCGTCTCCATCACGTGCTTGATTTTCGACACCGACGGATGGGTTATCATCTTCTTCAGCGGTAGAACTCCCTTGAGACGCCCTTCGTCGTCAACCACATAGACATAATAGATGTCGTCCAGATCCTCTGCCTGACGCCGCATTTCCTTCAGACAGTCTGGCATCGAAAGATTCTCATTGACCTCGATCAGCTCCGTGCCCATCAGGCCGCCCGCAGTGTCCTCATCATATTGCAGAAGATCCACGATGTCCCCGGCCTGCTCCATATCGTCGATATGCTGAATCACCTCCTCCCGGTCCTCCTTGTCAAGCTCCTGGATAAGGTCGACCGCGTCGTCGGTGTTCAGTAGATCGATGAAATGTCCGATTTGCTCCGGATCCATCCCCTCCAGCAACTTCTTGCGGTCTTCCTCGTCAAGCTCCATCAACACATCGGCTTTCTGCTCCTTGTCGTCGATGAGATTGAACAGCCATTCCGCTTCCTTTAGATTGAGCGAGCGAAACAGCTCCGCTATGTCAGCCGGGTGAAGCTCCCGCAGCTCTTCGCGGGCAGCCGATGTGTCGTTCCGGTCATACAATTCCTTGATGCGATCGATGTCGTAGTCGGAAAAATCCTTCATGGTCTGTCTGGGTCAGTGAGGGTTGTTGCCTGTCAATACTTGAATGAGGAGCCGCCGAGAAATTCACGCAGAAGTGAGGTCGACGGGATTTGCGACGCGTCAATCTCGTCGCAATAGCTCAAGAGTCGCATCAGCCTGTACGCATCCGCATATTGAGGTGTGTCGTGAGGAACCTCGTGAAGCAACGGCTCCGCATATTTCTTCATCACACCCAATTCAAAAATCAATGAGGAATTGAAAGTCGCATCCGCATTTTCCTGATAGGGAAATATCCACCGCTCCTCCCCTCGACGGACACTCGGCCACCGGCGCAACGTCTCGAAGGCCGAGGTGTGACGATACTTATTGTCGCGCACTATCCTACGTAGCAAACGCGTGTCGGTCGTCGAAATCCAATTGTGATCGTCAATCCGAAGGGTCGACAACGCCGATACATACATCTTGAAAACCGAATCCTTCGGTATAGATGGTGTCAGAGCCGGATTCAAACCATGGATTCCCTCTATCAATAAGATTTCCCGCTCCCCAAGACGCATCGGTCGCTCACGCTCGATACGCTTCCCATACTCAAAACTGTAGGTCGGCAGATTTATCTCTTCCCCGGCCAGCAACCGGCATAGATCGGAATTCAGCCTTTCAAGATCAAGCGCCTCAAGATGCTCATAATCGTAATCCCCCGACGAATCGCGTGGCGTCCGATCCCGATCCACAAAATAATCATCCAGCGAAATCATCTTCGGCGACAGAAGATTAGTCATCAACTGTACAGCCAGACGCTTCGTCGTCGTAGTCTTCCCCGACGAAGACGGACCCGCTATCAGGACCACCTTCAATCCCTTTTCCCTATGCCGACGTGCTATTTCATCACTGATGCGGCCCAAAATCTTCGTGTGCATCACCTCCGCTACGTTAATCAGAAAGGCCGACTCTTTCCGCCTGACGGCCCGGTTCAGCTCCCCGACCGTGCTTAAACGGATGACTTCGTTAAACTCCAGATAATCCGTGAAAGCCTTATACATCTTTTCCTGTGCAACCGGAGTCGCCGCACGCGTAGGAGAGCCCGGATCCGCACTCAATAGCAAAAAGCCCCTCTTGTACGCTGTCAATGCAAACGCACCCGCTAATCCCGTCCGGATCGCCAAAGGACCATAATAACTGTCCGCAAGCCCTTCAAGCGTATAATAAACCGTATATAAATCGTGGACCGTCTCCAAAAGAAGCACCTTCTCATCCAATCCCTGCTCTCGGAAAATATCTATCACATCTTTCGTCAGCCGTTCCTCCCGGACTATCGGTTTGTCCGACGCCGCCAGTCGATGCATCTCTTCCTCCAAAACTCTGACATCCTCTGCCGAAACTTCCGCCTCCGAACCGTCACCATGCAGCAGCCGACAATAATAGCCGTGCGAGATGCTATGTTCAATCCGCAAACGCTTCCCCGGGAATAGCTCAGTCACGCACTTATAAAGCATCATGCAAAGAGTGCGAACCACCACACGCTGACCCGTCTGCGAATCCGCTCCCAAAAACTCCACCATCTTCGGCCCGAAAACCGAAAACGACAGATCTTCCGCCTTATTATTGACCAACGCGCACACCGGCGTAAAACCAATTTCCGACGACACCCCCGAATAGATTTCACTAAGCGTCTCCCCCCCTGCTACAGCCAAATAACGCTCAAGATTCTTGCAATAGACCTTCATCCTAATTATTATTTTTCCATTCGCAAAAAAAGCGATATCTGCAAAGATACATAAAAATTCGCTCCAAAACCCGCTCCGAAACCCGAAAAATCGAAAAAAACACCCCATTCAAGTGCTTTTACAAAAGAAAAATATGAAAAATCAAAAAAAAATTTGGAAGAATCAAAAAAGCCTTGTAACTTTGCACTCGCAAAATGCGCTCCACGTAATGCGCATATCACCTCCGGCCCATTCGTCTATCGGTTAGGACGAGAGATTTTCATTCTCTAAAGAGCAGT